>DATAQT010000267.1:0-18469 GCA_036264535.1 Paraburkholderia sp. | reverse complement strand
TCCTGCATCAGCACGACGATGTGCTCGACGTCGCGGAGCGTGCCGGTCCGATTGTTGGCCGGAATCGCGAGTGCATTGCGGATGCCCGGCGGCAGCATGCTCAACGCGGTAAAGGAACCGGCGGCTTGCGCGGCCGAGCGCAGAAAATCACGGCGATTTTTGGAGGTCATGGTTGTGGCGTTGATCTTCGGTTGAGAAAAAAGGCACGGGGACAACGAATTGCGTTGCTGCAACTGCGATGCTGCGTCGGACGCGCAAAGGCAGGCCAGCCGCCGCGCGCGGCGCGATTCTCAATCGACGGTATGGATGACGGGGCTCGCAAGCGGCGGCGACGTGAGGGACAGCGCCGTGGCGGCCTCGGATGCGGGTGCCGCGGGCGTCTGGATCGTCAGCGCCGGCGGCGCGGAGTCGGCCGGCGGTGCGGCGATCGATGGGTCGCTGGAGTCAGTCGCGGAATGTTCGGTAGGACTGATGGAATTCGTGCTGGCGGGTGGGTCGTCGTTGCTGCATGCGCCCGCTAGCGCGCACAGCGCGATGACGGTCACGGTGCCTGTCAAACGTTTGCGCCGCGGCGCACGGAACGGCTTCGACACGACGAGCATGGCACTGTCTCCGGGCGGGGAAGGGATGCCTCGCCATCGAGGTGCCGAGGTCAGCGATGCAGCAGCATAATCGCCGAACCGTGTAATTTTTATGAAGTATTGGTAAGAGGCCGCGCGCGCTTATCGCTGTGCGCGGACGAACGCCGCGATCGCGTCGTTGAGCGCGGCGGGCGCGTCGCGATGCGGCGAGTGTCCGCAGGCGTCGAGCTTGACGAGCCGTGCGTGCGGCACGCGCGCGGCGATCGTGTCGATCTGCGCCATCGTGCCGTAGTTGTCGTCGTGACCCTGGATCGCGAGCAGCGGACGACGGATCGGCGCGAGCGCGTCGACGATCGACCACGGCATGAACGCCGGATCGAGCCAGATATCGTTCCAGCCGTAGAACGCGGAATCGACGTCCGCGTGATAGCGGGCGAGCTTCGCGCGCAGATCGGTGGTTTCGTAAAGCTGCCTGGTTTGCGCGATGCTTCGCACCGAGATGTCTTCGACGAACACGTGCGGCGCGATCACGACCGCGCCCGCGAGCGCATCGGGATACAGCGCCGAGTAGAGCAGCGCGATCGAGCCGCCGTCGCTATGGCCGACCACCCACAAGCGCTGGCGTTGCCGCAGGTCGACATCGAGCGCGTCGAGCAGCGCGGGGAGGATGTCGCGCGCCTGCGCGGTCATGAAATCGACCGGCCATTTTTCCTGAGGCGCTCGCGGGGTCGAGAGTCCATAGCCGGGTCGCGAATAGACGAGTCCGCGCATGCCGAGCTGCTCGCACAACGTCTGCGGCCAGTCGCGCCACATGGCGATCGAGCCGAGACCTTCGTGCAGGAATACCGCGATCGGCCGATCGTTCTCGTGAGCGTCCGGCTGTTCGCTCGTTTGTCCGCTCGGCTGTTCGTCGATCCAGCGGTACTCGATGCGCAACGGTCCATGCGAGGCGGTCGCCGGCAGTTCGGCGAAACTGCTGGCTGCACTCGCCGAGGACGTGGCAGGGGCGGTAGCACGGTTCTGCATCAATGGATCACCTATGACTGTTCGCGCAGCTTGAAGCGTTGAATCTTGCCGGTGGCGGTCTTCGGCAGATCGTCGGTGAACACGATTTCACGCGGATACTTGTGCGGCGCGAGCCGTTCCTTGACGAAGGCCTTCAGTTCGTCGGCGAGCATATCGGACGGCATGAACTCGCGCTTCAGCACGACGAATGCGCGCGTCTTCACGAGCCCGCCGTGATCGACGCCGACCACCGCCGCTTCGAGCACCGCGGGATGCGCGACGAGCACCATCTCGACCTCGACCGGCGACACATACTGGCCGCTCACTTTCAGCATGTCGTCGCTGCGGCCCGCGTAAACATAGCAGCCGTTCGCGAGACGCCGATACTTGTCGCCGCTTCTGATCCATTCGCCGAGAAACGTCGCGCGCGTTTTCTCGCGATTGCTCCAGTACATCAGCGCCGCGCTCGGCCCCTTGATGAACAGATCGCCGACTTCGCCATCCGGCACCGGCCGACCGGCTTCGTCGCGCAACTCGACTTCGTAGCCCGGTACGGGCCGCCCGGTCGTGCCGTATTCGACTTCGCCCGCGCGATTCGACAGGAAGATGTGCAGCATTTCCGTCGAGCCGATGCCGTCGAGAATCTCGGCGCCGAAGTGCGCGGTGAAGCGTTCGCCGACATCGCGCGGCAACGCCTCGCCGGCCGACGCGCACACGCGGATCGCGACGTCGGCGCGCGCAGGCAGATTCGGCGACACCAGCATGGTTGCGTATAAAGTCGGCACGCCGTAGAAGATCGTCGGACGATGGCGCACGAGGCGCGCGAAAATCGCGTCGGCGGTGGGGCGCTCGGCCATCAGGATCGCGGTCGCGCCGACCGACAGCGGAAAGGTCAGCGCGTTGCCGAGCCCATACGCAAAGAACAGCTTCGCCGCCGAAAACACCACGTCGCTCTCGACGATGCTTAGCACCGGCTTCCCATAAAGCTCGGCGGTCCAGTACAGGTTCGCGTGGGTGTGCACGGTGCCTTTGGGCTTGCCGGTCGAACCCGACGAATAGAGCCAGAACGCGATGTCGTCCGCGTTGCTCGCACAGCCTTTGAGCGCGGGTGTTGCGGCGTCGACGAGCGTTTCGAAGCGGGGCGCGGCAAGCGGCGCCTCGGTCGATGCATCAGGCTGCGAGACGATCAGCTGGCAGCCGTCGTCGTCGATGCTGCTCAACGCCTCCGTCACATTGGGTAGTAACGGTGCCGAAACAATGACCGCTCGCGCATGGCTGTGCGTCAGCATGTACGTATAGTCGGCGGCGCTCAGCAAGGTGTTCGCGACGACCGGCACGATGCCCGCGTAAAGCGCGCCAAGAAACGCGACCGGCAGCGACACGGTGTCGAGCATCACGAGAAGCACGCGCTCCTCGGGATGAACGTCAAGCGCACGCAGTGCGCTGGCGCAGCGCCGCGCGCGCTCTTCGAGCTCGCCATAGCTCATCGTGCCGTGGTCGTCGATATAGGCGAGCTTGCCCGCGCGTGCTTCGTTCAACTGGAACAGATGCCTCGCGAAGTTGAACAGCGGCGGCGGCGGCGCGACCGGCTGAGGCGCGCTCGTTTCCAGCAGGGCTTCCATATGTCTCCTCCATCCGTGGTCGCGGTCCGGCCGTTGTGTGCTCGTGATCCGCTCGATGCTTGCCGCGCGCTGCTCAGGCACCCTGCTCAAGCGCGCGTGAATTCGATCGCCCCTTGCGGCAGCAGATACAGCACCAGCGCCTGGCCGTTCGCGACAGTCGGACGATGCGCCGAGTCGGGGCCGTACACGCACCGGCCGGCCGGATGGGCGTCGAACGTCGCGCCTTCGGTCAGCGGCATGATCAGATCGATCTCGCCGTGCGGATGGACGTGATGCGGACCGGCGATGTCCTGCATGTCGACGACGTCGACGGAAAAGCCGTGCGTATCGGGCAGTGCCTTGAAGATGCGGCCGTAGCGGATACCGCCGGCCTCGCGGTTGCACAGCCAGCCTTCGGCGACGCCGCTGCGGCATGCGTTCGACAGTTCGCGGAAGGTGGCGCTGTCGGCGGGCCAGGTGTCGTTCAGCCAGGCCGCGAGCGAAGCGTCGAGCGGCCGCCCGGCGAGTGGCCCAGTGACGCCTGCGATCAGGCGCTGGAATTCCTGTGGGGACATGCGAGCCTCCAGAAGCGCGCTCACGCAGGCCGGATGTCCGGGCACCGGATGGCCGGCCGCCGGAAGTTTGGTGCATGCGTATTGCGGCGCCGTCTCCGTGACGCCGCCAGGACACTCGAGGCGGCGCGTGACTGTGTTTGTGATGCGATCAGCTTTTGGCGAAAATTAAACCGTTCACCTTGTGCGTGTCAAGCACTATAGTACATGTATCGAAGTCGCGAGGTCGCAAAACATGAATCATAAGTACTCTCCCGAACCATTGGACGAAGCCGACCACGCGGCCCGCGCCGAACGCACCGAACGCCCGGCCGAACGTGGCGGCGAGCGTGAAGAGCGCGACCCGTTCCTGACCTCGATGGGCGAGCGCGTGCGTCTGCTGCGCGCGCGCCGCGGCATGACGCGCAAGACGCTGGCGGCCGAAACCGGCTTGTCGGAGCGGCATCTGGCGAACCTGGAATCGGGTGTCGGCAATGCGTCGGTGCTGGTGCTGCGGCAACTCGCGGCGACGCTGAACTGCTCGCTCGCCGAAGTGATCGGCGACGAAACCACGGCGTCGGCCGAATGGCTGCTGATTCGCGAACTGCTGCACGGGCGCGACCAGGCGGCGCTGCAGCGCGCGCGCGTCGCGCTCGCGGAGATGTTCGCGCAAGCGCCGCGCGATCCGTACCGTAAGGACCGCATCGCGTTGATCGGCCTGCGCGGCGCGGGCAAGTCGACGCTCGGGCGGATGCTCGCGCAGGAGCGCAAGGTGCCGTTCATCGAACTCACGCGCGTGATCGAGCAGCTTGCGGGCTGTCCGCCGTCGGAGATCCATTCGCTGTATGGCGCGAGCGCGTATCGCCGCTACGAGCATCGCGCGCTCGAGGCGGTGATCCACGAACATCCGCGCGCGGTGATCGCGTCGCCGGGCGGACTCGTGTCGGAATCGGGCACGTTCAACGCGCTGTTGTCGCACTGCTTCACGGTGTGGTTGCAAGCGACACCGGAGGAGCATATGCGCCGCGTCGTCGCGCAAGGCGATCTGCGGCCCATGTCCGGCAACCGGGAGGCGATGGACGACCTGAAGCGCATCCTTGCCGGGCGCGCCGAGCTATACGGGCGCGCGGACATGACGTTCGATACCAGCGAGAAGACGCTCGCCGATGCCTACCTGCAGTTGCGCGACCGCCTCGCCGCGCGCCTCGCGGCGGAAGCGCCCGACGAAGCGCGCGTGAACTGACTGAGCGTGGGCGCCAGGGTTTCCCCGTAAAAATGCACTAAAGTGCTTTACGTGGATATGTTGATGCACTATTGTTCAAAAAACAGATTGCATCGTCCAGTCAGGAGACGCCCATGTCCACAGCACCCACCGCCGTTGCTCAGGTCGCCCCGGTCGACTACCGCACCGAGCCATCGCAGTACAAGCACTGGAAGCTGAGCTTCAACGGTCCGGTCGCGACGCTCGGCATCGACATCGCCGAGGACGGCGGCATCCGCGATGGCTATAAGCTGAAGCTGAATTCGTATGACCTCGGCGTCGACATCGAACTGCACGACGCGATCCAGCGCATTCGCTTTGAGCATCCGGAAGTCCGCACGGTGGTGCTGACGAGCCTGAAGGACCGGGTGTTCTGCTCGGGCGCGAATATCTTCATGCTGGGGCTTTCGTCGCATGCGTGGAAGGTCAACTTCTGCAAGTTCACGAACGAAACCCGCAATGGGCTCGAAGATTCATCGCGTCATTCGGGCCTGAAGTTTCTTGCCGCGGTGAACGGCTCATGCGCAGGCGGCGGATACGAGCTCGCGCTCGCTTGCGACGAAATCTATCTGATCGACGATCGTTCCTCCTCGGTGTCGCTGCCGGAAGTGCCACTGCTCGGGGTGCTGCCGGGCACCGGCGGTCTCACGCGCGTGACCGATAAACGCAAGGTGCGCCACGACCGCGCGGATATTTTCTGCACGGTGGTCGAGGGCGTGCGCGGCGAACGCGCGAAGGCCTGGCGTCTCGTCGATGAAGTCGTCAAACCGAACCAGTTCGACCAGGCCATTCAGGCGCGCGCGCTCGAACTCGGCGCGCACAGCGATCGTCCGGCCGGAGCGCCAGGCGTCGCGCTCACGCGTATCGAACGCACGGATCGCGAAGATGGCATCGGCTATCAAACGGTCGACGTGACGATCGATCGCGCGAAACGCGTCGCGACCTTCACCGCGCGCGCGCCGCACAGCGCGCAGCCGACCGAGCTCGACGCGATCGTCGCCGCCGGCGCGAACTGGTGGCCGCTGCAATTCGCGCGCGAACTCGACGACGCGATCCTGTCGATGCGCACCAACGCGCTCGAGATCGGCACCTGGGTGTTCAGGACCGAAGGCGACGCGCGCAACCTGCTGGCGGTCGACGCGGCGCTGCTGCAGCACAAGGATCACTGGTTCGTGCGCGAAACGATCGGCATGTTGCGCCGCACGCTCGCGCGTATCGACGTATCGTCGCGCTCGCTCTTTACGCTGATCGAGCCGGGCTCGTGCTTCGCCGGCACGTTCGCCGAACTCGCCTTCGCCGCCGATCGCACCTATATGGCCGCGCTGCCCGATAACGAGGGTGAGGAGCCGGCGATCACGCTGTCGGAAGTCAACTTCGGTTTGTATCCGATGGTGACGCATCAATCGCGGCTCGCGCGGCGTTTCTACGAGGAAGCCGGGCCGCTCGACGCGGTGCGCGCGCTGATCGGCCAGCCGGTCAAGGCGCTCGATGCCGAACGCCTCGGTCTCGTGACCGCGTCGCCGGACGATATCGATTGGGCTGACGAAATCCGCATCGCGCTCGAAGAGCGCGCGGCGATGTCGCCCGATGCATTGACCGGCCTTGAAGCGAATCTGCGCTTCAATGGGCCGGAAACGATGGAGACGCGCATCTTCGGCCGTCTCACCGCCTGGCAGAACTGGATCTTCAACCGGCCGAACGCAGTGGGCGAGAAGGGCGCGCTCAAGGTGTACGGCAAGGGCAGCAAGGCGCAATTCGATGTGTCGCGCGTTTGAGATGCACCGCGCTCACGCCGACTAAACGACGCCGCCTGCCGATACGCGCCTCTCGCCACTGCAGCTTCCGAACAGGAACCGACCCAGGGAACCGACCATGTCCTCGATCAACTACAGCGAAAAGATTCCGAACAACGTCAACCTCGCCGACGACCGCGCGCTGCAGCGCGCGCTCGAGCAATGGCAGCCGAACTTTCTGTCGTGGTGGGGCGATATGGGCCCGGAAGGCTCGCACGACTACGACGTGTATCTGCGTACCGCGGTCAGCGTCGACGCGGGCGGCTGGGCGCACTTCGACTACGTGAAGATGCCAGAGTACCGCTGGGGCATTTTCCTCACGCCGGGCGAGCAGGATCGCAAGATCCACTTCGGCGAGCACAAGGGCGAAGCCGCGTGGCAGGACGTGCCTGGCGAGCATCGCGCGAACCTGCGCCGCATCATCGTCACGCAGGGCGATACGGAGCCGGCTTCGGTCGAGCAGCAGCGTCACCTCGGTTTGACCGCGCCGTCGCTCTACGATCTGCGCAACCTGTTCCAGGTCAACGTCGAGGAAGGTCGTCACCTGTGGGCGATGGTATATCTGCTGCATCGCTACTTCGGCCGCGACGGTCGTGAGGAAGCCGAAGCATTGCTCGGCCGCCGCTCGGGCGACGACGACAATCCGCGCATTCTCGGCGCGTTCAACGAGAAAACGCCGGACTGGCTCGCGTTCTACATGTTCACGTACTTCACCGACCGCGACGGCAAGTTCCAGTTGTCGGCGCTCGCGGAGTCGGGCTTCGATCCGCTCGCGCGCACGACCAGGTTCATGCTGACCGAGGAAGCGCATCATATGTTCGTCGGCGAATCGGGCGTGTCGCGCGTGATCCAGCGCACCGCGCAGGTGATGAACGAGCTCGGCACCGACGACGTCGCGAAGCTGCGCGCGGCCGGCGTGATCGATCTGCCGACCATCCAGCGCTATCTGAACTTTCATTACTCGGTCACGATCGATCTGTTTGGCGCCGATCATTCGTCGAACGCGGCGACGTTCTATAGCTCGGGTCTCAAGGGACGCTACGAGGAAGGCAAGCGCGACGACGATCATCGCCTGAACGAGCATAGCTACAAGCTGCTCGACGTGCAGGACGGCAAGCTCGTCGAGCGCGAGGTGCCGATGCTCAACGCGATGAACGAAGTGCTGCGCGACGATTACATCAAAGATTCGGTCGCGGGCGTCGGCCGCTGGAACAAGGTGCTAGAGAAGGCCGGCATCGACTTTCGCATGACGGTGCCGCACAAGGCGTTCAACCGGCAGATCGGCACGTTCGCGGGCACGCGCGTGTCGCCCGATGGCCGCGTCGTCAGCGAGGCCGAATGGGCCGCCAACGAGGCGAAGTGGCTCGCCACGCCGGAAGACCGCGCGTTCGTCGCGTCGCTGATGGGCCGCGTCGCCGAGCCGGGCAAGTTCGCGAACTGGATCGCGCCGCCCGCGATGGGCGTGAACCGTCAGCCGGTCGATTTCGAATACGTGCGCTTCAACTGAAGCCAGCGAAGCACGAAAGGCGCGCCACGCGCGCGCCGTATTACCAGGTGGAGGTAGTCATGAACGGCCCAGTATCGGTCGAAGTTTTGCGGCAGCATCTGATCGATCCGGAGATCTGCATTCGCTGCAATACCTGCGAAGAGACTTGCCCGATCGATGCGATCACGCACGACGACAACAACTACGTCGTGAAGGCCGATGTCTGCAACGGCTGCATGGCCTGCGTGCCGCCGTGCCCGACCGGCGCGATCGACAACTGGCGCACGGTGTTGAAGGCCGATGCGTATTCGATCGACGAGCAGTTCACGTGGGACGTGCTGCCCGAGCAGAACACGATGGCGGTGCCGGCTGAAGAAGTGGCGGCCGCTGCCACTTCGGGCGACGACTCCGCCGAGGCGGACGGCATCGAAGTCGACACCGTGCGCGGCGCGGTCGTGCCGCCGTGGTCGGCCGCGAAGCCGTACGTGAATCTCTACACGCACAAGGTGCCGACCACCGCGACCGTGGTCGGCAACTACCGGCTCACCGACAGCGCGACGTCGAGCGACATTCATCACATCGTGCTCGATTTCGGCTCGATGCCGTTTCCGGTGCTCGAAGGGCAGTCGATCGGCATTCTTCCGCCCGGCGCGGCCACCGACGGCCGCGTGCATCACGCGCGCCAGTACTCGATCGCCAGTCCGCGCGACGGCGAGCGGCCCGGCTACAACAACGTGTCGCTGACGGTCAGGCGCGTGTCGCAGCAGCATGGCGACGTGATCGACGGCGTCTGCTCGAACTATCTGTGCGATCTGAAGAAGGGCGACGTAGTCAACGTGATCGGCCCGTTCGGCAGTACGTTCCTGATGCCGAATCATCCGAACTCGCATTTGCTGATGATCTGCACGGGCACCGGTTCGGCACCGATGCGCGCGATGACCGAGTACCGCCGGCGCAAGCGGCTCAAAGGCGCGACCGGCAAGCTGATGCTGTTCTTCGGCGCGCGCACCAAGGAGGAGTTGCCGTATTTCGGACCGCTGACGAATCTGCCAAAGGATTTCATCGACACCACGCTCGCATTTTCGCGCACGCCGGGACAGGCGAAGCGCTACGTGCAGGACGCGATGCGCGAACGCGGCGCGGACGTCGCGAACCTGCTGAAGGACGACAACACCTATATCTACGTGTGCGGCCTCAAAGGCATGGAGGACGGGGTGCTGCAGGCGCTCAAGGATATCGGCGAGCAGCATCAGCTCGATTGGGAGGCGTTGTGGGCGAAGCTAAAGCGCGAAGGGCGGCTGCATCTCGAGACGTACTGAACGACGCGCGGCCCAGATGCCGCGCACGGTGAAAGCTCCGTGAAAAGGCTCCGCCAAGGCTCGTGAAAGCATGAGCGCTTGCGGGGTCTTTTTGCCTGTGTCGTGTTGATGATGGACGAACGCCGCGGCTGACCGGCGAGCGTCGGCGCGCCCGCGCCCGGAGCGCTTTGAAAATCGCGGACGGTTTGCTACAGTCGGCCCACGCCGCCGGCCGCGCGCCGGCACCGCCCGCCGAAGGCGGCAGTCCTCCACCGACGCAGCCACCCAGACGGAGCCGTCCGATGAAGCCGATTCGTTCACTCGCGCTGATCGCGCTGTTGCAGGCCGCACCGGGGCAGCCGGCGAGCGCCGACGATCTCGCCCAGATCAAGGCGTCGGGCGTATTCCGGATCGGCACCGAAGGCACTTACGCACCGTTCACCTATCACGACGACGCGGGCAAGCTGACCGGCTTCGACGTCGAGCTCGCGAGCGGCATCGCGCAACGTCTCGGCGTCAAGCCGCAGTTCATCGAAGCCAAATGGGAAGGGCTGATCGCCGGTCTCGACGTCGATCGCTATGACGCGGTGATCAACGAGGTCGCCATCACCGACGAGCGTAAGCTCAAATACGATTACTCGGACCCGTACATCACCTCGCACGCGGTGCTGATCGTGGCATCGGACAACACGACCATCAGGTCGTTCGATGACCTGAAGGGCCGCAAGTCCGCCAATACGATGACCAGCAATGTCGGCAGGATCGCGGCCGCGCACGGCGCGCAGGTGATTCCGGCGCAGGGCTTCGACGAGTCGATCGATCTGCTCGTCGCGGGCCGGGTCGACGCGACCGTCAACGATTCATTGTCGTTTCTCGATTACAGGAAGCGCGAGCCCGACGCGAGGATCAAGGTCGTCGCGGTCGATACGTCGCCCAAAAGCAGCGACAAGTCCGCCGTGCTGATCCGCAAGGGCAATCCGAAGCTGCGGGTGGCGATCGACGACGCGCTCGCCGGCATGCGAAAAGACGGTACGTATCAGCGGATTTCGCTGAAGTACTTCGGTCGGGACGTGATTCAATGAACCTCGGCCGATGCTGACGCTGACGCCGAGGCGGATGAATCGACGTTAAAAAAGAAGGGGCGTCGAAACGCCCCTTCGTTATTGCTGTCAGCGCGATGACCACGCGGCGCACCGCATGGTCATCGTGGCGGACCCAGGCCTCACACCGTCGCGTCGCTCAGCGCGGCGTCGAAGAAGCGCTCCTGCGCATCGGCGTTCACGCGTGCATAAGCGCGGTTGACGCCGCTGATCACCGCGCGAATCGACGCGGTGATCAGGTTCGCATCGACACCGACGCCGAACGCGCTGCCGGCCACATCGGCGCCGGCCATTTCGGCGATCGCGATCGCGCGGGCATCGGCGCCTTGCGTGAGCGCGCGTTCCTCGTAGTGCTGGATGCGCACGGGCACGTCGAAGGCGTGCATCAGCGCGTCGAGCGGACCATTGCCGGCGCCGCTCAGCACGCGCGGCGTACCGTTGATTTCGACGTTGAGCTTGATGTGCTCGCGGCCGTCATGCTCGGACAGGCTGTGGCTGATATAGCGAACCGGCTCGGCCGTGCGCACGTATTCCTGCTGGAACAGTTCCCAGATCTGGGCGGGCGTGACCTCCTGGCCGCTGTCGTCGGTGTAGCGCTGCACGGCCGAGCTGAAGTCGACCTGCAGGCGGCGCGGCAACACGACACCGTAGCTCTGCTCGAGCAGATACGCGATGCCGCCCTTGCCCGACTGGCTGTTCACGCGGATCACCGAGTCGTAGGTGCGGCCGAGATCGCTCGGATCGATCGGCATGTACGGCACTTCCCAGATCGCGTCCGGCTTCTGCACGGCGAAGCCCTTCCTGATCGCGTCCTGGTGCGAGCCGGAGAACGCGGTGAACACCAGATCGCCGACATACGGATGACGCGGATGCACCGGCAATTGTGTGCATTCCTCGGCCGTGCGTGCGACTTCGTTGATGTTCGAGAAATCGAGCTCGGGGTCGACGCCCTGGGTGTACAGGTTCAACGCGAGCGTGACGAGGTCGACGTTGCCGGTGCGCTCGCCGTTGCCGAACAGGCAACCTTCGACGCGATCCGCGCCCGCCATCACCGCGAGCTCCGCGGCCGCGACGGCGGTGCCGCGGTCGTTATGCGGATGGACGGAGACGATCAACGAGTCACGGCGCGCGAGATTGCGGTGCATCCATTCGATCTGGTCCGCGTAGACGTTCGGCGTCGCCATTTCGACGGTGGCCGGCAGATTGACGATCGCCTTGTGCTCGGGCGTCGGTTGCCAGATGTCGAACACCGCATCGCAGACTTCCTTGGCGAATTCGAGTTCGGTGCCGCTAAACACTTCCGGGCTGTATTGCAGCGTGAAGTGCGTTTCCGGTCGCGCGTCGGCGAGGCGCTTCATCGTGCGCGCGGCCTTCTGCGCGAGTTCGATCACGCCGCTCTTCTCGAGGCCGAACACGATCTTGCGGAATTCCGGCGCGGTTGCGTTGTACAGGTGGACGATCGCGCGCGGGGCGCCGCGCAACGATTCGAAGGTGCGTTCGATCAGATCGTCGCGTGCCTGCGTGAGCACTTCGATCGTCACGTCGTCGGGAATATGGCCACCCTCGATCAGTTCGCGCACGAAGTTGAAATCGGTCTGCGAGGCCGCCGGAAACGCAACTTCGATTTCCTTGAAGCCGATCTGCACCAGCGTCTTGAACATGCGCATCTTGCGCTCGGCGTTCATCGGCTCGAACAGCGCCTGGTTGCCGTCGCGCAGGTCGGTGCTCATCCAGATCGGCGCGCGCGTGATGGTGCGCGACGGCCACTGGCGATCCGTCAAATTGATCGGCTTGAACGAGCGGTACTTGGTTGCAGGGTTTTTCAACATTTTCATCATCCGAGGGAGAGACCGTGGAACGGGTGTCGACCGGACGACGAAAACGCGATACTGGGCCGCCGGTCGGAAACCGGGGCTGGGTCAGTTACTGGGGATTCAAGCGGTGCTTCGGTGTATCAGAAGGAAGCGGACGCGCGCAGCAGCAGACCTAGCCCGGTAGAGCGGGCTAGTAGTAGCGATAGGTTGGTCTGGGCGCGGTACATAGTGCGCAATGGGAACATATTATTAAGAATGCGTCAAGGGTTGCGGTGGGGCGGCCATACGCAAGGAAGGTGTCGAACGACGCTCGTGCAGCGCTCTGCTCGCGGGCGGGGCCACGAGGCATCGTTCCATTCACTGTGCAGGAGGCGGAGATGAAAAGGGTAGCGAAGATATCGGGCGTCGCGTGGCTCTGCGCGGGCGCGGCGTTGGCATGCGGATTCGTTGGGCAGGCGGGCGCGCAGGGGCTCAGCGCGCAGAACGACATCAACGCGCCGCAGAACAGCACGCGTCTGATGCCGAAGGCGGCGCCCGGCAGCGAGTATCCGACGCACGGCAATCAGCAGGCGGGCGAGCTGAATCTGAATCCGACCGACCCGCGTGCGCAACTGGTCAACGGCTTGCCGAACAACGCGACCGCGGGCGGCTACGGTGCACCGCTGGCGGGCGTGCGGACGTACGTGCAGCCGCAGCCGCCGGCGAATTGAGAGTGCCGCGCCGCTCACCTGCCGAATAAAAGCCGCAGCGTATCGTTGTTCACGATCACCGATACGCCGATCGCCAGCAGGATCAGCGGCAGCAACGCCGAGCCGTATCGACGGATCGGCGCGCCGAGCAGCGGATGGTCGACGAGCCATGCCGCCCCCGCGCACCACAGCCCGATCATCGCGATGAACACGAGCGTGACGAGCGCGTTCTGGGCGGGAGTATGACTCGCGTACAGCGGCACGTAGACGGCAACGTTGTCCGAGCCGTTGGCAATCGCGACGCTCGCGACGGTCCAGCCCGATGAGCCGCGACTGGGTGGGGAAGCGGTCGTACGGCGCGCTGCGAGGGCGCTGTCGCGTGCATGACTGTGCGCCTGGTCGTCCTCGGTGTCGTCGCGCTGCGCGTGGCCGGGGCCGAAGCGCTGCCATCCCTTGTGCAGACCCACTGCAATCGGCAGCAAGCCGAGCAGGCCTACATAGCCGGCCGGCAGGCGCGCGAGCAAGGCCGCGAGCACGAGCGCGGCGGCAACGAGGATCAATGATCCCGCGTACTGTCCGGCGACGACGCGGCGTCGTTGCGCGCCCGCTTCGGTCAGAAACCCGAGCAGCACGAACAGGTTGTCGATATTGGTCGCGGCGTACGCGGCGATCGCGAGCAGGACGAGGCTGAGCATGAAGAAGCCGAGGTCGTTACAGGAGGGAAAGCGGCTCTGAATTCGCCGCTCAGTGACGCTGACTGCGCGGCTGACAGCGCGGCTGACAGCGCGGCAAACTGCGCCACCGACGGCGCAGCCGGTCAACACGATGCCGACGCGCCGCGCCAAGGTCAAGTGGCAGGCGGCTACGGTGCCGCGCGACAGGGTCGTAAGCTACAATGGCCGACGCCTAGAACCACGGAATATCGATGAAGATCCGCCTTCTCTCTATCGTCTGTATCGCGAGCGCCGCGGCGCTGCTGGCGGCCTGCACGAGCGGCATCCGCAATTCCAGCGCATGCGAGCAATTGATGCGCAGCAAGCTGGCCGATACGTCGTCGGGCATGTCGTCCGATACGCTGCGCGTCACGCATCGCGGTGCCGCGATTCGCGGCTCGCGCGTCGTGGTGGAGGGATCGATCGAGCATCTGGTGAGCGCGTCCGAGGTGGCGGCCGCCGCGTCGCTCGCGGCATCGGCGCCGAAAGCGGCGTCGGACGTCAAGGTGAGCGCGAAGCCGGCCGAGCCGAAGAAGCTCAGCACGCCGGCCGCCGCCGAGTGCACGTTCCACGGCGAGCAGCTCGACGTGTTCCGTTGGCTCGCGCCGGCGAAGTTGGCCACGCCGGTCGCGCAACCGGCTAGCGCGGCGGGCTGAATCCGCTCTCGCGCCAACCCATCCGCGCAGCGCCTCCAATCCGATTCAATCCACCTCAGAACGCGTAATACGGCCCCTGGCCGGCCGACGTGTTGCGCGCCGCAATCGCCGTGTAAATGCGTTTGCCGTAAAAGAACGGTAAGCCCCAGCCGAAGCCCTGACTCGAACTGCCGGCGAGGTTGTCGAACGCATTGTTCGATGACGCGAACAGCGTGTTCGAATTGCCGATGTCGAACGACACCGTGCTCGACAGGCCATCGATCCCGGTAATCGACGCGCTCGCCGACAGCGTCGAGCTCGGGCAGTACCAGAAGCCGCACACCGGGTACTGCGTCGAATGGAAGAAGAGGCCGTTCGAACCGCTGTCGAGATAACTCACCGCGTAGGCCTGGCCGCCCGAGGTCGTCGTCACGTAGCCGGTCGACGCGTTCGCCTTGAGGACGTTCGTGCTCGTCAGCGTGTTGTTCGACTGGGTGCCGATGCCGAAGATCAGCGAGCCCGACACGCTGGCCGCGCCCGCATCGGCGACGGCCGGCAGGTCGATCACGACGCCGTTGTTATCGAGCGGGAAACTGCTGACCGGATTGGTCACCTGTTGCGCGAGCGGCTGAGCGATCGCGGTGCAGCCGCTCGTCGTGCAACTGTAGTACCAGCGCGGCACCGCGGAATTCGAGCAGCCGCTGCCGCAATCGACCGGGAACAGACCCACGCCGAGGATGCCATTCGAGTGCAGGCTCGACACCGTCAGCAGCGACGTGCCGACGTTCGCGCAGTCGGTGGGCGCGGCAGGCAGCGCGGTGTCGGCGATCACCTGGATCGGAATCGATGACGCCTGCTGGCCGGCCATGCGCACGTCCGCGTTGCGGATCGAGCCCCACGCGTAGCCGCTGCCGAACACCGCGCATTCGGCGCTCACGCCGCTGCCGGCGGCAATGGTGGGCAGCGACAAGGTCGTCGGCAGCGCCGACGCGAGGATGCGCAGGCCGTTCGAACCGGTGTCGACCTGGATGTCGTCGATCGTCGCGCAGTTGCTGGTGCCGGCCTGGCAGACGGTGACGCTCGTCGTCAGCATGTTGCGCGTATTACCGGGCGATACGCCGACCGTGATCGGCTGCACGTTGGGCGTGGTCGATTGCGGCACGTTCGGGCTCTGCGCCGTGTTCGGCGCATTCGTGGAACTGGTCGACGAGGTCGGCGTGCTCGAGGACGGCGTCGAGCCTGAGCCGGACGAGCCTGACGAACTGGACGAGGAGCTGCCGCCTCCGCCGCCGCAGCCGATGAGGGCCGCGCAGACGATGAGAAGCAGGGCATGGAAACGCAGGGCGGATTGCATGGCGTGACGGTCCGTGGGGTGGAACCAGGCGTGAAGAATGTGCGAACGACGCGTGCGGGGCGCGCGCGTTACTGGATGTCGTCGGAGGTGACGCCGGCGGGCAAAGCCGCCGGCAGCCATGCGCGTCCGACGTAGCCACGCATCGGTCCGCCGGACTCGACGATCACATCGGAGCGCGCAACCCGCGACGCGTGCAGATTGCCGCTGCCGGCCGCCGCCGCGGCGCCCGTTTTGTACGAGTCGCCGTATTTGCCGAGCAGCGCGTGCAGATCCGGCATCGTCGGGCCTTGCCATGCGTAGGCGACGATCAGACCGGTGCTGGTCGCATATTCGTTGATGGTGGTATTGCCGGGGTCGGTCCACGTGCGTTCGCGCAGTGCGCCGTTGAGCAGCGTGCGCGGGGCGCTCGCGCCCGACACGGCCTGGCTCGGCATGATGCCGCCTAGTTCGGCATGGGCGCCGACGCTCGCGCAGCACGCGACGACGGCGATTGCCGCGGCGAGCGCGGCTGGATTGAGATACGACTTGTACATGTGGCCTTCCTCGATTGGTGCCGGATTTTTATTGAGATGACTCACTTAACGTAGCACCGCTTTCTTCTGTTCTTTGCAGACCGCTGCGCACAGGGCCGCAGGCAATCTCAAAAATTAGCCGCATGCAGACCGGAAGCCCTTGTTCGGCAGGGCTCCGGCGTAAACCCGGGAACACTCCTAATGTCAACCCAAGAGTGTTATTGAGTGTTAAATTTACCTCATAAAAACGCAAAGAGGATGGCTGGCGAGGACTTTATTCCCGTGATCGCTCCGTCGATCAGATAGGCCGCTAACCGGGTCGGCCGCAGCTCGCGCCGACGGGCATTTTCAGCTGCGTCGCACGGCGTGGGCGCGGCACTTTCCCCCGTGCGATTCGCGGGGAAACCCCAGTTTTTGCACACGCCTCGCCGGGACCGGTAAAATGTTGGGTTGATCCACGGAAACTTGCCGTGGCGTAGCGGAAGGATTCCCCGAACATGACTGATCTTCGTCTCACCAAGCGGTTTGCAGTAATGCTCGTGGCAGGCGGGCTGGTCGCCGGCTGCGGCACCTCGTCGCCGACCAAAATCGATTACCGGAGCGACTCCCGTTCGAAGCAGGCATCGCTTGCCGTACCGCCGAACATGATCGACGAGACGTCCGATCAGCGTTCGCTGCCGCCGCAGGGCGGCGAAACCTCGCTGTCCGCGCTGAAACAGGTGCAGGCGCAGGCGCCGGCCGGCGACTCGATCTCGGTCGTGCCGCCCGTCCAGGGCCTGCACATCCAGCGCGACGGCACCGAGAGCTGGCTCGTGATCGACAACAAAACGCCCGATCAGGCCTGGCCGCAAATCCGCCGCTTCTGGCAGGAGCAGGGCTTCCTGCTCGTCGTCGACCAGCGCGACAAGGGCGTGATGGAAACCGACTGGAACGAAACCCACGCGCAGATCAATGACGGCTTTATCCGCAACACGCTGTCGAAGGCGATGGGCAACAGCTACGTGAGCTCGGAGCGCAACAAGTACCGCACCCGTCTCGAAGCGGCGCCGAACGGTGGCACCTATGTGTTCGTCAGCCAGAAAGGCATGCGCGAGGCGATCACCGGCACGAACAACGATTCGACCCAGTGGCAACCCAAGCCGAACGACCCGGCGCTCGAGCAGGAATATCTGAAGCGTCTGATGGCCTCGCTCGGGCGGGCTGATTCGGGTACCAACGCGGGTGGCATGCAGAACGCCGAGCTGTCGCCGGCGGGCACGCAGATCGCGCCGAACGCGGCGCCGGCGGGTGCGAAGTCGGCGACGGCAGCGGTTGCCGCGCAGAACGTCGTGCTCGCGGCCCAGCCGCCGATGCCGGACACGGATTCGGCGAACAACAACACGTCGGCGCAGATCTCGTCGACCGAGCTTACGCTCGGCGAGCCGTTTGACCGTGCATGGCTGCGCGTGGGCCTGGCGCTCGATCGCAGCAATTTCACGGTCGACGACCGCGATGTGAGCCGCGGCCTGTACTTCGTGCGCTACGTCGATCCGAAGGATCTGACGTCGGCCGAGCAGGGTTTCTGGAGCCAGGTCTTCCACGGCAAGAAGGAGAAAGTCGCGAAGCAGTATCGCGTGAACGTGCGCGCGGTGACGCCTGATCAGACTCGCGTGGCCGTGGTCGACGACAAGGGGCAACTCGACGAAAGCCCGCAGGCCAAGCAGATCATGAGCCTGATGGTCTACCAGCTGCACTGACACAAGAACCTCGCGGCCAACGCCGCCGGTTCGACAAAGCCGCCCTGAGCAAGCCGGGCGGTTTTTTTTCGGTTACGAATTTCCACGCGCGAACGCTCACGTGATTCCACACAACGTGACGTCGCCTATCTTCGTAGGGCAAAAAAATAGCCCGCACTCCACCGAGTGCGGGCTATTTTTTGTGCCTTTGGTTTGCCATGGTCGCATTGCATCGGATCGGCCGGCCGCGACCCGGCTCGGCAGCGAACCGTCCTTCGTGCGCTCAGGTATCCGCGCGTCGCGTCCCTATCCACGGCAAGCGCTTGACCACGCCGGTCGCCAACGCGGTGCCAACCAGAAT
>DATAQT010000247.1:0-16705 GCA_036264535.1 Paraburkholderia sp. | reverse complement strand
TCTCCACCAGCGGCCCAGGTCGGTGTTGGAGCACATTACCGGTTTTATTTTGCGCTGTTGCTTACCTTTAAACCATAAAAGGACGTGATCATGAAGAAATCCCTCCTCGTAGCATCCCTGTTGGCAGCTGTGGCACTGGCTGCATGCAACAAGAGCAACGATCAAGCCGCTGCACCGGCTAGCGACGCAGCTGCTGCTTCGGCACCGGCTGCTGCAGCTTCGGACGCAGCAATGGCTGCTTCGGGTGCTGCTGCTGCTGCGAGCGACTCTGCTGCTTCGGCTTCGGCTGCTGCTTCGGACGCAGGCGCTGCCGCTTCGGACGCTGCTGCTTCGGCTGCTGCTCCGGCTTCGGGCGCAAGCCAGTAAGCTGTCGCGTAGGGTTCGCCTCTGGGCGAAAACTGCATCGGGAAGTCGTCGCGATTTCCCGGGCAGTCAAGCAAAACGCCACGGATTCAACTCCGTGGCGTTTTGCTTTTTGGCGCGCGATTTTATCGACATTGGCGACCCGCTCAAGGCTAAGGCCTCGTGATCTGAAAAACAAAACGCCGCTGTTTATAGCGGCGTTTTTTCCAACGCTGAATCTCAGTCGGTCTATCGGGGCGTCGCCCCCGCCGCCGTGCTCTTCTCTTCGAAGAATTCGCGCACCACGTCGATCTCGCGGGTGCGCTTGAACGGCGGCAGACTTTGCCAGATACGGCGGCCATACGGTTTATCGACGAGACGTGTATCGCAGATCATCAGCACGCCACGATCGGTCTCCGCGCGGATCAAGCGCCCCGCGCCCTGCTTTAGCGTGATCACGGCCTGCGGCAGCTGGTGCACGGCGAACGGGCTCAAGCCCTTCTTGGTCAGCGCATCGAGCCGCGCGGCCAGCACGGGATCGTCCGGTGGCGCAAACGGCAGCTTGTCGATCACGACCAGCGACAGCGCGTCGCCACGCACGTCGACGCCCTCCCAGAAGCTCTGACTACCGACCAGAATCGCGTTGCCGTATGCGCGAAAGCGGTCGAGCAACTCGGTGCGGCTCGCATCGCCTTGCACGAGCAGCGGATAGTCCCAGCCGCGGGCCTCGATCACGTCACGCAGCTTCGTCGAAATACGGTCCACCGCGCGCAGCGTCGTGCACAGCATGAAGACGCCGCCGCCCGATGCTTCGATCGCGGGCAACGCGGCATCGAACACGGCGTCGGTAAACATCGGCGACGAAGGCTGCGGCAGATTGCGCGGCACGTACAGCAGCCCCTGCGACGGATAGTCGAACGGGCTCGGCAAGGTCATCGAACGCTTCGCGTTCAGGCCCATCTGCGCCGCATAGTGTGTGAAGTCGCCGCGCACCGACAAGGTCGCCGATGTGAAGATCCACGCGCGCGGCACGCCGGCGCGCTGCTTCGCGAAAATCGGCGCGACCGACAAAGGCGTTTCGTGAAGCTGCACCGTGTGCGAGAACACCTCGATCCAGCGTACCTTTTCGTTCGGATCGGCGCGCCCGGCATTGGCGTCGCCCTCGCCTGCAGCAACCGCGTTGCGTTCGGCGCTGGTGGGCGGCGTGGTCCAGCCGCTCAGCACGTCCTGCAACTCGCGCGCGCGGCGCAGACACGCGCCCAGCGACTCGGCGCGCTCGGCCTGCCCCGCCAGCGCCGAAGTCAACGCGTCGAGCTCGGTTTCAAGCGTCTCGAGTGCGGAGAACAGAGGGTGATCGTCGGGCAACTGGCCGATCGACAGACGCACCGAGTCTTCCTTGAACGCGAGCCGCACGTCGCGCGCCGCGCGCTCGAGCGTGGCGCCGAGCTTGACCCAGTCGAGCGCATCGCGCGCATGGCCCAAGCCCTCGGCCACCGAATCGCGCGCAAGTTCGAGAAACTGCGCGGTCGACAGCGTCTCGCCGAAAAACAGCGTCGCGGTTTCGGGCAACTGATGGGCTTCGTCGAAGATCACCGTGTTCGCGGTCGGCAGCAACTCCGCCATGCCGGTATCGCGCAGCATGATGTCGGCGAAAAACAGATGGTGGTTGACCACCACGATATCGGCCTGCTGCGCTTCGCGGCGCGCCTGCATCACGAAGCAGTCCTTGTAATGCGGACACTCCTGGCCAAGACAGTTGTCGCGCGTCGACGTGACCATCGACCACACCTGCGCGGTCTCCGGCACGCTCGCGAGCTCGGCCTTGTCGCCCGTGCGCGTGATCTTCGCGAAGCGCACGATGTCCTGCAGATACGAGGTTTCCTGGCGCGACGGCAGACGGCCGTTGTCCGCGGTACGTTGCAGGTAGTAGTGGCAGAGGTAGTTCGCGCGGCCCTTCAGCATCGCGACCGACACCGGTACCGCGAGCGCATCGCGCACTGTCGGAATATCGCGCTGGAACAGTTGATCCTGCAGATGCTTGGTGCCGGTTGAGACGATCACCTTGCCGCCCCACAGCATGGCCGGCACGAGGTATGCATAGGTCTTGCCGGTGCCGGTACCTGCTTCGACGATCAGCGTGTTCTCGGCACCGTCGACGCCATCGGCGCCTTCGGATTGGGAGCTGTTGCCGACCGACTCGGAGCTCGCATCGGCGCCCGTCTGCTGCAAGCGCCGCGCCGGGCGCTTCTGCGTCTCGAACATCGCGGGCTCGGGCATCGCGCGGCCCGATGCTTCCATCGCCGCGGCAACCGCGCGCGCCATCTCGACCTGCGACGCGCGCGGCCGGTAGCCGTCGATCTGCCGCGCGAGCAGACCATTGTCGGCGAAGATTTCTTCGAGCTCGCTCGCGCGGCCGCGAGTCAGCGACACACCGGGCACCGATGCTGCCGCGCGCGGCGCGGACGTGCCAGAGGCAGATGCGTTGCCCGGCGCGGCCCGGGATGAAGTGTCATGCGGTGAATTCAAGGCAAGCGTTCCTGCTAAGTCCGGCTCGCGCGCTGCGCGCCCGGCGCCTGCCAGGCCGCGAACTCAGGCGCGCGCGTCCGGTTCGAGCTGCAATTGCAGCAAGATGATGGTGTCCTTGACTTTGAGTTTGCGCTTCTTCAGGCGCTGCAACTCCAAGTCGTCGATGCCGGGCTCATCCGACATCCGGTCGATCAAGCGGTCGAGTCCACTATGCTCCGATTCCAGTTGCAGAATGCGGTCGCGAAGTGTGTTTGCGTCGATGACGTGATGACGATCGCGCATGCTCGCCTCCTCGGGTCGGCGGCACGAACCGCGCGCGCGGCCCGATGCCTAAGGTTGCTGTCCGGCTCAAAACGCATTACTGCGACTACGGCGCGGCCCTCGGCACGACCGCCACGGCTCACTCTACGGCACAGCCACTACAGCACACTTACTGTTGCTCTTGTTGCTGTTTTTGCTGCTCTTCGAGTTGTTGCTGCTTCAACTCGTCCTGACGCTTCTGCTCGGCCTTCTCGGCGGCCTGCTTCTGACGCGCTTCGACATCGAGCTTATGCTGCGCGGCGTCGGCCTGCTTCTTCTCGAAATTCCCCTGCTTCTGCTGACGCTCCTCGGCCTTTTGCGCGCCCTGCTGCCGCGCTTCCTCGAGCTTGCGCTGGTAGTCGCTCTGTTTCTGGTCGTAAGCCTGCTGATTGGCCGCCGCCTGCGCCGGCGTGACGCCACGCTGCGCCTGATCGAGCGCGTGCTGACGCTGCTTGTCCTCGTACGCCTGCGCGTTGGCCTGGCGCTGCGGTGCCTCGGCGTTGCGCTGCGCCTGATCGAGCGCGTTCTGACGCTGCTTTTCCTGATACGCCTGCTCGTTGCGCGCGTCTTCGGCGGCACGTTGCGGCGCCTCGGCCTCGTTTTGCGCGCGCCGCAATGCCGTGCGCTCGTCGCGCTCGCGAGCGCGCTGCGCGCGCTGCTCGCCGTCGAGCGCGAGCTGTTCCTTGCGGATGTCCGCCTGCACGCTGCGCATTGCGTCGCGCGCACGGTCCAGACAGTGATTGACGAAGAAGCGGCTGTAGCAGTTGTGCTGCGCGACCGCATATTGGTAGTTGTTGTCGTCGGTGCGCTGATTGAGCACCTGTTGCCGTTCGTCGAACGATTTGTCCAACGCCGCTGCGTCACTCGCACTTTGGGGGCTCTCCGCGGTCGCGGCAGCTTGCGGGGCCGATGCCGCGACCGGCGCCATGCCTTGCGCCGGCGTCGTGCCTTGCGCCGGCGTCGTGCCCTGCGCCACGGCCGACACCGGCACGGCGAGCGCGGCGGCGATCGAGCACGACGCAGCGACCGACACGAACGAAGCACGGAACCAGCGGGGCGAAACCAGCGGCAATTGCGACGAGCCCCGAGACGAACCCGGCAGCAAACCTGACGTTAGCGAAAAGACCAGGCGGTTGAGGGACAAGGAGATTGGCAACGTCGTAGAGGGTCAACGGAACATGGCCGAAATTCTAACACCCCCCGGTTGAGCCCTTTGGCATTTATGGCAAAATGCCCCGCTCTAGCAACCTGGTCGCGGCGCACGCCCGGCCTGTCCGATTTGCCGCCCGCGCGCGGCCCATCACTGAGTCCGCAGGAACACCAAGACCTTATGACGGAAACCGTAGCACTCAAGATCGTCCAGCGCATCGCCACCGAACTCTCAGTCCAGCCGCGCCAGGTCTCGGCCGCGGTGGAACTTCTCGACGAAGGCGCGACCGTTCCGTTCATCGCCCGTTACCGCAAGGAAGTGACCGGCAATCTCGACGACACGCAACTGCGTAACCTCGAGGAACGCCTGCTGTATCTGCGCGAGCTGGAAGACCGGCGTGCGACGATCATCGCGAGCATCGACGAACAGGGCAAGCTCACCGACGAGCTGCGCGGCGCGATCGAAGGCGCCGACAGCAAACAGGTGCTGGAAGACCTCTATCTGCCGTACAAGCCGAAGCGCCGCACGCGCGCGCAGATCGCACGTGAAGCCGGTTTGCAACCGCTCGCCGACGCCTTGCTCGGCGATCCGCTGCTCGATCCGCAAACCGAAGCGGCCGCCTACGTGGACGCGGAAAAAGGCGTCGCCGACGTGAAGGCCGCGCTCGACGGCGCGCGCGACATCCTCTCCGAACAGTTCGGCGAAACCGCCGAGCTGCTCGGCAAGCTGCGCGATTACCTGTTCAACCAGGGCGTGGTGTCGTCGAAGGTCGTGGAAGGCAAGGAAACCGCGGAAGAAGAGAAATTCCGCGACTACTACGACTACGCTGAAACGATCCGCACGGTGCCGTCGCATCGCGCGCTCGCGCTGTTCCGCGGCCGCAATGCCGGTGTACTGATGATCAAGCTCGGGCTGGGCGAAGAGCTCGACGCGCAGGTGCCGCATCCGGGCGAAGCGATGATCGCGCGGCACTTCAGCATCGCCAATCAGAATCGCCCCGCCGACAGGTGGCTCTCCGACGTATGTCGCTGGTGCTGGCGCGTGAAGGTGCAGCCGCACCTCGAAAACGAGCTGCTGACCAACCTGCGTGACGAAGCCGAACACGAAGCGATCCGCGTGTTCGCGCGCAATCTGAAGGACCTGCTGCTCGCGGCGCCCGCTGGCCCGAAGGCCGTGATCGGTCTCGATCCGGGCTTGCGCACCGGCGTGAAGGTGGCCGTGGTCGATCGCACCGGCAAGGTGCTCGCGACCGACGTCATCTATCCGCATGAGCCGCGCCGCGACTGGGACGGCTCGCTCGCGAAGCTCGCGCGGATCGCCGCGCAGACGCAGGCCGAGCTGATCAGCATCGGCAACGGCACCGCGTCGCGTGAGACGGACAAGCTCGCGAGCGAGCTGATCGCGCGTCATCCGGAGCTGAAGCTGCAGAAGATCGTCGTGTCCGAAGCGGGCGCGTCGGTGTACTCGGCGTCCGAACTCGCCGCCAAGGAATTCCCCGCCATGGACGTGTCGCTGCGCGGCGCGGTGTCGATCGCGCGACGTCTGCAGGACCCGCTCGCCGAGCTCGTGAAGATCGAGCCGAAGGCGATCGGCGTCGGCCAGTATCAGCACGACGTGAACCAACGCGAACTCGCGCGCTCGCTCGACGCGGTCGTCGAAGACTGCGTGAACGCGGTCGGCGTCGATGCGAACACCGCGTCGGTCGCTCTGCTCGCTCGCGTGTCCGGGCTCAATGCGACGCTCGCGCGCAACATCGTCGACTATCGCGATGCGAATGGGCCGTTCCCGTCGCGCGAGCATCTGCGTAAGGTGCCCCGTCTCGGCGACAAGACCTTCGAGCAGGCGGCCGGCTTCCTGCGCGTCAACAATGGCGAGAATCCGCTCGACCGCTCGTCGGTGCACCCGGAAGCGTATCCGGTCGTCCAGCGCATCCTCGCGAAGATCAGCAAACAGGTCGGCGAAGTGCTCGGGAATCGCGACGCGTTGCGCGGACTGTCAGCCGCCGAATTCGTCGACGAGCGTTTCGGTCTGCCAACCGTGCGCGACATCCTGGTCGAGCTCGAAAAGCCTGGCCGCGATCCGCGTCCCGAGTTCAAGACCGCCACGTTCCGCGAAGGTGTCGAGAAAGTCAGCGACCTGATCCCGGGCATGGTGCTCGAAGGCGTCGTGACGAACGTCGCGGCATTCGGCGCGTTTGTCGACGTGGGCGTGCATCAGGACGGGTTGGTGCACGTGTCGGCGCTGTCGACGAAGTTCGTGAAGGACCCGCATGAGGTCGTGAAGGCCGGCCAGATTGTCAAGGTCAAGGTGCTCGAAGTCGACGTGAAACGCCAGCGTATTGCGCTGACGATGCGTCTCGACGACGAACCCGGCGTGGCGGCCGCGCGCAGCGGCGGCGGTGCGCAGCAGGAGCGCGGCGGCTCGGGGGCCAACTCGAATCGCGGCGGCGCGGGACGCGGCGCGCCGCAACGCTCGCGCGAACCGGAGCCGGGTGGCGCGATGGCGGCGGCGTTTGCCAAGCTCAAGCAGAAGTAAGCGGCTTACACTCGCGTATAAACAAAAAGCCCACGCATTGCGTGGGCTTTTTGTTTGCGCTCCCGCACGTCACGCGCGCGGCAATCAGATCTCGATCTTCGTCCCCAGTTCGACGACCCGGTTAGCCGGAATGCTGAAGAAGTCGGTCGGCTTCGCGGCGTTCTGATGCATCCACGCGAACACACGCTCGCGCCACACCGACATGCCCGGCAATTGCGTCGGCACCACGGTCTCGCGCGCGAGGAAGAACGACGTGTCCATCAGCTCGAAGGTCATGTCGTGCGTGCGGCCGACGTCGAGCAGCACCGCCTTCACGTCGGGCGTTTCGTTAAAGCCATAGGCTGCCCTCACCAGATACAGGCCACCGTTCATGTCCTTCACCGTGACGCGGTCGGCATCGTTCACGTACGGTATGTCGCGCGTGATGAAAGTCAGGAAAATCGTGCGCTCGTGCAGCACCTTGTTGTGCTTCAAATTGTGCAGCAAGCTCACCGGCACCAGCGAATCGCTGCCGGTCAGATAGATCGCGGTGCCCGAGACGCGATGCGGCGGATGCGCAAGCAGGCCTTGCAGGAACGGCATCAGCGGAATACCGTCGGCGGCCGTGCGTTCCTTCACGATCATCCTGCCCTTGAACCACGTCATCAGCAGGAAGAACAGCAGCCCGCCGATGCACAGCGGCAACCAGCCGCCCTCTTCGACCTTCAGCAGGTTCGCGCCGAAAAATCCCAGGTCGACCACCATGAACACGCCGATGATGAGCCCGACGAGCAGCTTGTTCCAGTTCCACACCTTCACCATCACGACGCAGGCGAGGATCGTCGTGATCACCATCGTTGCCGTCACTGCAATACCGTACGCGGCCGCCAGATTGTCGGAGCTCTTGAACGCGATCACGATGCACAGAATGATGAACAGCAGCATCCAGTTCACGACCGGCACATAGATCTGCCCGATCGCGAGTTCGGACGTGTGCAGGACCTTCATGCGCGGCACGTAGCCGAGCTGGATCGCCTGACTCGTCAGCGAGTACGCGCCCGAAATCACCGCTTGCGACGCGATCACGGTCGCCACCGTCGACAGCACGACGAGCGGGAACAGCGCCCACTCAGGCGCGAGCAGAAAGAACGGATTTTCGATCGCCTTCGGGTCGTGCATCAGCAGCGCGCCCTGGCCGAAGTAGTTCAACACCAGCGACGGCATCACGAGCACGTACCACCCCATGCGGATCGGCTTTGCGCCGAAGTGACCCATGTCCGCGTACAGCGCTTCGGCGCCGGTCAGCACCAGTACGACCGAGCCGAGTACCACGTAGGCCTGCAGAACGTGCGCGGCCATGAACGTGTACGCGTAGTACGGATTGAGCGCGCTGATCACGTTCGGCGATCGCACGATGTGCCACAGGCCGAGCACGGCAAGCACGAGGAACCACAGCACCATGATCGGACCGAACAGACGGCCGACCGTGGCCGTGCCGTGCCGCTGGATCCAGAACAGCACGATCAGGATCACGATGGTGAGCGGAATCACCAGATGCGACAGATGCGGCGCGGCAACCTCGAGACCTTCGACCGCAGAAATCACGGAGATCGCCGGCGTGATCACGGCGTCGCCGTAAAACATGCAGGCGCCGAAGATGCCTAGCATCATCAGAAGGCCGGCCATTTTCGATTTCTGATCGACCGAGCGCATCGCCAGCGCCATCAGCGCGAGGACGCCGCCCTCGCCGTTGTTGTCGGCGCGCATCACGAACAGCACGTACTTGACGCCGACCACGATCACGATCGCCCAGAACAGCAGCGAGATCACGCCAAGGATCGACTGATCGGTCAACGGGATACCGTGCGACGGGCTGAACGCCTCCTTCAGCGCGTACAAGGGGCTCGTGCCGATGTCGCCGAACACCACTCCGATCGCGGCAATCGCAAGGGAAGGTAGCGGCTGTTTGTGTACGTGATTGTTATCTGTCATGGACGCGAGGAAATCCGTTCCGGGGCGGAAAAAACGACCGCTATTCTAAACTGCCCATCCGGCACTGCCCGGCTTGTTGTGGATACGCCACGTGGATGTCCGCGCAGTGTAGCACTGCGGTATGGACGCGTCTGTCGCGATGCAGGCATCCCGGCAGCGCGCGGCGCATAAAAAAACGGAGCCCGGTTGGGCTCCGTTTTATGACACCACGATGACGTGCTACATGCGATGCGGTAGAGCACGACGCGCGCGGCTTCGCATTAATTGCCCGACGACTCCTCGGCCTGCGCGATGCCGCGCTTGATCCAGGCGCCGAGGTTATGCGGACGCACCGTGTCCCACTCCTCGAACGGCTGATGGATCCACGGGTTGGTCGGCAGGTACTGCACGTGGTAATCGGGCTTCACCTTCGAGCAGCCCTTGTACCACAGCACGGCCGAGCGCACCGCGGTGATCGCCGGATAGCGTTCCTTCAGATGCTGCTGCACGCGCGCGAGCGTGACGCCCGAATCGACGAGGTCGTCGACGAGCAGCACGTTGCCGTGCAGTTCGCCGCGCGTCATCGTGATGTATTGCGCGATGTCGAGCTCGCCCTGCTCTGTGCCGGCGGCTTCGCGATACGAGCTGGTGGCCAGAATCGCCAGCGGCAGATCGTAGATGCGCGACAGCTGGTCGCCGACGCGCAGGCCGCCTCGCGCCAGACACAGGATCTGATCGAACTTCCAGCCCGATTCGTGGACGGATAGCGCCAGCAGTTCGATCAGGCGGTGGTACTCGTCCCAGCCGACCCACAGGTTCTTCTCGTCGTTACGCGGATCTTTCATCGCGATCATCGGTACACCTTGCATCGCTTAGACCTTGAACGGATGGCGCAGCAGAATCGTTTCGTCGCGATCCGGACCGGTGGAGACCATGTCGATCGGAATACCCGCGACTTCCTGCACGCGCGTGAGATACGCACGCGCGTTGGCGGGCAGCTTGTCCCACTCCTTGATGCCGACCGTGCTTTCCTTCCAGCCCGCGAAGGTTTCGTAGACCGGCACGCAGCGCGCGACTTCGGTCGCACCACGCGGCAGCAGATCGACGTTCTGGCCGTCGACCGTGTAGCCGACGCACAGCTTCACTTCGTCGAGACCGTCGAGCACGTCGAGCTTGGTCATGCACAAACCCGTCACGCCATTGATCTGAATCGAACGGCGCAGCGCGGCGACGTCGAGCCAGCCGGTGCGGCGCGGACGGCCGGTGACCGAGCCGAATTCCTTGCCGACGGTGGCGAGTTCAAGGCCGATCGGGTTCTGGCGCGAAGCATTGTCCGCGTCGTACAGCTCGCTCGGGAACGGGCCCGAACCGACACGCGTGCAGTACGCCTTCGTGATACCGAGGATGTAGTTGAGCTTTTGCGGACCGACGCCCGCGCCTGCCGTCGCGGCACCCGCGACGCAGTTGCTCGACGTGACGTACGGATAGGTGCCGTGGTCGATGTCGAGCAGCGTGCCCTGCGCGCCTTCGAACAGCAGATTGCCGCCGTTCGCGTTGACGTCGTACAGACGGCGCGACACGTCGGTGACCATCGGCTTCAGACGGTCGGCGTAGCTCAGCATCGTATCGAGCGTTTGCTGGAAGTCGACCGCGGCGGCGCCCAGATACTGCGTGAGCACGAAGTTGTGATAGTCGAGGTTTTCGCGCAGACGCTCGGCGAAGGCTTGCGCGTCGAACAGGTCCTGCACGCGCAGGCCACGACGCGCGACCTTGTCTTCATAGGCCGGGCCGATGCCGCGGCCGGTCGTGCCGATCTTGCCCGCGCCGCGGCGCGCTTCGCGGCCCTGGTCGATCGCGATGTGATACGGCAGGATCAGCGTGGTGGCTTCGGAAATGAACAGGCGTTTCTGGACGTCGACGCCGGCGGCTTCGAGTTCGCCGATTTCCTTGAACAGCGCTTCCGGCGACAACACGACGCCATTGCCGATATAGCACGCGACGCCGGGATGCATGATGCCCGACGGAATCAGACGCAAGATGGTTTTCTTGCCGCCGATGATGAGCGTGTGACCGGCATTGTGACCGCCCTGGAAGCGAACGACGCCTTGAGCGTGGTCCGTCAGCCAGTCGACGATCTTGCCCTTGCCCTCATCACCCCATTGGGTACCCACGACGACGACGTTGCGCCCGGGGTTCACATTCACTGCGCTGGCAGACATGTTGTTTCGTAAGCTGGTTAAAAACGTATTTTACCTAGGTTCGCGGAAGCTTCCGGAATTTTTCCGTTTCCGCTCAACGGTATGCACGTTATGTTGAGTATTGCGAGGGACGCGCGGCCGCGAATAGCCGCTCGACCGCGCCCGCTTCAGGCGGTGCTGGCTCCGCCCCGTGGCGACCACCGGGAACGTCCCCCCGGCGGCGTTGATCGGAACGCGCGGCTCAAGAGCGCGGTTCGACTACCCATGCGCCATTGCGCTCGACCAGCACCCGGTCGAACGCGAATTCGTCGAGATCGTGCTTGTGGCCAGGCAGCGCCTGGATCACCACTTCACCGCCATCGCGCAATGCCGCGACCGCGACACGCAAGGCTTCGTCGTGCCGCCACGGTGCGAGGATCGCACTGCTGCGCGCTTCGACCGGCGAGATGCGCGCGACTTCGCGCAAATCGAGCGAAAAGCCAGTTGCCGCGCGCGCGCGGCCATAAGCCTGGCCGACGTGGTCGTAACGGCCACCGCGCGCGACCGCGTTCGGCACGCCGTCCACGTACGCGGAGAACATCACGCCGCTGTGATACGCGTAGCCGCGCAGATCGGCGAGGTCGATCATCACTTCGGCGCCGTCGACCTGGCTCGCGAGGAACGCGAGGTCGTCGAGCGCGCGGGCGATCGCCGGCGAATTCGGCAGACGCGCGCGGGCCTCTTCGAGCACCGACGCGTCACCGTACAGCGTAGGCAGCGCGCGCAGCGCATCGCGAATCACCGGTGAGAATTGCGCGGTCATCTCGACGAGGCGCGGCACGTCCTTGCCGGCAAGCGCGTCGTAGAGCGCCGGGCCGAGCTCCTCGGCGGCCGGCTCGGCTTCGATCAGCGCCGCCAGCACGCCCGCGTGACACAGATCGAGACGCACCTTCGCGAGGCCGGCGAGACGCAGCGCGTCGAGCATCAACTGCTGGATTTCGAGGTCAGCTTCAAGGCCCGCGTGGCCGTAGATTTCCGCGCCGATCTGGATCTGCTCGCGCGTCGCATGCAGGCCGCGCGGCCGCGTATGGGCGACGTTGCCCGCGTAGCAAAGACGCGTGACGCCCTGGCGGTTCAGCAGATGCGCGTCGATACGCGCGACCTGCGGCGTGATGTCGGCACGCAGACCGAGCGTGCGGCCCGATAGCTGATCGACGAGCTTGAAGGTGCGCAGATTCAGATCGTGACCGCCGCCCGTCAGCAGCGACTCGAGGTACTCGAGCAGCGGCGGCATCACCATCTCGTAGCCGTATGAGCGGAAACGGTCCAGCAAATGACGCCGCAATTCTTCGATCTTGCGGGCCTCCGACGGCAGCACGTCGGCAATATTCTCGGGAAGCAACCAGGTCGACATCGATACAGTCCTACGGCGTTGAACGCGGCGTCTTGAAGCGCCGATGAATGAGTGTGAATGGCGTGCAGCGGCTTGATTCTGGCGGCTGGCACAGACGCTTGCGCGACGTTTCGCGCCTCGCGCCCGACGAGCGGCAGTGTGGCCGCACAGTCGGCGCCTGGCTCGAGCAGGCGACACACGCGGCGACATGAGGCAACACGCGGTGTTCGCCAGACGCGGAAGGTCGCCTCAGGTCGCGATGAACAGCAGAATCAGCCCGAGCACCATCACGATGAGCCCGCCGACACGAATCTGATGCGGCGGCCGTTCCGCTATTTTACGGAACGTGTCGCGCCAGGCGCTCGGAAAAACGAAGGGAAACATCCCCTCGATAATCAGCATCAACGCGATCGCGAGCAATAACGAACCAGCTATGTCCATGCGAGTGAAGCGGCCGCGATGCGAATGCCGCGGCCTTCGGTAATCAGCGTTTGCGCGCAGCAGGCGCGGAAGCGTCCGGGGCGGCGCCGCCGGTCGGGCTACGCATGAAGCGGAAAAACTCGCTGCTGGAGTCGACCACGATCAGATCGCCCGGCTTGAAGGTCTTCCGGTACGCCTGCATGCTTTGATAAAACTGGTAGAACTGCGGGTCCTTGTCGAACGCTTCGGCGGCGATTTCCGCGGCCTTTGCATCGCCTTCGCCGCGAATGCCTTGCGCCTGCGCGAGCCCGTCGGCGAGCACTGCCTGCTGCTTCGCGAGCGCGTCCGCGCGGATCTGGTTGGCTTCGGCGGTGCCCTTCGCGCGCTCGTCGGCCGCGACCTGCTCGCGCGCGGCGATCATACGCTTGAATACCGAGTCGGCCACCGTCGCCGGGAAATCGACGCGGGTGAGCTGCACATCCACGACCGACACGCCGAGCGATGCCGCGCCCTTGTCCATCGCGCCGCGCGCCTCTTCGGCGAGGGCCTGCTGTTTGGCCAGCGCGTCGGACAGCGTGAACTTGCCGAACGCGTCGCCGAGCGCGCCGCGCGACAGCAGCGCGAGCCGGTCCGGCAGACTCTGCAGATCGCCCTTCGTTTCGGCGACCAGCTTCAGCGGATCGGTTACGCGGAACTTGATGACCGGGTTGGCCAGCAAATCGGTTTTGTCGGACGTGACGTAGTGATCTTCGTCGGGTGCGTCGAGCGACTGGATGCGATTGTCGACGAGCGTGAGCGTTTGCAGCGGCGGCGGCAGCTTCACGTGCAGCCCCGGGCCGAGCAGCGTGGGCGTGGCGTCGCCGCGCCCGGACAGCACGGCCAGATGCCGTTGATCGACGACGAACACCATCGACGATGCCGCGAACAGCACGATGACGACGGCGACGACGAGCGCAATGATTCGGTTCATATTCTTGTCGGTCCTTATTGAACGTCGTCTTCGCGCATGCGATTGCGGAACGCTTCGCGTGAGCGCGTCGAGGCGGCGCTCGGCCGGCTAGCTGGCGCAGGCGCGGAAGCCGCGGGAGCGGACGCGCCGTCGGCGGCAGAGCCTGCCGCGGCACCGGTCTCAGCCGCCGACGCGGCCGACGGCGCGGCCGCGCTCGCCGCCTGCGGCGCAGCCGCGACAGCGGAGCCCGAAGCGGCGGCGCCTGGCGCCGCGGCCTGGCGCTCGCGGTTCTGCTCGACGAGCCTGTCGAGCGGCAGATACAGCACGTTGTTGCCGTTCTTCGCGTCGACGAACACCTTGGTCGCGTTCGCGTAGATCTGCTGCATGGTTTCCATGTAGAGGCGGAAGCGCACAAGGGCCGGCGCCTTCGCGTATTGCGCGTAGACCTGCTTGAAGCGTTCGGCCTCGGCCTGCGCCTGCGCGACCGTGGTCTCGCTGTAGGTGGTGGCTTCCTGAACCTGACGAGCGACGTCGGCCTGCGCACGCGGCAGGAGATCGGCCGCATAAGCCTGCGCATCGCGCTTCGCGCGTTCGTTTTCGTCGTGGACCTTCGCGGCGTCGTCGAACGCGGGTTGCACCTGCTCGGGCACCTGCACGCTCTGGATCGTAACGCCCGTGACCGCCAGACCGGACTCGTACTGATCGAGCGATTGCTGGATCGCCGCCATCAGCTGCTGACGCAATGTTTCGTGATCCTGACCGAGAATGTCGCTGGTGCTCTGCGCGCCGACGATGCCGCGTACCGCCGCCTGCGCGGCATGCATCACGCTCTGATCGGGATCGACGCTGCGGAACAGAAAGTCGCTCGGCTTGCGCACCTGGTACTGCACGGCAAAGCGCACGTCGACGATGTCGCCGTCGTGCGTGAGCATCGACGCGTCCTTCACGTTCGCGAGACGCACCACGTTGCTGCGACCAATCTCGACCTGGCGGACCTGCGCGACGTTGACGAACTCGTGGGACTCGAACGGATACGGCAGACGCCAGTGCACGCCCTGTGCCGCGGTATAGCGATACTTGCCGAACTGCAGCACGACGGCCTCCTGGCCATCCTGCACGACGAACACTCCGCTGCCGAGATAGATCGCGATCAGCACGCCGATCACGATGCCCACGCCGATGCGCGCGCCGCGTCCGTTGTCCGGACGGCCGCCGCCGACACCGCCGCCCTTGCGCCCGAAAACCCGGGAAAGCCGGCGATTGAAATCGCGCCACATTTCGTCGAGATCGGGCGGACCTTCACCATCGCCCGCGGGACGCTTCGGATCGTTCGGCCGTTGCCGGTCGCCGTTGCCTTCGCCTCGGCCCCAGCGCGGATCGTTCAGTGAAAGCGAGGCGCGCATACGCAGCCAGATACTCCGCTCGTTGTAATCGTTCACCTGTGTTCGTTCACCAGAGTAGACAGCGGGTCAGTGCAATTGGAACGGGTCAGTGCCCGAGTTCTGGAACCTTGTGGTCGTCGCGCAGTTGCACCGCGCGGTCATCTTGCGACGCATCGAGCGGTATGTCGGCAAGCGGTTCGGCAGTAGCGATTTCAGCGATGGCAGCGCGCAACGCATCCAGCCCCTGCCCGGTGCGCGCGCTCAAAAAGACGCGCGAAATATTACCATACTCGTCCCGCTCGACCGCGTCGCCACGGGCCGCCAGCTCTGGCACCGCGTCGATTTTGTTGAACACGAGCACCTGACGGATCGTGTCGGCACCGATCGCACGCAACACCTCGTTGACCTGATCGATCTGGTCGAGCCGCACCGCGCTCGACGCATCGACGACATGCAGCAGCAGGTCCGCGTGAATGGTTTCCTCGAGCGTCGCGCGAAACGCGGCGACCAGTTGGTGTGGCAACTCGCGAATAAACCCGACGGTATCGGACACCACCACCTGCCCGGCTTCGTCGCCGAGATACACGCGCCGCGAGGTGGTATCCAGCGTCGCGAACAGCTGGTCCGCGGCATATGCCTGCGCCTTGGTCAGCGCGTTGAAGAGCGTCGATTTGCCCGCGTTCGTATAGCCGACGAGCGACACCGACATCGTCTGGTTGCGACTGCGCGCGCGGCGCTGCGTGCCGTGCTGACGGCGCAGCTTGTCGAGGCGGATCTTGAGCGCCTTGATGCGCTCGCCGATCAGCCGGCGGTCGGTTTCGAGCTGCGTTTCACCGGGGCCGCGCAAACCGATACCGCCCTTCTGCCGTTCGAGGTGGGTCCACGCGCGAATCAGCCGTGTCGACAGATATTGCAGCTGCGCGAGCTCGACCTGCAGCTTGCCTTCATGACTGCGCGCGCGCTGCGCGAAAATATCGAGGATGAGACTGGTGCGATCGACCACACGCCGATTAAGCGCCTGCTCCAGATTGCGCTGCTGCGCAGGTGCGAGAGCGTGGTTGAAGATCACGAGTTCGATGTCGTTCGCTTCACACGCAAGGCGCAATTCTTCGGCCTTGCCACTGCCGACGAACATCTTCGCGTCTGGACTGGAACGGCGTCCGGTGAGGGTGACTACGGGATTCGCGCCCGCGCTTTGCGCGAGCAGGCTGAGTTCTTCGAGACTGGCTTCGAAATCGATCTTGCCGAAGTCGATGCCAACAAGCGCTGCATTGATCAAATTGGAGGGTATCAAAATGACGCGGCCGGGAGGGAATCGCCAACGGGCGACGCTGGGCCGGCCGCGACGAGGGTTAGGACTGTTCGGAATCCGGGTGGAAATTCACCGGACGGGCAGGCACGACTGTGGAAATGGCGTGCTTGTAGACCATCTGGGTGACTGTATTCCGGAGCAACACGACGTACTGGTCGAACGATTCGATGTTCCCTTGAAGCTTGATGCCGTTGACCAGGTAGATCGACACCGGCACATGCTCTTTACGCAGTGCGTTCAAAAACGGGTCTTGTAACAATTGCCCTTTG
>DATAQT010000236.1:0-45102 GCA_036264535.1 Paraburkholderia sp. | reverse complement strand
GGCTTCGGCCCGTCTTTTTTTGTTTAGACTACCGACATAGACCGGCCATGCGCCAGCCGCGTGAATGGCGCGGCCCGCAGCCGCCATCGCCCGTATCGAGGAGACGCTCATGCCCCACACTCATTACACCACCCTGATCTCCGCGACCAATCTTGCCGAGCGGCTCACGGCCGCGCCGGGCGGCGTGTTCGTGATCGACTGCCGGTTCGACCTCGCCGATACCGAAGCGGGTGAGAAAGCCTGGCTGGCAGGCCATCTGCCGGGCGCGCACTATCTGCATCTCGACCGCGATCTGTCCGGGCCGAAGAACGGGTCGAACGGCCGGCATCCGCTCCCCGATCGCGCCCGGCTCGTCGAAACGCTGGAGTCGCGTGGGCTGAAACAAGGTCAACAGGTCGTCGCGTATGACGCGCAAGGCGGCATGTACGCGGCGCGCGTCTGGTGGCTGTTGCGCTGGCTCGGACACGACGCGGTCGCGCTGCTCGACGGCGGGCTGCAGGCATGGGAAGCGGCCGGCCAACCGCTGACGCAAGACGTGCCCGCGCAGAACACCGGCGACTTCAAGGCGGCCGCGCCGCTCGCCGTGACCATCGATGCCCAGGCGGTCGAACGCAACCTCAGCTCGAAAGAGCGGGTCGTCGTCGACGCGCGCGCGGCCGATCGCTATCGCGGCGAGAACGAGACGCTCGATCGCGTCGGCGGCCATATCCCCGGCGCGCTGAACCGCTTCTTCAAGGACAACCTGACGGACGACGGCCGCTTCAAGCCCGCCCACACGCTGCGCGAGGAATTCCACGCGCTGCTCGGCGACACACCACCGGAGCATGTGGTGCTGCAATGCGGCTCGGGCGTGACCGCCTGCGTGAATTCGCTCGCGATGGAGATTGCCGGCCTGCATGGCTCGGCGTTGTACGCGGGGTCATGGAGCGAATGGAGTTCTGATCCGAAACGACCAGTGGCGACGGGGCCAAAGCCTTGAGCGCAAGCCGCGGCAAGTCCTGACCAGACAAAAGGCCGTTGCCGTTTCGAAGCGGCAACGGCCTTTTTTCATCGGATTTATCGATGGGCGGGCTTCGTCACTCTCTTTCAACTTTCGCGAAACCCCACGGCATCGAGCGGCGCTTCAAGCCACGCCATGTTGCTTGAACCACACGAGCGTGCGACGCCAACCATCCTCGGCATCTGCCTTCCTGTAGCTCGGGCGGTAATCGGCAAAAAACGCGTGACCCGCGTCGTCATAAACGACGAACTGCGAGCCGCGCCCTGCTTGCGGCCCTTGCGCAATAGCCTGCTTCATCTGCTCGAGCGTGTCCTGCGGAATGCTTGGATCCTGGCGCCCATACAGGCCGAGCACAGGCGCATGCAGGTCAGCGACCAGATCGATCGGATTCTCCGGGGTCATCGCATTCTTCGCTCCGGTCACGCGACCATACCAGGCAACGCCCGCCTTCACGCGCGGATTGTGCTCCGCATACAGCCATGAGATGCGCCCGCCCCAGCAGAAGCCGTTCACGCCGAGCCGGTTCAGGTCGCCGCCGTTTTCGCCGGCCCACGCGGCGGCCGCGTCGAGGTCGGCCAGCACCTGCTCGTCGGGCACCTTGCTGACCAGTTGCTCGCTCAACTGCTGCATGCTCGTGTAGACAGTTGGATCGCCCTCGCGCTCGTACAGGTTAGGCGCGATCGCCAGGTAGCCCTGCTTCGCGAAGCGCCGGCAGACGTCGGCGATATGCTCGTGCACGCCGAAAATCTCATGCACGACGAGAATCACCGGCAAATGCGTCTTGCCCTTGGGCTGCGCGCGATAGGCCGGTATCAAGGTACCTTCCGAATGGAACGCCACTTCTCCTGCTTCGAGGCCGTCGCTGTCGGTATGGATGGTCTGCGCCGAGACTGGCATCACCGCCGCCGCGAAACCGGTGCCCAGCGCGGCCTTGATGAAGGTGCGCCGATTGAACGGAACGTGCGGGACCAGGCTATCGACTTCCGGTTTCAGCATGCGGCGCTCCTCGAAGAATTGTTGGAGGCAACAGGATACGCCTTGCGCGGATCCCGTTGCAGTTTCAACTGAGGAGAACGTCCTCCCGCGTTAGTGCGGTCAGTGCAGCTTGACGCGCGGCAGCGTGGTACGGCGCAACCAGTGCGCGAAGGTATCGAGCACCATGCGCGGATAGCCATGCAGCGCCGCGATATGCAGCCGGTACAGCGACATGTACATGAAGCGCGCGAACAAGCCTTCGATCAACATATTGCCGCCGATCACGCCGCCCATCAGATTGCCAACCGCGCTGAAGTGCCCAAGCGAGACGAGCGAGCCGAAGTCGCGATAGGTGAATTCCGGCAGCGGCTTGTTGTCCAGGCGCGCCGCCATTGCCTTCAGCAAAAAGGTCGCCTGCTGATGCGCGGCCTGCGCGCGCGGCGGCACGTTGCGCTCGTTGCCCGGCCACTCGCAGGCGGCGCAGTCGCCGAGCGCGAAGATGTTGTCGTCGATTTCGGTTTGCAGCGTACGGCGCACGACCAGCTGGCCGAGCCGGTTGACCGGCAGCCCATCGAGCTGACCCAGCACCGCCGGCGCCCTGATGCCCGCGGCCCACACGGTCAGATCGGCGCGCACCGTATGACCGCTCGCGGTGCGGATGACGCCGGGCGCCACTTCGGCCACGGTCTCGCCGATCATCAGCTTCACGCCGAGCTTGGTCAGCAGTTCGGCGGTGGCCGTGGATACGCGCTCCTGCAACGCGGGCAGAATGCGCGGCCCCGCCTCGATCAGCACAATGCCGACGTCATGCCGCGGATCGAGCTTGTGCAAGCCATACGCGGACAGCACCTGCGCGGTATTGCGCAATTCCGCCGACAACTCGACCCCCGTCGCGCCGCCGCCGACAATCGCCACCTGAATGCGCGGCTCGCTGGACGTCGATGTGCCGGGTCCCGGTCTCGACTCGACGGGCTCGTGCGCCTGATGCTCGGCGCGCATGCACGCCGCGATCAGGCGCTTGCGGAAACGCTCGGCCTGGCTGACGGTATCGAGTGCAATGGAGAATTCGGCCGCCCCCTGAACGCCGAAGAAGGCCGTGGTACTGCCGATCGCGATGACCAGCGTGTCGTACTCGAGCTCGCGTTCGGGCAGCAGTTCGGCGCCGTCGTCGTCGAGCACGATGCCGAGTGTGATGCGCCGGTTCGCGCGGTCGAGCCGGCTCAGCTCGCCCTGCTGGAATTCGAAGCCATGCCAGCGCGCTTGCGCCGCGTATTCGAGTTCCTGTGTGAACGGGTCCATGCTGCCCGCCGCCACCTCGTGCAGCAGCGGCTTCCAGATATGCGTCGGATTGCGGTCGACCAGCGTGACCTGGGCCTGCGCGCGGCTCCCCTTCTTGCCGGTGCCATAGCGATCGCCAAGACGTGTCGCCAGTTCCAGTCCTCCCGCACCTCCGCCAACGACGATAAATCGATGCATTGCACTTCTCCGTGTAGCCGATGAATCATCTGTCGCGACGCTGCGCATGAATGCGCCGTCCTGAACCGATTGTCCTCGACCCGCACGGAAAGTCACAAGTCGCCAAAACCCATGTGTGACACGCGCACGACGTTATCGTGCGCGTGTCACAGGCATGTCAATGCGCCTCTTCCCAGTTCAGGCCTGCTCCGACCTCGGCGACGAGCGGCACCTTCAGCGCGGCGACGCCGCACATCAGTTCGGGCAAGCGCTTGCGGACTTCGGACAACTCAGCGTCGGGCACTTCGAGAATCAGTTCGTCGTGCACCTGCATGATCATGCGCGTGCCGATCTTCGAGTCTTCGATCCAGTTCTGCACGGCGATCATCGACAACTTGATCAGGTCGGCCGCGGTACCCTGCATCGGCGCGTTGATCGCAGCGCGCTCGGCGGCCTGACGACGCGGTCCGTTGCCGCCGTTGATCTCGGGCAGCCACAGACGGCGGCCGAACACGGTTTCGACATAGCCCTTCGCCTTCGCGCTCAAACGCGTCTCGTCCATATAGCGCGCGACACCCGGATAACGCGCGAAGTAGCGGTCGATATACATCTTCGCCGCATCGCGCGTGATACCGAGGTTCGACGCGAGGCCGAACGCGCTCATGCCGTAGATGAGCCCGAAGTTGATGACCTTCGCGATGCGCCGCTGATCGTTCGACACTTCCAGCGGCGTCACGCTGAAGACTTCCGCGGCGGTCGCGCGGTGAATGTCCTCGCCTTGCGCGAACGCGCGCATCAGCGATGCGTCGCCGGAAATGTGCGCCATGATGCGCAATTCGATCTGCGAGTAATCGGCGGACACGAGCTTGTGCCCCGGCGGCGCGATGAACGCCTCGCGAATGCGGCGGCCTTCGCCAGTACGCACCGGAATGTTCTGCAGGTTCGGATCGTTCGACGCGAGCCGCCCCGTTACCGCGACGGCCTGCGCATAGTTGGTATGCACGCGGCCGGTTTGCGGATTGACCATGCGCGGCAGCTTGTCGGTATAAGTGGACTTCAGCTTCGACAGACCGCGATGTTCGAGCAGGATCTTCGGTAACGGATAGTCTTCGGCGAGCTTCTGCAATACTTCTTCGTCGGTGGACGGCGCGCCGCTCGGCGTCTTCTTGATGACCGGCAGCTCGAGCTTCTCGAAGAAAATCTGGCCGATCTGCTTCGGCGAGCCGAGATTGAATTCGCCGCCGGCCAGTTCGTACGCCGTGCCTTCGAGCTCGATCAGACGCGTGGCGATCTCACTGCTCTGCTGACGCAGCTTCTCCGCGTCGATCAGCACGCCGGTGCGCTCCATCTTGCGCAGCACGCGCGAGGTCGGCACTTCGATCTCGCGATACACGTGGTCGAGCGTTTTCTCCGCGGCGATCTGCGGATACAAGGCCTGATGCAAACGCAACGTGATATCGGCGTCTTCGGCCGCGTATTCGGCGGCCTTGTCGAGCGCGACTTCGTCGAAGCCGATCTGCTGCGCGCCCTTGCCCGCGACCTCTTCGTACTTGATCGTCTTCACGCCGAGATGGCGCAGCGCGAGGCTGTCCATGTCGTGCGTGCGATGCGATTCGAGCACATACGATTCGAGCAGCGTGTCATGCTCGACGCCGCGCATTTCGATGCCGTAGTTCGCCAGCACCTGTTCGTCGTACTTCAGATGCTGGCCGACCTTCTTGTGGTCCGCGCTTTCGAGCCACGGCTTGAGCTTCGCGAGCACTTCGTCGCGCGGCAACTGCACCGGCGCATCGGGGCCGCGATGCGCGAGCGGCACATACGCGGCGCGGCCCGCTTCGACCGAGAGCGACAAGCCGACGATCTGCGCGATCATCGGATCGAGCGAGGTGGTCTCGGTATCGAACGAGCTCAGCCCGGCTGCGTTGATCCTGTCGAGCCACGCGTCGAACTGCTCCCAGCTCTGCACGGTCTCGTAGTGGCGCTCGTGATCGACAGCCAGCGCGGGCGGCACGTCGGTTTCCGGGCCTTCGACCGCATCCGCAATTTCGACTTCGCGCAGCCATGTCTTGAAGCCGTGACGCGTGAAGATATCGCGCAATTCTCCACGCGACTCGGGAAGGCTGGGCAAACTTTCCTCGATCGACACGATGTGACCGGTCAGATCGCAATGACGCTCGACGGTCACGAGCTTGCGCGCCATCGGCAAAAAGTCCAGCGCGCGGCGCAGATTCTCGCCGACCGCGCCCTTGATCTCGCTCGCATGCTCGACGACGCCGTCCAGCGAGTCATATTGCGTCAGCCATTTGACGGCGGTTTTCGGGCCGCATTTTTCGACGCCCGGCACGTTGTCGACGGTATCGCCGATCAGCGACAGATAATCGATGATGCGCTCCGGCGGCACGCCGAACTTCGCGACCACGCCGTCGCGGTCGAGCGTTTCGTTGGTCATCGTATTGACGAGCGTCACGCGGTCCGACACGAGCTGCGCGAGGTCCTTGTCGCCGGTCGACACGACCACCTTCATGCCGAGCTTTTCCGCCTCGGTGCACAGCGTGCCGATCACGTCATCGGCCTCGACGCGCTCGATCATCAACAGCGGCCAGCCGAGGGCGCGCACCGCGACGTGAATCGGCTCGATCTGACGGGCAAGATCTTCCGGCATCGACGGACGGTTCGCCTTGTAGTCCGCATACCAGTCGTCGCGAAACGTTTTGCCCTTGGCGTCGAACACGCACGCGCTATACTCTGCTGTGACTTCCTTGCGCATGCGCCGCAGCATGTTGATCATCCCGTAGAGCGCCCCCGTCGGGCCACCCTCGGGACCGCGCAGATCAGGCATCGCATGGTAGGCCCGGTACAGATAACTCGAACCGTCGACCAACAGCAGGGTCTTACCTTCAAGGCTTCGTTCTTCAGGCATTATGACTAAGAGAAAAGTGATTCCGAGTCTGCGATCACTCGCAGATCAAGAGCGCGCAACGGCCAAAAAAGCCCGCGCATCGTGGCAGATGTTCACGATTATGGCAGAGTTTATCGAGGCGACCGAGTACCTGTCGGAGATTCGCCCGGCGGTCAGCATCTATGGTTCGGCGCGCCTGAAACCGAACTCGCCGTACTACAAACTCGCCACGCAGATCGCGCGCAAACTGTCGGACGCGGGCTTCGCGGTGATCTCCGGCGGCGGCCCCGGCATCATGGAAGCGGCCAACAAGGGAGCGCATGCGGGCAAGGCACCGTCGGTCGGTCTGAACATCGAGTTACCGCACGAGCAGTCGGGCAACCAGTGGCAGGACATCTCGCTGCGCTTCCGCCATTTCTTCACGCGCAAGGTCACGTTCGTGAAGAATTCAGACGCGGTGATCGTGATGCCCGGCGGCTTCGGCACGCTCGACGAACTTGCCGAAGTGCTCACGCTGATCCAAACCAAGAAGTCGCGCCACGTACCGATCATTCTGGTCGGCGCCGAGTTCTGGGAAGGTCTGCTCGCGTGGTTCAAGAGCTCGCTGATCCCGATGGGTCTGATCAATCCGACCGACATCGATCTGATGCAGGTGATCGACAATCCGGACCAGGTGCTCGAAGCGGTGCTCAAGTTCTACGAAGACCGCGAGGAAGTCGAAACCCATCCGGTCAAGTCGGACGAGGACCGGATGTTCTACCTGTGATGGCATGACGCTACGCGCCTCGCATTGCGCGTAGCACGAGGCCAGGCGTCACGCATATGGCGGGCAGCCTTCGGGCTGCCCGCTTTCGTTTTGCAGGTCAGTTTGCGGCGCGCTTTCGGACCGGCGCGTGCGCACAAAAATCGTTTTGCGCGCCGTGCGTTCGGCGCTACCCTGCTGGCCTTGGACCCCAGGCCTAACGATATGAACAACGAACTCACTTCACCCGAATCCGGGCTCGCGCCGACGCCGACGCTGCGTGAAATCTTCGGCGGCTTTCTCGGCCTCGGCCTCATTTCATTCGGCGGCGCGTTGCCGCTCGCGCGCCGCGCGCTCGTCGAACAACGGCGTTGGCTCACCAGCGACGAATTCACCGATCTGCTCGGCCTCTGTCAATTCCTGCCGGGCGGCAACGTGATCAATCTGTCGGTCGCGATGGGCATGCGCTTTCGCGGCGTGCCTGGCGCGCTGGCCGGTTTGCTCGGCCTGATCGCCGGGCCTTCGCTGGTGGTGATCGGGCTCGGCGTGCTGTACGAGCACACGCAGAATGATCCGCACGTGCGTCATCTGTTCGCGGGGCTCGCCGCGGCGGCCTCTGGCCTGCTGATCTCGATGGCGATCAAGATCGTGCTGCCGTTACGCAACAAGCCGCTCGCCGCGCTGATCGCCGCGCTCGGCTTCGTCGCGATTGCGGTGCTGCGGTGGCCGCTGCTGCCGACCATGCTCGTGCTCACGCCGCTCAGCATCTACATTGCCGCAAGGAGCGCGCGATGAACGACACGCTCGTTTCTCTCGCGGCCATCTTCAGTCAGCTGTCGTTGCTCGCGTTCGGCGGCGGCAACACGATCCTTCCCGAGATGCAGCGCCAGGTGGTCGACGTGCATCACTGGATGCCGGCCAGCGAGTTCAGCGCGTTGTTCGCGCTTGCTCAAGCCGCGCCCGGCCCGAACCTGATGATCGTCACGCTGATCGGCTGGCATGTGGCCGGTTGGGCCGGCATGCTCGTTACGTCGATTGCGAAGTTTGGGCCGTCGTCGCTCGTGACGATTCTTGCGCTGCATGCATGGGACCGCTTCAAGGACCGCCCGTGGCGCCGTTATGCGCAGCTCGGACTCGTGCCGGTGACGGCCGGCCTCGTCGCGGCGAGCGCGGCGCTGATCGCGCGCGCGTCGAACCCGACGGCAATTGCGTGGGCGATTACCGCGTTCACCACGATCATGGCGGGGAAGACGCGGATTCATCCGTTGTGGCTGCTGGCCGCGGGAAGCCTGATCGGGTTGACCGGCTTCGGACAGGGTTGAGCCGACAGGCGTCGCCCGCAACCAGCGAATCCGATTGATAAGGATGACGATCCTCCGACCAACCGGCGAGAACTCCTTACCAGTTATTCCCACATCTTTCCCGCTAAAACAGAAAGTTTCGGTGACCTGAACTTTCCGCGTGCTCCCCTTAGATTCATCGGGTTTCAGCCGTAATAGCGGACGGCGATTCCATGAACTGGATGAGCCTCTGAGCGAGATACCTCGCTAATCTTTCGGAGCACGTGAATGTCCATTTCAGCTTTAGCGGGAAACTCCGCGGGCGTCGAAGCGTGGTGGTCGACGAATTCGCAAGCCAATCAATCGCAGGCCGATGACGGCTCGTCGTCGACGTCGAGCAGCGGCGCCTCGTCGACGAATCCGCTGCTCGCGGCCATCGTGGCCGCGCTGGCGCAGTTTGGCGGGACGACGTCGGTGGCGAGCGCGATCAGCACAGCGCTGCAGCAATTCCTCGGCGCGCTGTTTCAGGCAACGGCTCCGCAAAGCGGCTCAGGTTCGGCGGCGACGAGGTCGGCTAGTAGTGCAAACTCTTCCGAGGATGCCGCCGAAACGACGGACATGCCGGACCTCGAATTGGACCTCTACATTGCTGTCGATGCCGAGGACGGCTCAGACGACACCACCTCGGTGCTGCCTGGCGTGATGCCGCCACCCGCTCCGCCGTCGTCCGCGCAGGGCTACGGCGGTGGTTTCGCCGCGGCGATCGAGAGTCTTGCGCAATCGCTGACTTCAGGCACGTCCCCTGATACCAACACGGCCGACTCATCGTCGAGCCACAGCTCATTGCCGACGGATTTTCAAAACCTGCTGGCGGCCCTCGGATCGTCGGGCGGTTCTTCGAGCACCTCCAGCAGCGCCGATCTGCAGAAGGTTTCTGACGTCGCTCTCAAGCAACCTGCAAGACGGCACATCCAGCGTAAGCGGGATGTTCATCAGTACATCGGCCTGAGTTACTGAAACGCCACTTCCGCGAAACTCCGCAGCTTGCGGCTATGCAATCGATGCAGCCCATTCATCCGCAGCAGTTCCATCGCCTTCACGCCGATCTGCAGATGCTGATCGACCTGCGCGCGATAGAACTGATCGGCCATGCCCGGCAGCTTCAGCTCACCGTGCAGCGGCTTGTCAGACACGCACAGCAACGTGCCGTAAGGCACGCGAAAGCGGAAGCCGTTCGCGGCGATCGTAGCGCTTTCCATGTCGAGCGCGACCGCCCGGCTCTGCGACAGCCGCTGCACCGGCTCGCGATGATCGCGCAGCTCCCAGTTGCGGTTGTCGACGCTCGCCACGGTGCCCGTGCGCATCACGCGCTTCAACTCGACGCCATCGAGCTGCGTGACCTGCGCGACCGCGCGCTCGAGCGCGACCTGCACTTCGGCGAGCGCCGGAATCGGCACCCACAGCGGCAGATCGGCATCGAGCACATGGTCTTCGCGCACATAGCCGTGCGCGAGCACGTAGTCGCCGAGACGCTGCGTGTTGCGCAGCCCCGCGCAGTGGCCGAGCATGATCCACGCGTGCGGACGCAGCACGGCGATGTGATCGGTGATCGTCTTTGCATTCGATGGCCCGACCCCAATGTTGATCATCGTGATGCCGCTGCCGTCCGCGCGTTTCAGGTGATACGCGGGCATCTGCGGCAGACGCGGCGGCGGTGTGCCTTCCTGCGCCTGCTCGCCGAGATTCTCGTTGTACGTGATGACGTCGCCTGGCTCGACGAACGACGTGTATTCGCTGCGATAGGCGCGCAACTCCTCGTCGTCGGTATGGGCCATCATGCCGCGGCCGAGCTTCACGAATTCGTCGATATAGAACTGGTAGTTGGTGTACAGCACGTAGTTCTGCACATGCGTGGGCGAGGTCGCCGTGTAGTGCTTCAACCGATGCAGCGAAAAATCGACGCGCGCCGCCGTAAACAAGGCGAGCGGATGCGGCTCGCCCGGCAGCGGCTCGTACGTGCCGTTGACGATGCGGTCGTCGAGCAGTGCAAGGTCCGGCGTATCGAAGATGTCGCGCATCAGGAACAGGCGCTCGCGGTCCAGATCGCCTTCGAGATGGATGCCCTCGGCGAACGCGAAATGAATCGGAATCGGCTGGTCCGACACACCGACTTCGATCTGCACGTGATGGTTTTTCGCCAGCAGCCGCAACTGCTCCCGATAGTAGTTGCCGAACAGATCGGGCCGCGTGACGGTCGTCTCGAACACGCCCGGACCCGCGACGAACCCGTACGAGCGGCGCGAATCGACGTGCGTGTTGACCTCGGTGCGCACGCGCACGAACGGATAGCAGGCGCGCACGCGATGGTCGAACTGCTCGTTGCGGCGATAACGCGCGAACGCATCGCGCAGGAACGACGCGTTCGCCTCGTAGATCGCGGAGAGGCGGGTGACGGCCTCGGCCGCGTCTTCGAAGCCTTCGGTCGGGAAGCTGTTGGCGGGAGTCTGCACCGTGCGCTGATTGATATCGTTGTTCGTCATCATCGTTCACCCTTATTGATGAGACGACATTACCACGGAACCGCTCTTGCCAAATGTCGGCGGCGACGCCTGCAACAACGCTCGCGAGAACGCGCGCATGTTGCGCGAAAGCGGCGCAAAATAAGGCTCAGCGCCCGTACGCCAGGCCGGATTTGCTAGAATCGGGGCACCCAATCGGAGAATCACCATGAAGCCGCTCCTTCCCATCGCCGTTGCGCTGGCTCTCGCCTTCGGTAACGCCGCGATGGCTGCCCAGCCCGTCGACGAACCACCGCCCGCCGGCGCGTCCCAGTCGGCCAATGAACGGGCCGGTCTGCCCGACCTGGAAAAGATCAATCGTCCGGGGGCACAGGTCAGCTCGAAGGTCGACATCAACGTTCCGCGCACGCCGAGCTTCCACGAAGTCAGCCCGAACGGCACCGAAATCACTGAATACCGCGACAAGGGCAAGCCGGTCGAAATCAACGTGCAATCGAATTTCGGCACGCGCTACCAGATGAGCGCGTCGCCTGACACGTCGCCTACCGTTCACGACAGCGGCAAGCCCAGTACGCGCTTGCCGTCGGTGAATCTCCACTATTGATCGTTGCGAACGCTGCGCGCCGGCGAAGGCGGCCGCGGCGCAACCGTGCCCCGACTGCACCCCGTTGCGGCCGCCGCGCGATGAACCTGCGCTGAATGCGGCGACGCTTACAACGTCGTTCCACACTCGACGCACTCGCCGCCCGGTCCGCCACATTCATTTGTCTCAGCTCGCACTGGCCGCACCGCGCCAGCCCGTACAACCTGACCCGACGTTTCCGCATGGCTGTCTTCACCGCTGTCAACGAATCCCAACTCGCAGAATGGATGAGTCACTACGATCTCGGCGATGTCGTCGAGTTTCGCGGCATTTCGTCCGGCATTGAAAACAGCAACTTCTTTCTGACGACGACGCGCGGCGAATACGTGCTGACGATCTTCGAGAAGCTGACAGCTGAACAACTGCCGTTCTATCTGGACCTGATGCGGCATCTCGCCTCGCATCGCGTGCCGGTGCCAGATCCGATGCCGCGCCTCGACGGCGCGCTGTTCGGCTTGCTGCTCGGCAAACCCGCGACCATCGTGACGAAGCTCGAAGGCAAGCCCGAGCTCGCGCCGGGCGTCGAGCACTGCGTCGAGGTAGGCCAGATGCTCGCGCGCATGCATCTCGCGGGCCGCGACTATCCGCGCTATCAGCCGAACCTGCGCAGCCTGCCGTGGTGGCGCGACACCGTGCCGACGATCCTGCCGTATCTCGAAGGCGAGCAACGCGATCTGCTGGCGTCCGAGCTTGCGCATCAGGAAGCGTTCTTCGCCTCGGCCGACTACGCGGCGATGCCCGCGGGCCCGTGCCACGCCGACCTGTTCCGCGACAACGCGATGTTCGCGCACGCAGCTCCCGACACCGGTCACGAAGTGCGGCTCGGCGGCTTCTTCGATTTCTATTTCGCCGGCGGCGACAAGTGGCTGTTCGACGTCGCGGTGACGGTCAACGACTCGTGCGTCGACCTCGCGACTGGCAAGCTCGACGCCAGGCGCACCGAGGCACTGTTGCGCGCATATCAGACGGTGCGGCCGTTCACCGTCGAGGAAAACCATCACTGGGGCGACATGCTGCGTGCGGGCGCGTACCGTTTCTGGGTCTCACGCCTGTATGATTTTCATTTGCCGCGCGCGGCCGAGCTGCTGAAGCCGCATGACCCCGGCCATTTCGAACGTATTCTGCGCGAGCGCCTGCACGGCGTCGCCAATCCAGGCATCCATACCTCATGCAACTGATCGAAGTTCCCGCGAAAACCGGCTACGTGTGGTTTCGCCAGGGCATCTGGCTGTTCCGCAAGAATCCGCTCGCCTTCCTGACGCTGTTCTTCACCTACTTGCTGGTGATGACGCTCGTGTCGCAGATTCCGGTGGTCGGCGGCGTATTGCCGCTGCTGTTCATTCCAGGTGTCGCGGTCGGCTTCATGGCGGCGTGCCGCAATACGATCGCCGGTAAGCCGGTGTTTCCGACCATCCTCGTCGACGGCTTTCATTCGTATGGCCCGGTGGTCGCGCGGCGGCTGCTCGTACTCGGCGTGCTGTATGTGATCGCGATGGCGCTCGTGCTGGCCGGCTCGGCGCTCGCCGACGGCGGCATGCTGCTGAAGGTGATGCTCGGCGGCTCGTCGATGGATGAAAACGCGATCGCCAACAGCAATATCCCGCTTGCGGTGATCACCGCGCTCGCGTTTTATGTGCCGGTCGCGATGCTGTTCTGGTTCTCGCCGATTCTCGCCGCCTGGCACGACGTGCCGCCCATCAAGGCGATGTTCTTCAGCGTCGTCAGTTGCTGGCGCAATCGCGGCGCTTTCGTCGTGTTCGCGGCGCTGTGGTTCGCCGTCGCGACGGTCGTGTCGCTCGGGCTGTCCGCGCTGATGCAGGCGCTCGGCGCGGCCGATTTCGCGTTCGCGATCCTGATGCCCGCCACGATGATCGTCACGACGATGCTGTACTGCTCGTTCTACGCGACCTATCGCGGCTGCTTCGGCGTGCAGACGCCGCAAACACCGGATCTGCCGACCACGCCGGCAGCCTGATCCGTCGTTCCCGCGCGGGTGCCGTTCTGGCACCAGCGCGCCGCGTCTTCCGCGCGCATCTTCTCGATGCCTCTGTCGAAACCCTCTTCCCGACGCTCGGCATCCTGAATCGATTTGCGGCACAATAGTTTGTGTGCAATCCATTTGCACGCTCTTCTAGCCGAGATGGATCATGACCCAGCGCCCCGCCCTCCCCTTCACGCTCGACGAACAAGTCTGCTTCGCGCTCTACTCGACCTCGCTCGCGATGACGAAAGCGTACAAGCCGTTGCTCGAAAACCTCGGACTCACGTATCCGCAGTATCTGGCGATGCTCGTGCTCTGGGAAACCGACGACGTCACGGTCAAGGACATGGCCGCGCGGCTGAATCTCGATCCCGCGACAGTCACGCCGTTGCTCAAGCGCCTCGAAGCGCAGGGTCTCGTCGAGCGCGTGCGCGGCACCGACGATGAACGCCTCGTGTACGTTCGTCTCACGAGTGCGGGCAAGGCGCTCAAGCGTCAGGCGCGCGACGTGCCCGGCGAAATCCTCTGCGCGACGCAGCAGACGCCGGACTTCCTGCTGCGTCTGCGCGACGACCTGACGCGCCTGCGCGCGACCCTCAACGACTACATGGACCAGTAGTGCATTTAATGCAACAGACTAGCTCTCGTCACAACACGAATATTAGTTTGCACACAAATGATTTGCGTACTATCTTAACGACATGCCGCTTCGCTAGCGCTTCGCCGGATCGGCGAACCGGCACACGGCGGCAAGCATGCCAACCCTGATACCCACACAAGGAGCAACACCATGAACATCCTCTACAAAGCAAGCGCAACGAGCACCGGTGGCCGCGACGGCCGCGCCGTATCGTCAGACAATGCATTGGACGTGAAGCTGGCCGCACCGCGTGAACTCGGCGGCAACGGCGCAGCAGGCACGAATCCCGAACAGCTGTTTGCGGCCGGTTATTCCGCCTGTTTCCTGAGCGCCATGAAGTTCGTCGCCGGCCAGCGCAAACAGGCCCTGCCGGCCGACACGCAGGTTTCCGCCGAGGTCGGCATCGGTCCGAACGACAAGGGCGGCTTCGCGCTCGACATCGATCTGCGCGTCTCGCTGCCGGGCCTCGCCGCGGACGCCGCGCAGGAGCTGGTCGACGCAGCGCACCAGGTTTGCCCGTACTCGAACGCCACGCGCAACAACGTCGCGGTTCGTCTGCACGTCGCCTGAGTCCAGGTCGGCCGCCGCGCCGATCGCAACGTCTACCGCGAATCGCCCACGGCGCACCACCCCGCGCCATCGCGAACAGCGCCCGCACCCTGCACGATAGGGGCGGGCGCTAGTGCTTTTGGCGTGCGCGGCACGCAACCTGCGACACCTGTCCTCGACCTCCTTCATCCCGACTGCACCTCCCGATGACACGCGCCCGCCGCCTGCACGACACCTTCGACTCCGGCCTCGTCTGGTTTCGCCGCGATCTGCGCAGCACCGATCATGCCGCGCTGTACTACGCGCTCAAGCATTGCGAGCGAGTCTGGTGCGTATTCGTGTTCGACACGACGATCCTGCAGCCGATCGTCGATAGCTGGCAGGCACGCCACCCAGACGAGCCGGTGCAGGATCGCCGCATCGACTTCATCCTCGCGTCGCTGGCTGAACTCGACGACGCGTTGCGCGCGAACGGCGGCGGACTCGTCGTGCTATATGGCGATCCGGCCGAGCTGGTGCCGAAGCTGGCAGCAGAGCTGCGCGTCGACGCCGTGTTCGCGAATCACGACTACGAGCCGATCGCGATCGAGCGCGACGCAACCGTCGGCGAGCGTCTCGACGAGGCGGGCCGTCAGTGGCTAACGTTCAAGGACCAGACGATTTTCGAGCGCGACGAGCTGCTCAACGGTCAGGGCAAACCATTCGCGGTCTTCACGCCCTACAAGAACGCGTGGCTCAAGCAACTGAGCCCGTTCGACCTCAAGCCCTATCCGGTGGAGACCTACGCGAAGCATCTGGCGGCACCGCCGCACCAGCTCGACCGTCGATTGCCCACGCTGGATCAGCTCGGTTTCGCGCCGAGCAACCTGAACGATTTGCGGCTGCCTGCGGGCATGAACGGCGCCCGACAGCTGCTCGACGATTTCCTGACGCGCATCGACAGCTACGCGGAGCGGCGCGATTTTCCCGCCGCGAAGGGGCCGAGCTATCTATCGGTGCATCTGCGCTTCGGCACGGTGTCGATCCGCACGCTCGCGCGGATCGCGTACGAGATGTCGCTGCAACCCGACGGCGGAGGCGCCGCGACGTGGTTGTCCGAGCTAATCTGGCGTGATTTTTACTTCATGGTCCTCGCGCATCACCCGCGCATCGCGAAGGGCGCGCCGTTCAAGCCGGAATACGAGCATTTGCGCTGGGAAAAAGGCCGCTCGGCCGACGCAGCGTTCGCCGCGTGGTGCGATGGCCGCACCGGCTATCCGCTCGTCGACGCCGCGATGCTGCAACTCAACCAGACCGGCTATATGCACAACCGCCTGCGCATGGTCACGGCGAGCTTCCTCGCGAAAGATCTCGGCATCGACTGGCGGCTCGGCGAGCGCTATTTCGCCGATCTGCTGAACGACTTCGATTTCGCGGCGAACAACGGCGGCTGGCAGTGGGCCGCCTCGACCGGCTGCGACGCGCAACCTTACTTCCGCATTTTCAATCCGGTCACCCAATCCGAAAAATTCGACCCGGACGGCCGCTTTATCAAACGATATCTACCCCAACTCGCGAACTTGCCGGCAAAATGGATTCACGCGCCGTGGCTGGCGGGCGCGCAGCGGCTCGCGGAAGTCGGCGTGGTGCTGGGAGAGAATTATCCCGAGCCGATCGTCGATCACGTTCAAGCCCGCGAGCGCACGATGGCCCGATACGGAAAGTGAGTGCCCGCTCACCACATTGAATAACAAGGTCTGGAGGGGTGAAGATGCGCCGTCTGCCGTCGCTGCTCGTGTTTCTGATCCTGACGCTGGCGGCCGGCTGGGCCGCGAGTCTGTCGCTGCCGGACGCGTGGTATGCGGGTCTGCAAAAGCCCGCGCTCAATCCGCCGAACTGGGTTTTCCCGCCGGTCTGGACCGTGCTTTACGTGCTGATGGCGTTTTCCGCGTGGCGCGTGTGGAAGCGCGACGGCCTGACAGCGGCGATCGTCCTGTGGGTCGTGCAGTTACTATTCAACGCGGCGTGGATGTGGCTGTTTTTCGGCCTGCATCGGCCCGAGGCGGGGCTGATCGACATCCTGATCCTGCTCGTGCTGATCGTGATGCTGACGTTCGTGTTCTGGCGACGCGATCGCCTCGCGGGCATTCTGCTGGTGCCATATGTCGCGTGGGTCGCGTATGCGGCGCTCTTGAACTACGCGTTGTGGCAGATGAATCCGGCTGCTTGAGCGTAACCGGCTGAGCGGGCGCGAAGGCCGCGGAGATGGTGAAGGGGATTGCGCAATTCGGGCGGCAGCCTTGGCGGCTCGCCCCAACACCAGCGCCTCACCACGCGCCGATGTTCTGATCGCTCCAGCCTGAAGCGGTTTTCAGGCAGTCGGCTTAGCCGTAGTGCTGGCTCATCCACGACGGCTGACGCACGTTCCCTTCGCGATCGAGCTTGCGCATGCGGAATTCGAGGTCGTAGAGATCGGTCGCTTCGGCGAGATAGGCGTCGGCGCGCTCTTTTGCGAGCTGGTCCGGCGATTTGGTCAAAAACAGGAACAGGCGGCTGATCAGATACATGGTGGACCTCGGCAATGAAAGCTAGGCGGCTAAGCCTAAGGGATAACCCTCATTATAGGGAAAACCCTGAGATCGCGCTACTGTTCATTTTCCGAGGTGTTGTTGCGGCGTTAGCGCCCAGCCGACGACGCCGCCAGTCCTTCCGCGATGCGACCCGCGTCCGTACGACGCTGATGCTTGAAAAACTCCCATAGCATGCTGCTCGCGTCCGGTCCCTTGGACGAGTGGAAAGGCAGCGCGTCGTCGCCGCCGGCCCATGCGTGGCCGAGCCCCTGGACGCGACACAACCGCACCACGCGCCGCCCGCCGCGCAGGTAGTCGCGCATCACGACGCCGTTCTTGCGGTCTTCGCGCGTCTCGCCGGCTTTGCGCGCACCGGTTGCGTCGATGAGCCGGTTCAGGCGCAGGAACTGTGTCGCCAACTGGTCCGCGTTGACCGGCGTGACCACGTGGTCGGCGTCGCCGTGGACGATAAGAGCCGGCATGCCCGGATACTGCGCGACGTTCGTCGTTTCGTCGACGAGTTCGACCGGTTCGCGCCGCGCGCCGCGCCGCATCACGTCCATCGCGGTGATGCCGGAGCGGGCCTCGCCGAAAGCAGGGCCGGAATGCAGGGCGACCGCGGCGAAATGTCCGGGATACTTGACGGCCAGCAGCGCCGTCAGCCCCGCGCCTGCCGAAATCCCGGCCACGTAGACGCGCTCACGGTCAAAGCCGTGCTGCGCGACCAACGCATCCACCAGCGACACGACCGCGCGCGCCTCCGCGCCGCCGGCATTTTCGCCAGCGTCGTACCAATGCCAGCAGCGGTGCGAGTGCGCGTGCTTCGACTGCTCGGGATACACGACCGCGAAGCCGTAGCGGTCGGCGAGCAGATTCATGCGCGTGCCTTCGGCGAATTCGTCGATCGACTGCGTGCAGCCATGCAGCATCACGACGAGCGGCATCGCCTCGTGCGCGTGCCCGGTCGGGATATAGAGCCCGTACTGCAGATGATTGACGAGGCGGCCCGGCGCGGCCGGCGCGGAATGGAACGAGCGCGTCCACGCGCCGCTCGTCCACGCGGTCGCGCGAGGCCGCACGCGCGACTCGCGCGGCGCTTCGCGTTTCGTGGGCGTGCGCAGCGCGGCAGTCGGCTTGAGCGGATGAGCCTTGCTCGATGGTTTGGTGGTGGCGGCGCGAACAGGTCGCGCTTGCGCTCGCTTGGCGGTTTTTTGCGCGTGTTCGGTTTGGATCGCGAGCAGGCGCTTGAAACCACGCAGCCAGATTTTCGACAGGCTTTTTGCCATCGGCGATAACCTCGCAAAAAGGGACAAATAGGACCCAAAGACAGCGGATCACATGAAGTTGTGCAATGCACAATAACATCATTTTTCATGCGTTGCTGAACAACGGCTGGGCTCGTCGTCCCGATTTGAACCGCTGCGAACCTTGCCGTAGCCCTGCCGTCAAAACAAGCTCGATGCCCGTTCGGCAGCCCACACTCGGCGCACAAAAAGCGCAGTGCGCTGCAAGACCGTCGCGCGACACCCGACTATACTGGCGGTTAATCCGCTTGAGTGTCGATTCCGGCCGAATCGCCGTTTCGTCCCGGCCGCGCGCCGATTCCCACCAACCCGATTTCACGCGACCCCGCGTCGCGCTCCTGCCATGCCCGATTTACCGATCCACCTGTGGTATTCGATCACCAGCCTCGGCGGCGCCGGCATGACGTTGCCGCTAGCGCTCGCCATCGCTCTGTGGTTGGCGGTCGGCTACTCGTGGCGGCTCGCGGCCTGCTGGCTCGCCCTGCTCGGCACGGCGGTCGGTCTCGTGACCGTGACCAAACTCGCCTTCCTCGGCTGGGGCGTCGGCGTGCGCGAGCTCGATTTCACCGGCGTCAGCGGTCACTCCATGCTGTCAACGGCCGTCTATCCGGTCGTGCTATTTTTAATGTTATTGCCCGCGCGCCGCACCATCCGGTTGCTCGGCGTGCTGGCGGGGCTTGCCGCTGGCATAGCGGTGGGCTTGTCGCGCGTCGCGCTGAGCGCGCATTCGCCGTCCGAAGCGGTGACCGGCTGCATCGTAGGCGCGCTCGCCGCTCTCGTGTTCGTACGCATCGCGTGGGATGCGGAGCCGGGCCGGCTGTCGGCGCTGCCGGTCGCCGTCAGCATGATGGTGCTGGCCATCGCGATGCACGGCGTGCACGTGCCGACGCAGCGTTGGGTCACGCATATCGCGCTCAAGGTGTCCGGCCACGACCGGCCGTTCATCCGCGCGAAATGGAAGGCCACACGCGATATCCGTCCCCCGGCCGCGCCGCTGTCGCAAACACTCAATACGCTGGAGCCGGCGCCCACGTCCGACATCTGAGCGCGCTTGCGCCGCTCGTTGGGCGTAATTTCGAGCTTCCCTGACAGTTTCATAGCGCTTCGCACCGCGCATGAAGCACTCCGCCGAATCGCTGTCGCGCGCACCGCTATAACCGCGCATATATTACGATAGCGTTTTTAAGCCGCTGCTTCCCGTCCATGTCAGACACCAGGTCCTTCATGACACTCTGCCGCCATCTGAAGCAATACGCGCTGTGCGTCGCAGCCGCCGTCTCCGTTATGGTCAGCGTGAATGCCCGCGCCGACGAACTCGTGGTCTCGGCCGCCGCCAGCCTGACCAATGCGTTCAAGGCGGTCGGCGACGCGTTCCAGCAGCAGCATCCGGGCACCAAGGTTCTGCTGAACTTCGGCGCGTCCGACGTGCTGATGCAGCAGATCGTCAAAGGCGCGCCCGCCGACGTGTTCGCCTCCGCGGATCAGAAGGCGATGGACATGGCCGCCGCACAAAAGGTCATCGTGCCGTCCACGCGACGCGACTTCGCGGCCAACTCGCTGGTGCTGATCGTGCCGAGCGACAGCCGCTTCGCGCCCGCCAGCCTCAACGATCTGACGACCGCGAACGTGAAGCGCGTCGCGTTCGGCGATCCGGCGTCGGTGCCGGTCGGCCGCTACACGCAGGGCGCGCTGAAGGCCGCGGGCGTGTGGGACACGGTCAGCGCGAAGGCGGTGCTCGCGGCGAACGTGCGTCAGAGCCTCGATTACGTCGCGCGCGGCGAAGTCGATGCCGGCTTCGTGTTCGGCACCGACGCCGCGATCATGCCCGACAAGGTCAAGGTCGCGATGAGCCTGCCGACGCAAACGCCGATCACCTACCCGATTGCGCAGGTTGACGGCAGCCACCACGCGGCCGACGCACAGGCTTTCATCGACTTCGTGCTGTCGCCGGCCGGCCAGGCGGTGCTCGCGAAGTACGGCTTCAAGCCCGCGCATTGATTTCCCGACAAGGCACACGTTCATGCAACAGGTCTGGGTGCCGCTGCTGCTCTCGCTGAAGGTCGCGGGCTGGGCCACCGCGCTCAATCTCGTGCTCGGCGTCGCGGCGGCGCTCGGTCTGTCGCGCTGGCGCTCCGGCGCACGCGACGTGATCGATTCGTTGCTGATGCTGCCGCTCGTGCTGCCGCCCACCGTGCTCGGCTATTACCTGCTCGTATTGCTCGGCCGGCGCGGCGTGATCGGCGCGTGGCTCGACCGCTTCGGCATCCAGCTCGTCTTCACGTGGCAAGGCGCGGTGATCGCGTCGACGGTGGTCGCGTTTCCGCTAGTGCTGAAGTCGGCGCGCGCCGCCTTTGAAGGCGTCGATCCGCAATTGGAGCGCGCGGCGCGCACGCTCGGCGTCAGCGAAGCCGCGCTGTTCTTCCGCGTGACGCTGCCGCTCGCCGCGCGCGGCATCCTCGCCGGCGGCCTGCTCGCATTCGCGCGCGCGCTCGGCGAGTTCGGCGCGACGCTGATGATCGCCGGCAATCTGCCGGGCCGTACGCAAACGCTGTCGGTGGCGGTCTATTCGGCCGTGCAGGCCGGCGACGACAGCACCGCCAACTTGCTCGTGCTCGTGACCTCGGTCACGTGCGTGACGATCCTGTTGCTCGCGGGGCGCCTCGTGCCACAGCACACACTTCTGAGATCCCGCTGACATGCCGCTCGACGTCGCCATCCGCAAGACCTTCGAGACCGCCGAGCGGCACTTCACGCTCGACGTCGCGTTCAGCGCGAGCACGCAGCGGCTCGTGCTGTTCGGGCCGTCGGGCGCGGGCAAGAGCCTGACCTTGCAGGCGATCGCCGGCCTGCTGCATCCCGACGAAGGGACGATCACGCTGCACGGCACCACGCTGTTCGACAGCGCGGCCGGCATCGACCAGAAGCCGCAAGCGCGCAAGATCGCATATCTGTTTCAGGACTACGCGCTGTTTCCTCATCTGAGTGTGCGGCAGAACATCGGCTTCGGGCTGCGTCAGGGCTGGCTCAATCCGCGCGCGCGCGGCGCGCATCCGCAAGTCGATTACTGGCTCGATGCGCTCGAATTGAAGGGCGTGGCGGGCAATCATCCGGCGCAGCTGTCGGGCGGGCAGAAGCAGCGCGTCGCGCTCGCGCGCGCGCTGGTATCGCAGCCGCGCCTGCTGCTGCTCGACGAACCGTTTTCCGCGCTCGATAGCGCGCTGCGCCAGCGCATGCGGAGCGAGCTTTCGGACCTGCAAACGCGGCTCGATATTCCGATGGTGCTGATCACGCACGACCCGGACGACGTCGCCGCATTCGGCGATCAGGTCGTGCAGGTCAGCGATGGCCGCGTTCGCGAGGATCATCCGTTCGCGGGGTATGCGCACCGTGAGGCGTCGCCTCGCTGAACCGGCGGCTCTGCGCCTTCGTTGAGCCCCGGCAGGACTCAATCCTTCACGCCGAGTATCACGCTCGACGCCTTGAACGCCGCGACCGCGCTCGCGCCTTCCCGCAAACCGAGCGTGTCGACACTGCCGTTGGTGACGACCGCCGTGATCACCGCGCCGCCTTCGAGCCCGAGCGACACTTCCGCGTTCACCGCGCCGCGCTTCACGCTCTGTACGGTGCCGCGCAGCTGATTGCGCGCCGACAGCTTCAGCGGCGCATCGCCAGCGCCCTCATCCGCGACGAGCAGCACGACCCACGATGCCTTGATCAGCGCAAACGCCGCCACGCCGACCACGAGCCCGAGCGCTTCGGTGCTCTCGTGCGTGAGCACGGCGACCATCGTGTGGCCGCCGGGCAGCGCGAGCGACACTTCGTCGTTGACGGCGCCGCGCGCGATCGCCGACACGGTGCCGTAGAACTGATTGCGCGCGCTCGTCTTCACGCCGATGCGGCCGATCAGATCCCAGTCCGTCGCGAAGCCCTCGCCGATCGCCGCGCCCGCGCGTTCGAGAAAGCGCCGATGCTCTCGCTCGACCGCGCGAAACGTGTCGATCAGCTTCACCGCGCGCGGCGTCAGCGTCGTGCCGCCGCCGCCCTTGCCGCCGGTCAGACGCACGACGAGCGGCTCACCGGCGAGGTTGTTCATCGTGTCGACGGCATCCCACGCGCCTTTGTAGCTGATGCCGACCGCCTTCGCCGCGCTCGTGATCGAGCCGGTCTCGCCGATCGCCGCAAGCAGCGCGATGCGCGCCGCGCCGCCGAGCGTCTGTGTGCCCGACTGGAACCAGACGGAGCCGCCGAGTTCGAGGGCGTCGTGGGGAGGATCGGGGCGGTCGATGGTCATGGCAGGTTGCGGTTGAGGGTACGTGGTAGCGCGGCGAATCATTATAGCGACGCGCTTTTCTACCGCTGCCCCCTACGATTACCGCTCACCACGGCACGACTCTGCCGAGATAGTCGAGGTAGTGCAAACCGGCACGGCCTTCGTAAGCGTCGATCGTGCTGACCAGATTCGGGATGCTTTCGTCGATGCCCAGACGCGCGTCCGGGCCCCCCATATCGGTTCGCACCCAGCCGGGCGCCATCAGCAACAGGGTTCTGGGATCGCTTCGATGGCGCGCGGCAAAGCTGCGCATGAGCATGTTGAGCGCGGCCTTGCTGCTGCGATAGATCTCGTAGTTGCCGTTCTCGTTGTTGGCGACGCTGCCCTGCCCCGACGACATCACGCCAATCGTGCCGGTCGGCACGACGAAATCCTGCAGTGCTTCAACGACCCGCATCGGGCTCAACGCGTTCGTCACCATCACGCGCACGAATTCGTCGGTCGATACGTCCGCGATCGTCTCGCCGTCGTCGTTCTTGACGCCGGCATTCACGAACAGCATATCGAGCGGACGTGCTTCGAGGCGGCCGCGCAATGCGGCGACCTGCTCCGGCATCGTGATGTCGACCGTTTCAACTTCGAGTACGCCGCCGGCGGCTTTCGCAAGTTGAAGGAGCCGGGTCGTGGAGTTTTGCCTGCCGGTGGCGATGACTCGCCAGCCGCGCTTCAGGTACTCCTCGACCATCGCGAAGCCGAGACCACGCGAGGCGCCGATCAGAAGCACGGTCTTTTGCTGGGTGGTGCGTTGCATGAGGCGTTTCCTTCGAATGAATTCGGGTTGAGGTCCGTGCAGCCAATATAGTCACGCGTCATACATGGCGGAAGACGCAACGCTTGCACTCATGAAATGCACCAGACGCCATGTATGAATGCTGCGTGCTAGGATCGGCCATGCCCGATCCCGATCCCGATCTGAATCTGCTCGTTGCGTTGGACGTATTGCTTGCCGAGGTCAGCGTGGTCGGCGCTGCGCGCCGGCTGGGATTGAGCGCGTCGGCGATGAGCCGGACTTTGACCCGGCTGCGGGAGGTGACGGGCGACCCATTACTGGTTCGCGCGGGTCGTCAGATGGTGCTGACTCCGCACGCCGAAGCATTGCGTCAACGCGCCCGCGATGCGGTCCACGAAGCGCGGACCCTACTGCGCCCGTCGACGACGGAACCCGACTTCCCCACGCTGCAACGGACCTTCACCATTCGCGCCAACGATGGCTTCGTGGAAGCATTTGGCGCCTCGGTGATCGCCGAAGCGACGGCGCATGCGCCGAACGTGCGTATCAGTTTCACACCCAAAGCCGAGAAGACCGCCGCGCATCTGCGGGAGGGATCGGCCGATCTCGAGATCGGTGTCTTAAGCGAGATGGGACCGGAAATACGCATTCAGGCGCTGTTCCGGGATCGCTTTATCGGTGTCGTCAGGAAGGGGCATCCGCTCGAAGCGGAGCGCGACGTCACGGCCGAGCGGTATGTGGCTTTCGGCCACGTCGTCGCTTCGCGGCACGGGCGTAGCCACGGCCCGGTCGATGCCGCGCTGGCCGCGTTGGGGCTGGAAAGAAAGGTCGTCGCCGTGGTGCCCGGTTTTCCCGCCGCGCTCGCGGTGGCACGTGCGTCGGATCTGATCGCGCTCGTGCCTGCGTCGTTTCTGCTTGGTCAGCCGGAACCTCGTTCGAAAACTCGGGAATCCCAGGCATCGCCAGGCGTGTTTGCCTTCGATCTTCCCGTTGCGACCGAGAAAATCACGGTGTCGCAAATGTGGCATCCGCGCGTCGACGCCGAGCCGGTTCATCGCTGGTTGCGGCAACTCGTTCTCGATGTGTGCCGCCGGAAGGCGCCGTCGTGAATGGTCGACAATGAGCAAGCACCCAGTCTGGAGACTACGCGATGTCGCCGACGCAAGAATACTGGTTCCGTGCGAAACGCTATGGCTGGGGTTGGGGCTTTCCCGTGCGCTGGCAAGGATGGGCGACACTGCTCGCGTATTTTGTGTTGCTCGGCGCAGTCGTTTTCAGGTTTCAACCCGCAGGTCATCCGCTCACGTTCGCCTTGATGGTTGCGCTGTTGACCCTTGCCCTCGTGGCCGTGTGCTGGCTGAAGGGCGAGCCGCCGCGCTGGCGGTGGGGTAAGGACTAGCCAGTCCGGTCAGCGACCCGAGTTTCCGCCAACGTATGGCGCGCGCTCCAGAGCGGCAAGACACCCAGCGACGACGACAACGCGACGCAGTTCGAGCTGATCGCCGTAGATTCCGGATGTTCTGAAAGCTCGCGCGATGGCTATTCCGCGCTGACTTGCGCCAGCGCCGCGATCAGGTCGCCGAAACGTTCGCCTTGCACGAGGATGTGGCCTCTGAGCGCCGCCGCGGCGGCGTCGCCGTTGCCTGCCTCCAGCGCATCTACGACCGCCTGATGTTCGTCGAACGACGCCGCCACGCGTCCTTTCACGCGCAACTGCAAGCGCCGGTAGGGGCGCAGAAGCTTATGCAGCGCCTTCGCCTCGTCATGCAGAAAGCTGTTGTGACTGCCCTGATAGATCAGGCAGTGAAAGCGCTCGTTCAGGTGGTAGTACTCGTCCGGACTGTCGGAGTCGCGCGCGGCCTGACATGCGACATGCGCTTCGCGCAACGTCTCCAGCTCCTGCTTGCTCATGCGCCTTGCGGCAAGACGGCTGCACATCGCCTCAAGCTCAGCCATTACCTCGAACATTTCGATCAACCGGTGCAGGCTGATCTTGGTGACCACCGCGCCGTGGCGCGGCCTCATCTCGACCATGCCGGCCGCGGCCAGTTGAAGCAGCGCTTCGCGCACCGGCGTTCTCGAAACATCGAAACGCGCGATCAGCTCCGCTTCATCAAGCCGTGCGCCGGGCGGCAGATCGCCGGTTGCAATGGCTTCCTCGATGGATTCACGAAGCCGGTCTGCCAATGTGAGCCTGTTTGTCATGTATGGACTCCGCAAGGAACCGATGACCACCAGCTTTATCGTACGCGCGAATCATGTCATGGATGTACGCGTAAACGATAGTTGAGAACGCTATCAGGCGGCTTATAAATACTCAGACGTTGCCATATATATAAAAGTTACGCGTTAAAAAATACATACAGAACTACGAGACGCACCAAAACGCACAACAACGACCCGCTCATTCATACGCGCGAATTTTCCCTTGACCGTGTTCGGAGGCCAGACCATGAAGGTGCAGTCAGTAGCTGTCTCGGTGGGAGTGGGTATGGGGATCGCGCTGCTTGGCGGCTGCGGACACGGCGACAACCTTTCCTCGCCCGCGCCCGCTCCTGTGTCGCATGGCGCAGGCTTCGTCAAGAGCTTCCAGGTCATTTCGAGTGCGCCCGCCTTCGGCGGGGCTACGCCGGCAGGCGCCGCGGGGCCTTACCAGGTCATCACCGCAGTTGTGCATGGCGAGCTCGATCCGAACGATCCACTCAATGCGGGCATCGTGAACATCAAGAACGCGCCGGTGGGCAGCGACGGTTACGTCGCCTATTCGACCGACGTCGTGATCCTGCGCCCGCAGAACGCATCGAACGCCAAGCGCGTGCTGTTCTATGACGTCGTGAATCGCGGCAGCAAGATCGGCGCGGCGTCGTTCGTCGGCGGCGGAGCGCTGGATACCGGCGCTGCACCGCCAGCGAGCTTTCCGTCGTTGCTACGTAATGGCTACACGATCCTGTGGAGCGGCTGGCAAGGGGACATTCCGGTCACGGGCAACAGTACAACCGCCGGCGCCGGGCTGCTCGGCGTGAGCTTCCCGGTAGCTACCAACAAGGACGGCTCGCCGATGACCGGCTTGAGCCGCGAGGAGTTCATTCCGGACTACGCGGGCGGTCCGCCGACCACCATTCCGCTCACCTACGCGCCGGCCAATCTGTCCGACAAGTCATCGGTCACGTTCACCGCGCGTCAGTCGTGGCTAACCGCGTATGGCAGCATTCCAGGCGGCTTCGAAACCTACACGGCGCCTTCGCAGCCGGTGACGACCTGGAGCTACGTCAGTACCCCGAACAATGTCTATGAAGGCAATTATTCGGTGACCTTCACGCCCCCCGCCACCGTGCCCGGGCCGAACGGCACACAGGTTCCTCCCGACGCCGGGACCATCTACAGCTTCGTCTATCAGGCAGCGGCGCCGACCGCCGACGGCATAGGCTTTGCCGCATTGCGCGACCTCGTATCGTTCCTTCGCTACGAGAACGCCGATGCGCAAGGCGCGGCGAACCCGCTGAACGATCTGAAGAGTGCCGGATGCGTCGCGTCGACGTGCTCGACCAGCACGAACTTCGATATCGCGATCGGCGAAGGCATTTCGCAATCGGGCCGCTTCATCAAGGACTTCCTCTATCAGGGCTTTAACGCAGACAAGAACGGCAAGATCGTGTTCGACGGCCTGTTCCCGATCATCTCGGCGGCCCGCCGCACCTGGACCAATGCCGCGTTCGCCCAGCCGGGGCGCTGGTCGAAGCAGCATGAAGACCATTTCATGCCCGGCTTCCAGTTCCCGTTCACGTACGCGACGACGACCGACCCGGTGAGCGGCGCCACCGACGGCATCCTGAAACGGTGCACGGCGAGCAATACGTGTCCGAAGATCATGCAGCTCGACGGCTCGTTCGAATGGTGGGGCGGGGCAGCGTCACTCGTCGTGACCGACGGACGCGGCAACGATATCGCGCTGCCGCCCAATGTCCGCTACTACCTGGTCGCAGGAACACAGCATGGTGGCGGCAGCGGTGTCACGACCGGCAACTTCACGGTGCCCACAGCGGGGAGCCAGTGCCAGTTGCCGGGTTCGCCGGTCGAAGAAACGCCGGTTGAACGCGCGCTGATTCCGGAGCTCGTCAACTGGGTCGGCAAGGGCACGCTGCCGCCTCCGTCGCAATACCCGACGGTCGCCGCTGGCACGCTGGTGGCGCCGACCCAGACCGCAGTCGGTTTCCCGTCGCTGACCAACGTGATGGTGCCAAGTGGGCCGGCCGCGACGCCCACCTCACTGCAACTGACGTTCAACGGCGAATACAACCAGTTGTTCGTAACGGACTACAGCAATGCCGTCCCGGTGGTCAACACGGCGCAGGCCTACACGATCCTCGTGCCCAAGGTCGATGCGAACGGCAACGAGACCTCTGGTGTGCTGGTGCCCGACGTCAGCGCGCCGCTCGCCACGTACACCGGGTGGAATTATCGTGGCGCCGGGCATGCGATCGGTGATGGCTGTATTTCGAATGGCGCCGCGATTCCGTTCGGAGTGAATGCCGCCGCGCAGGCGGGCGGTACCGATTCACGCGCGACGCTCGACTCGCTATATGGTGGCAGCCGCTCGAAATATCAGGCGGCGGTCGCAGCCGCGGCGAACGCGCTCGTGAGTCAAGGCTATCTGTTGCAGGACGATGCAACCAACGTGTTCATCGCGAACGCGAGGAGCGTGTCCGCGACGTTGTTGCCGCAGCCGTGAATCACGCCCGCCGCAGGCCGGGGGTGACCGCGATGAGACCGGCGGCGAAGCGGGCAGCCGCAGCGCTGCTCGCCGCTGGCGTGATCGGCGGATGCGGAGGGGGCGGAGGCGATGGCGGCAGCGCTGCGAGCACGCCGACGGCTGGCACTCCGCCACCCGCCTCGCAGAATGCCAGGGTCTATCAGAACAGCCTGACACTGGGCAGCACGAGCGCGGTTTCGCTGTCGGTGGTTGCCGGGACCTCGACCACCAATGCAATGCTGGTGAGTCCCGTGGCCGCGCCGCTGTTGAGCGCGGGCAGTAACCCGCTGCTCTCGACGCATTTCGCGGCGAACGTGCCGGGCGCCGGTATAGCGTGCGTGTCGGCGGTTTCGAACAGTATCGGCACGGTAAGGGGTGTCAACGCGGGCGTCGATGTAAAGAGCGTGGCCGCGCTGCTCGACAGCGGCTGGAACGTCTCGGCTGCGCCGTCCACGGACTGGGCCGCGTTCGGTGCGAGCGGCGCTGTGTTCGACGGCTGGGAAAACTGCGGCGCAAAGGCAGAAGGCGCGCCATCTCCTTCTTCAACGTTGACCGTCAACGCCGACGGCAGCTTCACCGACAATGTATACGACGGCAATCCATCCACCACAGTCACGACGATCAACCAGAGTTTTACCGCGACGCAAGCCGCGTCGCTATTATCCGACGCCGGTTATCTCGACAGCAGTCAGCCGGCTGTTCCGCAGACTATCCGGCTGAAGCTTTATCACAATGCCGCGCGGGAAACCGTGCTGGTTGAAGAGGGCATCCCTGTGAGCGGCGCGACGGACCAGAATCCCGGCTTCATCGCGATCTACTTCCAGCGGTGATCTGATTGGGGGAAGAGTGGTCTGGGTTCGGCTTGTACGCGACCTTGGTCGCATCAGCCGTTCGGGCATTCGAGCGGCCGACGCTCCTCAGGGAAAGCACGGTTGAAACACGATGCTCGCCATTCCGGCGAGCCAGAATGCCAAACCGGCCCGGTCCCAGCCCGTGGGCTGCAGCCCCTCGACAACCCGGAGCCAGGCTGATCGCAACGCTCAAACCGCGTACTGCGCCACCCCATTCCCAAACGACCAGTTCTCCTTCTCGACCTCGACGAGACTGATGAACACATCCTCCGGCCGCACGCCCGGCGACTTCCCCAGTTCATCGACGATGCGCCGGTACAGCGCCTTCTTCTGCTCGACCGAGCGCGTGTTGCTGACGGTCAACTGGATCACGACGAGAGCGTCGCCGCGCTCGATATTCAGGTACTGCCGGTCGTAGATCATGTTGTCGGCCGTGTGCTCGGTGATCAGCATGAACATGTCATTCTTCGGCACGTTGAACGTGTCCTCCAGCGAGCGCTGGATACCGACGGTCAGCGCATGACGGTAGTCGGCCGGCTTGCCGGCGCGCAGTGAGATTCGGGTGAGCGGCATGACGGGCTCCTTGTTGCGGTGTTGGGTTAAACACAGCTTAGGCGCACCCTGTCATAATAAACAGACATCTTTGCCTATTTCATTCATTTTCATCCGAAATGAAAGTCCTCGATCTCGATGCGGTGCGCGCCTTCGTACTGGTCGCCGATCTGCGTAGTTTCACGCGCGCCGCGGACGCGCTCGACACCACGCAATCGGCCGTCAGCCTGAAGTTGAAGCGACTGGAGACCCATCTGGGCAAGCAGTTGCTGGAGCGCACGCCGCGCGTCGTGCGTCTATCCGCCGACGGCCACGCGTTTCTCGGCGCCGCGCGCGAGCTGCTGAACGCGCACGAGCGCGCGCTCGGCGCGCTGTCGCTGGAGCGGCGGCGGCTCGCGCTCGGGCTCAGCGAGCACGTCGCGGGACCGGATCTGCCGCACCTGCTCGCACGGCTCAACGCGCACGATCCCGGTCTCGTGGTCGAGTTACAGATGGGCACGTCGGCGGCGCTGCTCGCGCAGTTCGACGAGCGCCGGCTCGATGCGGCGATCGTCCGCTACGGCGCCGACGAGCCGCCGCGCGACGACGCGCAGACGCTATTCAGCGAGCCGCTCGGCTGGCTCGCGACGCCGACCTGGCTGCCGCGAGTCGGCGAGCCGCTGGCGCTCGCGCTCCTTAGCCCGCCGTGCAACGTGCGCGACGTCGCGCTGCGCACGCTGACGGCAGCGGGGATTGCATGGCAGGAGGTGTTTGTCGGCGGAGGTGTGGCGGCGGTCGGCGCGGCCGTGGCGGCGGGGCTCGCCGTGTCGCCCCTCGCGCGCAGGGTCGCGCCGCGCGGTCTGATCGACGTCGGCGCGCGGCTCGGCCTGCCGGCGCTGCCGCAATCGCGCGTGATGCTGCATTCGCGCGTGCGCGAACCGCGCTCGGCGGAAACGCTGCGGCTGCTCGCAAACGGCCTCGCCGCGGCGTAAACCCACAACGGATGCGACAGGGCCGCGCCGCCCGACGAAGCCTCAGCGGATGATCGGCGGCACCGAACCGCTGCTGGCGGTCGCCGGATTCGGCACGGAGCCCATCGGCGCGATGTCGCCAACGTTTGCGGACGCGCCCGACGAAGTCTGCACGGCTGGTCTGATCGGATTCGCACGGGAAACCGCCGGCTTCGCCGCAACCTTGTCCACATGCGGACGCGCCGTGTGACCTGCCGCGAAATTAGCGCGCATCACCTTGCCTTGAGCCGGCTTCGCATGCGCCAGTTGCACATGCGGTTGCGCGTGCTTTGCGCCCTGCGCGGCAACGCTGGCGTGCGTTGGCTTTTGGCCCGAGGCGGCGACTCTCGTGCTGCCTTTCACGGTCCCTCCCGTGGCGAGATGTTTCACGCCGCCGCCATGCGCCGCGAGTGTGCCGCCGCCGTGGCCCGCGCCGCCCGCCGCGCCATGGGGCGCCCCGTGCCGGACGCTCGCCATCTGCGTCGGATGCGCACCGCTCTTAGCCTTGATTCCGCCCTTCGCGCCCGCCTTCGTCTTCACCGCTGCTGGCTTTTTCCGCGCGGACGCCTGCCGGGTAACGTGTCCGCTCGTGACATGCCCGCTGGCCTCCGGTGGATTCCACACTTCCGAATAACCGGCAGCCGACGCCACTTCCGACACACACCATACGGCCAGCGCCGCTGCTACTGCTCGAACCCGCATTTGCTGCTTCTCCTGATCGACGACTACCAAAACGAGCCGGGATTATATTCTCTTGCAAAAATCCATTTTTGGACTAATATCAAAAATAAGTACAGATAGGGACTTACCCGCAATGGCTCACGCTGCCCGAATTTCCTCGCCCGAAGCATCGCCGCGTGGATCGCTTTCAGAACCCACGCTGACGCAGATGTCCGCGGCGGGTCTGCGCGCGTTCTTCAACATTGCCCGCGACTGGGACCTGAGCGCCGACGAGCAGATCGTGCTGCTGGGCTCGCCGGGCCGCTCGACGTTCTTCAAGTGGAGGGGAGCACCCGAGACCGCGCGCCTGAGCCGCGACACGCTCGAGCGACTGTCTCTGCTGCTGGGCATCTACAAGGCGCTGCAGATCCTGTTGCCGCAGCCGAGCGCCGCCGATAGCTGGGTCAAACGCCCCAACAGCGCGCCGCCGTTCGGTGGCCGTCGCGCGCTGGACCGCATGCTGGCGGGCAACATGAGCGATCTCGTGGCCGTGCGCCAGTATCTCGACGCGATGCGAGGCGGCTGGGCGTGACAAGACCGCATTGGCAGGACCGCTGGACCAGCGCCGCGCTCGACTGGTCGCCCGCGTATCGCGTGATTCCGACGCGCTTTCCGGCCATCAATCTGTTCGACCGGGTCGCCTCGCCGGAAGATTTCGACGCGCTGTACGCGCTCGAAGCGATGACCAACGACCGTCTGCGCACCGAAATCGGCGAACTCGATCTGGTGCCGCGCGAGGAGCGCCGTTTCGGCCCCGGCTACGGGCCGATCATGGCCGCGCTCACGCATCTGAATCCGCTTGGCAGCCGCTTTTCCGACGGCACCTGCGGCGTGTTCTATTGCGCGCGCTCGCGCGCCACGGCGATCGCCGAAACGCGGTATCACACCGGCAAGTTTCTCGAAGCGACCGCCGAGCCGCCGATGCGTCAGCAGATGCGCCTCTACACGGTCATCGCGCAGGGCAGCGTGGTGGATTTGCGTCGTGATTCCGAGCTCGATCCCGCCGTGCTGTCACCCGACGACTACCTGGCCGGGCAAGCGCTCGGGCGGGCGGTGCGCGAGGCGGGCGCGCCGGGCATCGTCTATCCGTCGGTGCGCGACGGCAGTGGCGAATGCCTCGCCGCGTTTCGCACGATGCTGCTGCGCGAGTGCCATCACGCGGCATACCTCGAATACAACTGGAACGGCACGAGCGTGGATATGGTGTTCGAGTTGAACCAGGTCGGGTGAGGCAAGAGCGGCGATGCAGCGTGGCGAACCTCAGCCGCTCAGGGCAACGCCAACTCCGCCGCCCCTTCCGCGCGCGCGGCCTCGACCGAGATCGACCAGCGACGCAGCGCCTGTGGTTGCACGATCGTCAGCGTGCCGTCCGGCCCGAACGCGCCGGTATCGATGAACACCTGCGAGCCGATCTGCGTGATGTCGCGCACCGGCGTATGGCCGCAATAGGTCAGCGACAGCCCGCGCTGCCGCAGCGGATCGCCGTTGCCCAATGCGAGCTCGCGCCCCCACAGCATTTTCTGGCGCGTTTCGGCCGAAAAATTGCCCGCATCGAGCTCGGCATCCGATCCGAAAAATTCGGCATGCAGAATATTGAAGCGCGTCTTGCCGCTCCCGACCACGCGCACGAGCGGCAGCAAGCGCAGATGCTCGGCGTAGTAGCGCAGACGTTCGTCGGGCACGTCGGCAGCCCACGTGCCGCCGATGCCGTACCACCACTGCCGCCGCAAACGACCGTCGGCGACCGCGCACAGCGCGTCCTCGTGATTGCCGAGCACCGCGTAGAACCACGGCTTCGCGAGCAGCGTAAGCGCCAGCTCCGAGTGCTCGCCGCGATCGACCAGATCGCCGACCGAGAACAGCCGGTCGCAGGTGGGATCGAATGCGATCTGACGCAGCAGGTAACGCAACGCATCGACGCAACCGTGCAGATCGCCGACCACGAAATCGCGGCCGGCCTCGTTGGCGGCGTGATGCTGAACGAAGTTGGCGGGGGTGGAGTTCATCCACCCATGATAATGCGGCCGACGCACCCGCGTATGCGGGGTGCCTATCGTATCCACACGCTTCATCGAGCAAAAAAGACCTTAAACGACGCAAAAATGACGCTGAAACGGCACATTCGCGGTATGCGTTGCCGGAAACGCACGTTCGAGCAAGTCACTCTTGCCGCGCGCTCGAGGCGCCTCGCACGCCTCGCACGCCTCGCACGCCTCGCACGCCTCGCACGCCTCGCACGCTATTGCAGCGTGCGCAGCTTCGCCACCTGATCGGTCGTGATGGACGCCTGCGGATTGCCGAACTGCTTCGTCACGTAGTTCGTGATCGCCGCGATCTGCTCGTCGTCGAGATGGCCGCCGAACGCGGGCATCAGCACATCCGCGTGCGCGGTCGTGCGATTCACGCCGCGCAGAATGACCAGGGCGAGATTATTCGCATCGGTCGCGCCGACCGTCGAGTTATGGATCAGCGACGGATACGCGCCCGGCGCGCTCGCGCCAACCCCCTGCCCGCTCCAGCTATGGCAGCTTGCGCAATTGGCGAGGAATAGCTGCGCGCCGTTCACTCCGGTGATCGTGGTGCCGCGCAACGCGGTGACGTCGTCGGCGGGATTGCCCCATTGATGGCGGGCACGCGTATCGCCGCCGCTCACCGCCGGCACCGAGCGCAGATACACGACGATCGAGCGCAGATCGACCGGCGCCAGATACTGTGTGCTGTTCGCGACCACTTCGCCCATCGGCCCGGCCGCACTCGCGCGGCCCGGCGCCGCGCCGGTCGCCAGATACGACCTGAGTTCGTCGTCGCGCCAGTCGCCGACGCCGCTCAGCTTGTCCGGCGTGATATTGAACGCATGCCAACCGGCCTGCACCGCCCCCGAGAAACGCGCGCTCGACTTGAGCCCCTGCATGAAATTGCGCGGCGTATGGCACTCCTCACAATGCGCGAGCCCTTCGACCAGATACGCGCCGCGGTTCCATTCGGGGCTCTGTTTCGGGTCGGGCACGAAGCGCCCTTCGGTGAAGTTGAAGAGGTTCCAGAACACCATCAGCCAGCGCTGGTTGAACGGGAACTTGAGGTCGTTCGCGGGCGGCGTGTAGTGAATTGGCGCGAGCGTGTTCAGATACGCACGAATCGCGAGCACGTCCTGATCGGTCACGCGCGTGTAGGCGGTGTACGGGAACGCCGGGTAGAGCCGCTCGCCGCCTTTACCGATGCCTTCGTGCATCGCGCGCATGAAATCGGCGTCGCTCCATTGGCCGATGCCGGTGTCGGGATCGGGCGTGATGTTCGGCGTAAAGATCGTGCCGAACGGCGTGCTGATCGGCAGGCCGCCCGCGAATGGGCGCGACTTGTCCGCGGTATGGCAGGCCGCGCAATCGGCGGCACGGGTCAGGTACTCGCCGCGCTTGACGAGCTCGCCATTCGCGGCCGGCCCGGCGAGCGAGGCTTGAGCGTCCGACGCTTGCGCCGCGTCGTCGGCGCGCGCCTGGGTGATCGGCATTTCGTCGGTCGAGGGTTCGTCCGGGCCGTGCGCCTCGTGCCACGCAATCGACAGCGCGAACAGCGAAAACGCCGCCGCCAGCGCCGCGCCGCCGAGGCGGCGACGCTGGGTGCCGTGCATCGGCGCAGGATCCGGCTGCACGCGAGAGGTGTTCTTCATCATTGTGGCTCTCCGGTCCGCGCTCATATTTCGCGCTTCAGCTTGTCGGCCAGCTTCAGCGACAAGGCCGCGATCGTCAGCGTGCAGTTCACCGATGCGGCGGTGGGCATCACACCGCTGCTCGCGACGAACAGATTCGCATGATCGTGCGTGCGGCAATCCGCGTCGACGACCGAACTCGCTGCATCGCTACCCATGATCGTCGTGCCCATGATGTGATTGTTGGGCGCGAAACTGTCGTCGAACGAGACCTCGGTGCCGCCGAATAGCGTCGCGATCTGCGCATACAGTTCGTGTGTATTGGCGGCGCTCTTCTTCACGTAGTCATTGATCGAGTAGTAGATCTCGGGCTGTGGAATGCCGAGTGCATCCTTGTGATCGGCCGATGGCACGATGCGGTTCTGCGGCTCCGGCAAATGCTCGTGAAAGCTGTTGATGTTCAGCGTGCGCGCCGCGCGGCCGCGAATCTGCCGGTCGAATTCGGCGCCGGTCAGCCCTTTTTTCAGCAGGTCGGCGGTGACAGCCATCGTCGGCACACCATTCGACAGATGCAGCTTCTTCGACGCGTAATCGGAGCGGAACGCGCCGTCGCGGAAGTTGACGATCGAGGTCATCTCCATCGGGCCGCGGCCGGGCCACAACGGCTCGTTGGCGAGAAAGGTGACGCCGGTGCCCGGATGGTCCATCAGGTTGCGGCCCACCTGATCGGAGCTGTTGCCGACGCCGTGCGGGAATTTGTCGGAGGTCGACATCAGCATCAGCTTCGGCGTTTCTATGCCGTTAGCCGCGAGCACGAACAGCTTGCCGGTGACGCGCGTGCTATTGCCGTTCGGGTCCTTGTAGTGGACCGCGGTGATGAGCCCTTTGTCGTCCGCTTCGACGCGATACACGACCGCTTCGGGAATCAGTCTCGCGCCGGCCTGCTCGGCCTTCTCCGCGTGGATCACGCCGTTGTACATCGCGGCGATCGGGCAGATCGGCATGCAGTTGTTGTTGCCGCAGCAGGTTGGCCGCTCATCGTACGGCCGGCTGTTGCGCGCGACCGGTTCGGGGACGACCTTGAAGCCCCGTGCGTTGAGCACGTCGCTGAAACGCTGATCCATGTACGACAGCGGCAGCTGTTGCATCGGATAGGGCTTCGAGCGCGGCGAACCGAGATCGATCGAACTATCCGGACCGGACACGCCGAGCTGTACTTCGGCGGCCACGTACCACGGCTCGAGCGTTTCGTACGGATACGGCCAGTCGCGCCCGACGCCGTACAGCTTGTGCAACTGGAAATCCGACGGCAGCAGCCGCCACGCGGCCGCCGCCCAGTGCCACGTGGTGCCGCCGACGAGCCGCACATATTGTGAGTTGTACGGATAATCGCCCTTCTGGATCAGGTAGTTGTTCGCGGGAGCGTACTCGGGATGCGGCGCGTAGGGCGTCGACGGATACGGTGTCGCGAAGTCGGACCTGGCCGGCGAGTTGCGAAAGTTCTCGACGATCTGCCAGCGCGGAATGCGCGGCCCCGCTTCGAGCAGGATCACGGAGGCCCCCGCCAGCGCCAACTGATGCGCGACCAGACTACCGGCGACGCCCGAGCCGACCACGACGATATCGGCGGAATTCGTGTTTGCCATCGTTTCTCTCTTCGGTGCCCTTCCTGTTGCGGGCTTTGTTCGTGCGACGCTCGCGGGTTCGCCGTGATGCCGGCGCTGCCCGCTGGCGGGCTCGCGCGGCTCACGCGCCTCAAGCGGGCATTGGCTTCTGCGTCCAGTAGAACGGCACGTCGCGGCAATAGGAGGGAATCGTGAGCACGTCTTTCACGGGCTCGAACATCAGCGCCTTTTCATACGCGACCACTTCGACGTGCGGCATGTCGCCGACGAGGCCCAGATACCATGCGCGCATGATCGCGCCGACCGTTTTCGCGAGCGCGGGCTGCTCGGTCTGCAGCGCCTGCGTGACCGTATCGGACGGCACGCCGCCGTGACCTTGCAGCCATGTGTTCAGCGCGGCGACGTTCTGGGTGAACTGGTTGTCGGAATGCGACAGCGCGTCGTAGACACGCTTGCCGAGCACGGCATCGAAACTGCTGCGACCGGTGAGGTGTTGCGACAGCGCGAAGAAGGCATCGAGTCCGCCGCCGGCTGGCGGCGTCCCGGCGAAGGCGGGCGCGATCCACGACAGCGACCGGCTCGCGCCCGCGAACGCGAGCAGCGCGGCAGCCGCGCATGAGCCGAGCACCCATGCCCTGCGTGAAGCGGAAAACGACGGGGACAAGCCGGTGAAACGCGTGGCACTGCGATGAGACTTCGCTCCTTGCCGATGCGTCACGGTGAGATGCGCATCGTTATGCTCAGGAACATCTGTCATGGGGGCTCCAGATGATGAGTCGTTCTCGACGAGCAGCGCGGCGAGGGCATCATGCCGTTCGCGTGCCGCTTCGTTTGCTCTTCCCCAAACCTGGTCTAACGCCGCTTCTGCGGTCTCGTATCCGTGCGCGAAATAGACGCGCATAGTAAGTGGTGTTGCGTGCAGGGTCGCAATGACAGCGGTATGACGACGCGCATTGCGCCGCGCTCGCGGCACCCTCATTGCCGCTTTCTGCCAATCGCCTTTCAGTTGAAAGCGGCGCGCAAGGCCGCTGCGAAAGACTATAGCTTGTGACCCATCATTCGACAATCGGTCCGCGTAGCACGCGTAGAATTCGCGACACCGACGTCATACACTTTCGTCGTTCATCGAGTCCCATGTCCATCAATTACTATCCGCAAGTTCTTCGCAATCGCCCCCGCACGGTGATCGGCCTCGTCATCGGCATCGTCGTCGCGTTCCTCGTGCCGGGTCATACGAGCCCGATGGCACGCACGCTGCTCGGCTGGGACGCGGCCATCTGGAGCTACCTGCTGATGATCTGGGTGCACATGGCCCTCGCCGACGAACATCGCGTGCGCGAATACGCGATCCGCGACGACGAAAACGCGGGCGTCGTGCTCTTCGTGATCTGTGCCGCGACGGTCGCGAGCATCGCGGCGATCGTGCTCGAACTCGCGTCGGCGAAAGGCGCGGGCGGCGCGCCGATCGTTTCGCATTACCTGCTGACAGGTCTGACGCTGATCGGCGCCTGGTTCCTGATTCCGACGATCTTCACGCTGCACTACGCGCGCCTCTACTACGACACCGACGCGCAAGAAACCGCGTTGAAGTTCCCCGATCACCATTTGCTGCCGAACTACTGGGACTTCCTGTACTACTCGTTCACGATCGCAGTCGCGTCGCAGACCTCCGACGTCGTGCTGCGCTCGCGCGAAATTCGCCGCGCGACGCTCGCGCAATCGGTCCTGTCGTTCTACTTCAACGTCGCGGTGCTCGGCTTGTGCGTGAACATCGCGGCGGGGCTGCTGGGTTCGTGACACGGCTATTGCACGGCATTCGCATGAACTTCATGCGAATGCCACACGGTTGCCATGCGGGTGCTGGCGAGGCGTCGCGGCTCCGCTCGAGCGGCACTCGCCGCATCGCGGGTCAAGCCGTGTAAAACCGGCCCCTGGCCACCCCCTTTTACATGCCGCGCCACCCGCGGGGTGCGTAACAATGCCTGCATTAACGCGCGCGCTGCGTGCGCACGCGCACCTTCGGCGGCTGCCCTCTCGCCGTAACCTCGCCCTTGCCACGCTAGTGCGCCGCCTGGTGGCCCGTCGCGTTGGCACACGGTTTGCTCGTTTCCGCGAGGTGTGATGACCAGCCTCGTTCGACCGGCGTCTGGCGCCAAAGCACCCGCGACTGGCCAGCGGCGCGACGATCTTTGCACTACATTGACCAGTACGCGCCCCGCTGACGCATCGCGTGGCATCCGGCTCGGGAAGCCCGATGAGCGCTGTGATCGCATGCCCACTGCATCCACACCGCAGCAGGACAACTCTGGAAACGACCGATGGAACCTCCAAACGGGTACGCGCCGCGGATTTACTTTTTTCATTCTCTTCTCGTCGGGCCGCTGGATGCCTGGCCCGCCCAGTTCGCTCACGCGGCCGGGCTCGGTTTCGATCATGCGTTGATCGGCGGCCTGTTCGAGCCCGGTCAGGCCGGCCACGGCCAGGTCGTCGGCAATCACGCGGGGCTGCATCCGGTGTTCGAGGCACAGCACTCGGTGCACGACGCCGTGCGCGTGCTCGCCGATGCCGCGCGCCGCAACCACCTGACGCTGCTGGTCGATCTCGTGATCGACCGCATGGCCGCTGACGGCGTGCTGTACGCCGAGCATCCGGACTGGTTTCACGCGAGCGAGTCCGAGCTCGCGCGGCTCGATCCACGCCACGTGCATCGCGAAGACAACGTTGCCTACGCGAATTTCGACGACCCCGCCACTAATGCCGCGCTGACCGTCTGGTGGACGCAGCAGTTACTCGTGCTCGCCGACGCGGGCGTCGGCGGTTTCCGTTTCGATTCGCCGCATCGCGTACCAGCCGCCGTATGGCGGCACCTCGGCGACGAAGTGCGCGCGAAGCATCCGCACGTGCGCTTTCTGGCGGCAACGCCGGGCCTTGCGCGCAGCGATCTGCCCGGTCTCGAAGGGGCTGGCTTCGATAGCGCGTTTTCGTCGGTACGCTGGTGGGATTTCCGTTCGAGCTGGATGGCCGAGGAGCATGCGATGCTCGCGCGCATCGGCGGCCCGATCACATTTCCCGAAGCGCCATATGGCACGCGCCTCGCCGCCGAGCTGAGCGACGTGCACGACGCGGCGATCGTCGAGCGTGCGTATCGGCGCGCGCTGTTCACGTCGGTTGCATTGGGCAGCGGCTGGATGATGCCGATGGGCTTCGAATACGGCATCACCGAACCGATGTCGCAAACGCGCGGCGACGCCGCGCAGTTCGCGCGCGCCGCGCAGTCGCGCCGCTTCGATCTGAGCGCCGCCGTCAGGCAGGCCAACGACATCGCGCGCAACACGCCGACGCTGCACGCGAACGGAGAATTGCGCCCCTTGAGCGGGCCCGGCGCGCCGGCCGCGGTACTGCTGCGCGCCGACGCGGCTGATCTGCGCGACGCCAGCGAAGCCGTGCTGATCGTCGTGAATCCCGAGCTTGGCGCGCCGGTGCGCGTCGATCCCGCGCGTTTCCTCGCGGGCGTGCCGGGCAGCTTTACGCGCTTCGCGCCGCTCGGTGCGCGCGCTCAGGCCAAACCGGCGGCTCTCGTGCCGTTCGCGCTCGCGCCTGGCGCAGTGCGACTGCTGCGCGCGTTCGCCGAAAAACCGATCTGCCTCGCGCCGCCGATGGACAAGGCGAACAGCAAGCGCAGCGGCCACAAGACGGTGCTCGACGCGATCGAGGCGCCGCGCGTCGCGATCGAGAGCGTGTCGCCGTCGGTGGAGCACGGCCGCTTCGCGGCGAAGCGCAGCGTCGGCGAACGCGCGGAAATTCGCGCGGCGATCTTCGCCGAGGGTCACGACAAGATCGCGGCGGCCGTACTGTGGCGTGCCGCCGACGAAACCGCGTGGCACGAGATGCTGATGTCGCCCGCGCCGCCGGCCGGGCTCGATTTGTGGAGCGCGCGCATTCCGCTCGAGAGGATTGGCCGCTACGAGTTCACCGTGATCGCATGGCGCGACGACTTCGCCTCGCTCGTCGAACATATCCAGAAGAAGCTGAAGGCGAACCAGACCGTCGAGATCGAACTCGATGAAGCCGCGCATCTGTTCGCACTCGTGCTCGCCGAAGTCGAGACGACCGAGGACGCCCAGAAGGAGCCGCTCGAACAGATCGTGCGCGACTTCCAGAAGGCCGACGCCGAACAGAAGCTCGCGCTGATTCTCGCGCCCGCCACCGCGCAGGCGATGACCGCCGCGCGCCATCGCCCGTTCCTGAGCCGCGACCCGGTGATCTACAAGATCGACGCGGAACGCACGGCCGCCTATTTCGCGAACTGGTACGAGATCTTCCCGCGCTCGATGAGCGACGACGAATCGCGCCACGGCACGTTCGCGGACGTGACCGCGAAGCTGCCGCGCATTCGCGACATGGGCTTCGACGTGCTGTACTTCCCGCCGATCCATCCGATCGGCGTTGCCAACCGCAAGGGCCGCAACAACACCCTGACCGCGCAGCCGGGCGACGTCGGCAGTCCGTATGCGATCGGCGCGGCCGAGGGCGGCCACACGGCCGTGCATCCGCAGCTCGGCACGCTCGACGACTTCAAGGCGATGCTCGCCGCCGCGCATGCGCACGGCCTCGAGATCGCGCTCGATTTCGCGATCCAGTGCTCGCCCGATCACCCCTGGCTGAAGCAGCATCCGACATGGTTCGCGTGGCGCCCCGACGGCACACTGCGCTATGCGGAGAATCCGCCGAAAAAGTATCAGGACATCGTCAATCCCGACTTCTACGCGCACGATGCGAAGCCCGACCTGTGGCTCGCGTTGCGCGACGTAATCCTGTTCTGGGTCGACGCGGGCGTGCGCATCTTCCGCGTCGACAATCCGCACACGAAGCCGCTGCCGTTCTGGGAATGGATGATCGGCGACGTGCGTGCGCGCCATCCCGACGTCATCTTCCTCGCGGAAGCGTTCACGCGGCCACGTATGATGAACCGGCTCGGCAAGATCGGCTTCTCGCAGTCGTACACGTACTTCACGTGGCGCGAGTCGAAGCGCGATTTCACCGAGTACCTGGGCGAGCTCACGCAGACCGACGCGCGCGATTTCTACCGGCCGAACTTCTTCGTCAACACACCGGACATCAATCCGCGTCATCTGCAATCGCAGGGGCGCACGGGCTTTCTGATTCGCGCGGCGCTCGCCGCGACGCTGGCGGGCCTGTGGGGCGTGTATAGCGGCTTCGAACTGTGCGAGGCCGCCGCGCTGCCGAACAGCGAAGAGTATCTGGACTCCGAAAAATACCAGTTGCGTGCGTGGGATTGGCACCGGCCCGGCAATATCGTCGGCGAGATCACCGCGTTGAACCGCATTCGCCGCGCGAATCCGGCGCTGCAAACGCATCTCGGTCTCACGTTTCTCACCGCGCACAACGACCACATCCTGTTCTTCGAGAAAGCGACCGAGTCGCGTGACAACGTGGTCGTCGTCGCGATCAATCTCGATCCGTTCAACGAACAGGGCGCGGACATCGAGTTGTCGTGGGACACGTTCCAGCGCTGGCATCTGCACGATCACGCCGCGCTCGAAGTGATAGACGAGATGACCGGCGCGCGCTTCGAATGGACCGGACGCTGGCAGCACGTGCGACTCGGCTCGGGCCAACCGTTCTCGATCTGGCGCATCGCGCCGCTAGGCGGCCTCCCCGCCGATCGCCCGGAAGACACCGACCACGATCCCGACAGCGCTGATCACGCAGACGCTGCCAACCCAACCTGGATGGAAGGTGGAACATGAAGCGCGACGATCCTGCCCAACCCGCGCACGAGGCGCAAACGGCCGCGGCCACCGGCACGGCGGCCAAGGTACGCGCGCGCCGGCGCGGCAAACCCGCGGCGCTCAGCGACGATCCGCTCTGGTACAAGGACGCGATCATCTACCAGGTGCACATCAAGTCGTTCTTCGACGGCAATAACGACGGCGTCGGCGATTTCCCCGGCCTGATGGCGAAGCTCGACTACATCGCGGAGCTCGGCATCAACGCGATCTGGCTGCTGCCGTTCTATCCGTCGCCACGCCGCGACGACGGCTACGACATCGCCGATTACCGCAACGTGCATCCCGACTACGGCCAGCTCGCGGACGTGAAACGCTTCATCCAGGAAGCGCACGCGCGCGGCATCCGCGTCATCACCGAACTCGTGATCAACCACACGTCGGACCAGCACCCGTGGTTCCAGCGCGCGCGGCGCGCGAAGCCCGGCTCGAACTATCGCAACTACTACGTGTGGTCCGATACCGATCAGAAGTACCCGGAGACGCGCATCATCTTCATCGACTCGGAGCCGTCGAACTGGACGCACGATCCGGTCGCGGGCGCGTATTTCTGGCACCGCTTCTACTCGCACCAGCCCGATCTGAACTTCGACAATCCGGCGGTGCTGAAAGAGGTGCTGCAGGTGATGCGCTTCTGGCTCGACATGGGCATCGACGGGCTGCGGCTCGACGCGGTGCCGTACCTCGTCGAGCGTGATGGCACCAACAACGAGAACCTGCCGGAGACGCACGAGATCCTCAAGCGGATTCGCGCGACCATCGACGCCGAGTACCCGAACCGGATGCTGCTCGCCGAAGCGAACCAGTGGCCCGAGGACGTGAAGGAGTACTTCGGCAACGAAGACGAATGCCACATGGCGTTCCACTTCCCGCTGATGCCGCGCATCTACATGTCGATCGCGAGCGAGGACCGCTTTCCGATCACCGACATCATGAAGCAGACGCCGGACCTCCCCGAATCGAACCAGTGGGCGATCTTCCTGCGCAATCACGACGAGCTGACGCTCGAGATGGTCACCGATTCCGAGCGCGACTATCTTTGGAACACCTATGCGAGTGACCGCCGCGCCCGTCTGAATCTCGGCATTCGCCGCCGTCTCGCGCCCCTGATGGAGCGCGACCGCCGCCGCATCGAGCTGATCAACTCGCTGCTGCTGTCGATGCCCGGCACGCCGGTCATCTACTACGGCGACGAACTCGGGATGGGCGACAACATTCACCTCGGCGACCGCGACGGTGTGCGCACGCCGATGCAGTGGTCGTCCGATCGCAACGGCGGCTTCTCACGCGCCGACCCCGAGCAACTGGTACTGCCGCCCGTGATGGGTTCGCTGTACGGCTTCGACGCGGTCAACGTCGAAGCGCAGAGCCGCGACCCGCATTCGCTGCTGAACTGGACGCGCCGCATGCTCGCGACGCGGCGCGCGAAGCAGACCTTCGGACGGGGCACGATCCGCTTTCTGAAGCCGGAAAATCGCAAGATTCTTGCGTATCTGCGTGAGATGCCGGGCGAGGCGCCGATCCTGTGCGTCGCGAATCTGTCGCGCGCGCCGCAGGCGGTCGAACTCGATCTGTCCGAATTCAACGGCGCGGTGCCGATCGAAATGACGGCCGATTCGGTGTTCCCGGCGATCGGCCAGCTGACCTACCTGCTGACGTTCCCGCCGTACGGCTTCCTGTGGTTCCTGCTCTGCGAAGGCGGTCAGCGTCCGACGTGGGCGCAGGCGCATTCCGTGCCACTGCCCGAATTCGTCACGATCGTGATCCGCGAAGGTCAGAGCGGGCCGACACCCGAAAACGTGCGGCTGCTCGAATCCGAGGTGCTGCCGTCGTGGCTGAGCCGGCGGCGCTGGTTCGCGTCGAAGGATCAGAAGATGCACGCGGTGCGGCTCGCCGCGCTGACCACGATCCCGAACGGCGGCTTCGCGTTTACTGAAATCGAGGTGGACGTCGGCAACCACACCGAGCGCTACGTGGTGCCGATCGCGATCACGTGGGGCGGCGAAACCACCACGCCGCTGTTCATGCAACTCGCGTTGGCGCGCGTGCGGCGCGGCCGCAACGTCGGCCATCTGACCGACGCGTTCGCGCTGCCGATCTTCGCGCACAACGTGCTGCGCAAGATGCGCGAGCGCGCGGTCGTGCCGACCGTGCAGAAGAGTGAGATCCAGTTCCTGCCGACCGAGCGTTTCACCGAACTCGACGATCTCGGCGAGCGGCCCGAGATCCGCTGGCTGGCGGCCGAACAGAGCAACAGCTCGCTGATCGTCGCCGATGCCGCGGTGCTGAAGCTCGTGCGGCGGCTCGTCAGCGGCGTCCATCCGGAAGCGGAAATCAGCCGCTATCTGACGCAGCTCCGCTATGCGAACACCGCGCCGCTATACGGCGAAGTGGTGCGCGTCGATCCCGAGGGCGTGCCGCATACGCTCGCGATCCTGCAAGGCTTTATCGACAATCAGGGCGATGCGTGGAACTGGTCGCTCGATTATCTGCGCCGCTCGATCGACGAACTCGCGATCGCGATCGACACCGAATCGCAAACCGTTCCCGACCGCACGAACGAATC
>DATAQT010000218.1:0-13455 GCA_036264535.1 Paraburkholderia sp. | reverse complement strand
GTTCGAAATCCAGTCGCGCTACCAGACGCCTGACGAAGCGGAAGCCGACATCCGTCGCCGCGTCGAGAACAAGGAAGTCGTGATCGGCTTCGGCCATCCGGTGTACACGATCTCGGACCCGCGCAACAAGGTCATCAAGGAGGTCGCGAAGAAGCTATCGAAGGAAGCGGGCAACACGAAGCTGTTCTCAATTGCCGAGCGGCTCGAAGCGGTGATGTGGGACGCGAAGAAGATGTTCCCGAACCTCGACTGGTTCAGCGCGGTGTCATATCACATGATGGGCGTGCCGACCGCCATGTTCACGCCGCTGTTCGTGATCTCGCGTACGGCCGGCTGGAGTGCGCACATCATCGAGCAGCGCGTCGACAACAAGATCATCCGTCCGAGCGCAAATTACACCGGACCCGAGAATTTAAAGTACGTGCCGCTAAATAGGAGAAAATAGCGGTCGCTGTGCGCTCCACAGCGCGTGCAGTTCAACCCGCGCGGCCGCCGGACCGGTCGTCCGCGCACTGTTTAACTGATTTTTGATAGAAAGGTTTTCTCCATGAAAAAGCTGATGATCGCCGCCATGATTGGCGCCCTGTCCACGACGATGCTGTCCGTCGCGACTGACGCCGCTGCTGCGGACACGGCCACAACAACCACGAAGAAGGCCGTCGCCAAGCGCCCGGAGCCCCGCCGCCTGATCAAGCGCAAGGCGAATCCGGCGAAGGAAGCGAAGGTCGATCCGATCCCGGACGGCGCTGAAAAGTGGTCGTGCAAGGACGGCCTTGCTTTCGAAATGAAAGGCGACATGAAGCGTGACCAGATCGTCACGGTTCACTGGGCGAACAAGAACTACAACCTGCCGCGCGAAACGACCACGACGGGCGCCGACCGCTTCCACGACGCGGCATCCGGTATGGACCTCGTCGTGATCCCGACGAAGGCCATGCTGTTCCAGGACAAGGACAGCTCGCGTCTGGCCGACGAGTGCAAGACGGTCGCCATGGAACAGGGCGCGCCGGCTGCAACGCAATCGAACGCAGTCAACAAGACCGGCAACTGATTCCTGCCACCAGGGAAGCCCCGCCGATGTCCGCCCCGATCTCCAACGTGCGACCCGCCCCGGACGACGTCCTGGTCGATATCGTCGACTACGTGCTGGACTACAGGATCGACAGCGCGCTCGCGCTGGAAACCGCGCGTCATTGCCTGATCGACACGCTCGGTTGCGGACTCGAGGCGCTCACCTACCCGGCCTGCACCAAGCTGATGGGACCGATCGTGGCAGGCACGATCGTCCCCAACGGCGCAAAGGTGCCAGGCACGTCGTTCCAGCTGGACCCGGTTCAGGCCGCCTTCAACATCGGCGCAATGATCCGCTGGCTCGACTTCAACGACACCTGGCTCGCGGCCGAATGGGGGCATCCATCGGATAACCTCGGCGGCATTCTCGCGACGGCCGACTGGCTCTCGCGCACTGCCATCGCAGCGGGCAAAGCGCCGCTGACGATGAAAGACGTCCTGCTCGCAATGATCAAGGCGCACGAAATTCAAGGCTGCATAGCGCTCGAGAACTCGTTCAACAAGGTCGGGCTCGATCATGTGCTGCTCGTCAAGCTCGCGTCGACCGCGGTGGTCGGTCAGCTGATCGGCCTCACACGCGACGAGCTGATCAACGCGGTCTCGCAGGCGCTCGTCGATGGGCAGGCGCTGCGCACCTACCGCCACGCGCCGAACACGGGCTCGCGCAAATCGTGGGCCGCCGGCGACGCGACCTCGCGCGCCGTGCGCCTCGCGCTGATTTCGAAGACCGGCGAGATGGGCTATCCGTCGGTGCTCAGCGCCAAAACCTGGGGCTTCTACGACGTGCTGTTCAACGGCCGTGCGTTCCAGTTCCAGCGTCCGTACGGCTCGTACGTGATGGAAAACGTTCTGTTCAAGATTTCATTTCCGGCCGAGTTCCACGCGCAAACCGCCGTGGAAGCCGCGCTCGCGCTGCATGCGCAGCTTGGCCGGCAAGGCCGGCGCGTCGAAGACATTCGCCGCATCACGATTCGCACGCACGAGGCGGCGATTCGTATCATCGATAAAAAAGGCCCGCTGAACAATCCGGCCGACCGCGATCATTGCATCCAGTACATGATCGCCGTGCCGCTGATTTTCGGCCGTCTGACAGCCGCCGATTACGAAGATTCGGTGGCGCGTGACGCGCGTATCGATGCATTGCGCGCGAAGATGGAATGCGTCGAAGACGCGCAGTTCACGAAGGATTATCACGACCCGGAGAAACGTTCGATCGCCAATGCACTGACGATCGAATTCAACGACGGGTCGAAATTCGGCGAAGTCGTAGTCGAATACCCGATCGGTCATAAGCGCCGTCGCGAAGATGGTATTCCGCTGCTGGTCGAGAAGTTCAAGACCAACCTTGCGCGGCGCTTTCCGGTCAAGCAGCAACTGGCGATTCTCGGCGTATCGCTCGATCAGGCCAAGCTCGAAGCGACGCCGGTCAATGAATACGTCGATCTGTACGTTATCTAGGCTAAGTACCGTAGTTCCGCGATCCAAACCAAGGAAAACACCATGGCCCACAACCTCCACAAAACGCTCAAGGAATTCGACAGCGGTTCCGGCAAAGGCAAGTTCTACTCGCTGCCGCAACTCGGCAAGGCTCTGAACCTCAAGATCGACCGCCTGCCGGTCTCGATCCGTATCGTGCTGGAATCGGTGCTGCGCAACTACGACGGCAAGAAGATCGCCGAAGAACACATCACGCAACTGGCGAACTGGAAGCCGACGGCGGCACGCGTCGACGAAATTCCGTTCGTCGTGTCGCGCGTCGTGCTGCAGGACTTCACCGGCGTGCCGCTGCTCGCCGACATCGCTGCAATGCGCGGCGTCGCGAAGGCCGTCGGCAAGAATCCGAAGTCGATCGAGCCGCTGGTGCCGGTGGACCTCGTCGTCGACCACTCGGTGCAGATCGACCACTTCCGCGAGAAGAACGCGCTCGACCTGAACATGAAGCTGGAATTCCAGCGCAACAACGAGCGCTACCAGTTCATGAAGTGGGGCATGCAGGCGTTCGACACGTTCAAGGTCGTGCCGCCGGGCGTCGGCATCGTTCACCAGGTGAACCTCGAGTACCTCGCGCGCGGCGTGCACAAGAAGGCCGACGGCGCGGACACCGTGTACTACCCGGATTCGCTGGTCGGCACGGACAGCCACACGACGATGATCAACGGCATCGGCGTGGTCGGCTGGGGCGTGGGCGGTATCGAGGCCGAAGCGGGCATGCTCGGCCAGCCGGTGTACTTCCTCACGCCGGACGTCGTCGGCGTGCACCTGAAGGGCAAGCTGATCGAAGGCGTGACCGCAACCGACCTCGTGCTGACGATTACCGAACTGCTGCGCAAGGAGAAGGTCGTCGGCAAGTTCGTCGAATTCTTCGGCGAAGGCACGCGCTCGCTGTCGGTGCCGGACCGCGCGACGATCGGCAACATGGCGCCGGAATACGGCGCGACGATGGGCTTCTTCCCGGTCGACGAAAAGACCATCGACTTCTTCCACGGCACGGGGCGCACGGACGCTGAAATCTCCGCGTTCGAGAACTACTTCAAGGCGCAAGAGCTGTTCGGCATTCCGGCTGATGGCGACATCGACTACACGAAGGTCGTCACGCTCGATCTCGCCACGGTCGCACCGTCGCTGGCTGGCCCGAAGCGTCCGCAGGACCGCATCGAAATCGGCCACGTGAAGTCGACCTTCACCGACCTGTTCTCGAAGCCGGTCGCTGAAAACGGCTTCGCGAAGAAGAGCGCCGATCTCGACACGCAATACACGACGAGCAACGGCGTCGACGTGAAAAACGGCGACATCCTGATCGCCGCGATCACGTCGTGCACGAACACGTCGAACCCGAGCGTGCTGCTCGCCGCTGGTCTGCTCGCGAAGAAGGCTGTCGAGGCTGGCCTGACGGTCGCTCCGCACATCAAGACCTCGCTCGCGCCGGGATCGCGCATCGTCACCGAATACCTGACGAAGACCGACCTGCTGAAGTACCTCGACAAGCTCGGCTTTACGCTGGCCGCTTACGGCTGCACGACCTGTATCGGTAACGCGGGCGATCTGACGCCGGAACTGAACGAAGCGATCACGAAAAACGACATCGTCGCGGCAGCCGTGCTGTCGGGCAATCGTAACTTCGAAGCGCGTATTCACCCGAACATCCGCGCGAACTTCCTCGCCTCGCCGCCGCTCGTCGTCGCGTACGCGATCGCCGGCAACATCACGCGTGACCTGATGACCGAGCCGGTCGGCAAGGGCACGGGTGGCAAGGACATCTACCTCGGCGACATCTGGCCGACCAGCGACGAAGTCAACGCGCTGCTCAAGTACGCGATGGATGCCGACGCGTTCCGCAAGAACTACTCGCAGCTCACGAAGAAGGGCGACCTGTGGAGCAAGATCGAGGGCGAAGAAGGCCAGGTCTACGACTGGCCGAAGTCGACCTACATCGCCGAGCCGCCGTTCTTCGGCAAGGACTTCTCGATGACGCCGGCTTCGAGCATCCCGCCGGTCAAGGGCGCACGCGCACTGGGCATCTTCGGTGACTCGGTCACGACCGACCACATCAGCCCGGCGGGCTCGATCAAGGAAGACTCGCCGGCAGGCAAGTGGCTGAAGGCAAACGGCGTGCAGAAGGCCGACTTCAACAGCTACGGCTCGCGCCGCGGCAACCACGACGTGATGATGCGCGGCACGTTCGCGAACGTCCGGATCAAGAACCTGATGATCCCGGTGAAAGCAGATGGCACGCGCGTGGAAGGCGGCCTGACGATTCATCAGCCGAGCGGCGAACAGCTGTCGATCTACGACGCAGCGATGAAGTACATCGACGCCGGCACGCCGACCGTCGTGTTCGCGGGCGAAGAGTACGGCACGGGTTCGTCGCGCGACTGGGCGGCGAAAGGTACGCAACTGCTGGGCGTAAAAGCCGTGGTGGCACGCAGCTTCGAGCGGATCCACCGTTCGAACCTCGTCGGCATGGGCGTTCTGCCGCTGCAGTTCAAGGGCTCGGATAGCGTGCAGTCGCTCGGCATCACCGGCGCAGAAACGTACGACGTCGAAGGCCTCGGCGACGACTTCAAGCCGCAACAGGAAGTCACGCTCGTGATCCACGGCAAGGACGGCGACAAACGCGTTCCGGTGCTGCTGCGTATCGACACGCCGATCGAAGTGGACTACTACAAGCACGGCGGGATTCTGCCGTTCGTGCTGCGCTCGCTGCTGGCTGCTTAAGCCTGGCGGCAACGCAAGCAGCCTCGCTGTTTTGCAGGGGCTGCGTCCTGTGGAGGGCGCAGCCGACTTTGAAGCCCGACCTCAGGTCGGGCTTTTTTTATGCGCTGATGTCACGGCTCGCGGGCCGCAATCGCCGATCACGATCACCGATCACTTCAGGCCGAAATCGACCCGCGTCGTCGCACCCTTGTCCTTGATGTCGTCGGCATTCATCTTCGGCGCGACGATAAACACGCGGCTACTGTCGATCTTGCCTTCCAGATACTGTTGCACGGCCTGCGCGCGTTGCTGTGCGAGTTGCCGCAGGCTCGCGTCATCGATCGGCGCGTTGGCCTCGATCGCGCCCTTCATGTCGTCGTCGGGCAGCGTCTTCGTCATACCGATGAAGTTGTGCGGCTTCTTGAAATCGGTCGACTTGTAGGCCTTGGTCAGATATTTGTCGTAGTCCTGCTGATCGACCGTGATCGTCGACAGATCGACGCTCTCGCCGTTGCCCACCACGTCCTTGATCTTCTGCCGCTTGACCAACTGATCGACGTACTGCGAGCGCAGCGCCGGTTCGTCGACCTTCGGATCGACGCGGCCGATCAGGTCGATGCGGATCGACGGCTTGTCGGCGAGCGCCTTCACGATCATGTCGAGCTTCTGCTTGTCGGCGTCGCTGAGCGTCGCCGAGCCCGCCGCGAATTCGACGTAGCCGAGTTCCTCGCCATTGCCGCCGAACGCGTGCGCGATCAGCGTGAACGGCGCGGTCACGGCCTTTTCGAGCAGATTGAGCACCGCGTGCCAGATCAACCCGCCGATACTGAACTCGGGGTTCGACAGCGAGCCCGACACCGGCAGGTTCACGTCGATTTCGCCACGCGAGTTCTTCAGCAGCGAGATCGCGAAACGCACCGGCAGCTTGGTCGCGGTGTCGTTGTCGATGTGATCGCCGAACGTCAACTGATCGATGAACAGGTGGTTGTTCGCGTTCAGCTGATCGTTCGCAAGCTGATAATGCAGATCGACGTTGAGCTTGCCCTTCGTGATCGGATAGCCGGCGTATTTCGCCGAGTACGGCGTCAGGTTGGTCAGCTCGATGTCGTGCGCGCTCGCGGTCAGATCGAGCGCCGGTTTCGCGATCAGCGGGTTGACGGTGCCGCGGATCGTCAATGGACCATTGGCGGCGAGCTTCGCGGCAACGTCGACCGGCGCGGGCGTGGTCGATTGGGTGCCGAACGCGCCGATCGTGCCCTGAATGTCGACGAGGTTCGCCGTGTAGTTCGGCTTGATGAAGTTGTCGGTATAGGTGACGCGGCCCTGCTGCAACACCAGTTGCCCGAAGTGCAGCTTGACCGGGCTTTGCGGCGGTGTCGCGGCGGTGACGGTGGCCACAGGTGCGGCGGCAGCGTTGCCCGGCGTTGCTGCGGATGCCGCAATCGGCGCCGACGCCGCGACCGCTTCGGACACCGCCGCCGGCGTCAGCGGAATCGGATGCGAGCCGCTCTTGTCACGTGTCAGCGACTGCGGCGTGCCACTCTCATGCGCGACCACGTCCTTCAGGTTCAGCTTGCCTTGCGCGTCGAGCAGCACGCGCCCATAGAACTTCGAGAACGTCACGCGGCCCGCGTCGACCACGGTGCCGTGCTCGTCGTAATCGGCCTTCAGGTTCGTCAGCGCGAGCGAGCCCCAACCCGCGAACGGGTCGGATGTCGCCTTGTCGATCATGCGCACGTCGACGAGCGCCATGTCGCCGTGATAGTTCGCTTTCAGCGACTTCGCCTGCGAGACCGCGAGATCGCCGTTCGCGTTCAGCAGCGCGCTTGCGAGCGCCGCGTTCAGCTTGCTGCCGAAGTACGGCTCGAACGCGGCCGCATCGAGCCGGTTCGCGTCGACTTTGACGGCCAGCTTCAGCGGCGTCGCGGTCACGTCGCCCTTCACGCCGAGCGTGCCCTTCCTGTTCAACGTCGCTTGCAGGTCGACGGGCAGCGGACGGCTCAGGTCGTCGCTGATGTGCTGCACCTTCAACTGCACCGGCGTAAAGCTCAGTTTGACCGGCTGCGGCGTCGTGTTGTCGGTGAAATCGGCGGTCGCGTCCTTGAGCGTCAATTCGCCGATCGTGTAGTGCCATGCGGGGCCCTCGGCCTGCGCTTTTTTCGCCGCGTGAATCGCGGTGCGCTGCGTCGCCTCCTGATGCGCACCCGCGAGCGAACTCAGATTGATGCTGCCGTCCTTCAGTCGCTGCGCGTCGACTGCGAGGCCGGTTGCGTCGACGCTCGTCACGTCGGCCGTGCGCGCCGCGACGTCGACCTGCTTGACGACCACGTTGCCCTGCGCGAGCGAGATCACCGGCGCCTTGTCGCCGCGTGCCGCGAGCTTCACCGCCTGCATGTCCAGTTGCGTGTCCGCGACCGTCAGCGCCATCGGCGACTTCGACCAGTTCGCGTCGATATTGGTCGCCGCGGACAGGACGCCGTCGAGCACCTGCGCGGACATCGCGGTGTCGAGATACGGCTGCAACGGCGGCAGTTTCAGCGACTTCAGATCGAGCTTCGCGCTCGCCGTCTTCGCGGCGAGGCTGACCGTGCCGTCGGCGGCGAGCGAACCGCCGCTGTCCTTCAGGTTCGTGTTCAACGTGTAGTGCGCGGGCGCCGACGCGAGCGTCGAGAAATCGGTCAGCGTGACCGCGAGGTTTTGCAGACCGGCATCGACCGGACGCGACGCGGCCTCGTCATGCACGTTCACCGTGCCGTCGTCGAGCGTGAGACGTTTGATCGCGAGGTCGATCGGCGGGGCTGCTTTTTCGGCGGGGGTGGCTTTGGCGTTGGCATCCGCAGTTTCCTTTGGCGCCGTTTTTTCCGGCGCGGACGCGAACATATGCTCGACGCTCAGCACGCCGTCCTTGTCGCGCGCGAGACTCGCGTTCGGCGCGTCGATGCGGATATCGTCGAAGTGATAGACGCTCTTCAACGGCTCGAGCGATGCCGCCGCCACATGCACCGCGCGCGCCGCGAAGAACGGCGCCTTGCCCTGATCCTGCACGTCGACATCGTTCAGGTCCACAGTGCCGGCGACGCGCAGCGACGGCGTGTCGTTCGACATCACGAAGTTCAGCTTCAGATCAGTGGACAGCTTGCCCGACTGCACGATCACCGGCAGCTTCGACGGCACATAGGACACCAGCTTCGGCACATCGAGCTCGTCGAAGCGCAGCGACACTTCCGACTCGCGCGATGCCGCGAACGGCTTGGTCCTGCCGTCGATCGCGAGCTGACTATTGCCGTCGATGCGCGCGCGCAGCAGCGGCTCAACGAAGATATCGGTCTTCGACGGCAGCGTCGCGATGAACGGAATGCCGAGCTTCCATTGATCGATCACGTGGCTCGTACCGAGCAGCCGGTCGTCGAAGGTGATCTGGCCGTTTTCGACGCGAATATTGGAGACGGAGAATTGCGTCGGCTTGCTGTCAGGTTTGGCCGGTTGATTCGCGAATTTTTCGATCAGGTCGCTGAAATTGAAGTGCTGCGCGTCATAACGCACGATATGAAAGCGCGGCGAATCGACCTGCACTTCATTGACGATCGGCGCGCCGCGAAACAGCGAGCTCCATGAAGGCTGCACGATGAGCCGCGAAATATCGACGAAGTCTCCCGCGCCGCCGCGCTCACCGATATGCACGTTGTAGGCCTCGAAGCGCAGTGTGTACGGATTGAGCGCAATCCGGCCGATCGATGCCGGCCGGTCGAGTTGCTTGCTCAGCTGCTGGCTCGCGATGTGGCGAATCAGCGGCGGCGCCGCGAAAAAGCCGAGCAGGCCGAACACGACGACGAAGATCAGCAGACCTATGAGAATTCGACGCGTACGATGCGACTGCGCGACTTCGCGTACGGCCTGCATGGATGAGGCTAACGATGCTTTATTGAGGCTTGCCATGCTCGATCTGGGTGAATGCGGCGGCAAGCCCGCCGCCAAAAAACGGAGATCCCGCAAGCGGCAGTATAAGTGGTGAATCAATGGTTAGACAGGAGTGTCAGGACCAGTCTGACAATTCGCGCTGCTGACCGATCTACTTTCCAGCGTGGAAGACTGTCGTTAGTGTTAGATAACGAAGTCGGAGGGCGCGTGGTTTGCCCACGCGCCGTTCACATCATTGCCGCACGACCGCTGGCGGCTGCCAGCTGCCGTCGGTGGCTTGCGGCTTCGGCGCATACAGTCGCAGCACCAGCTGCATGTCCGCGCGCGGTGCCGGCACCCAGTTGCCGCTCCGGCTGCGCGTCGACGACACGACCACGTCGAGCGAACCATCGCGATTGCGGTGCGCGCCATTGCGATCGCCGACCGCGAGCCGCGCCGCTGCGTTCTCGCTCAGGGCGCCATCTTTCGTGTAGGCGGTGATCGTCCAGAACCCGCGCACCGGCGGCAACTGGTTCGCCGCGAAGTGGATCACGTAGCGATTCGCGCCGTTCAGCGTGTTGCCGTCGCTGTCCTGCGTGACGACCGCCCGTACTTCATCGTCCTTCGTCGCGATGCCCAGCTGCGTGCTCGCCGCATACGCCCGCAGCCCATAGTCGGGACCGTAGTTGCCGACGGCGTCGCCAAACCAGCTCCAGCCGTTCGCGCTCAGCAGATTCGACGGCGGCGTCGCGACGCGATCACGACCGTCGGCAAGACCGGCCGCAAGCGCATCGGACGCCTTCGGCAGCTTCACCGGATCGCCCGGCGTGACGCCGAGATCGGCTAGGAATTTGAGCGCGTGCGGATCGGCCGGTGTCGGCGGATTGTCGGGTAAGGCGTCGGCAAGACGACTGAAGAAGCCGCTCGCGTCGAGCGCGGCAACCTGCTGCGCCGGTGTGCCGCTCGCACCCGCGACGCCGCTCGCGTTGCCGCGCGGTGGCACCGCCGCCGGCTCCGCGTCGCCGACGAAGACGCTCAGCGGCTCCAGACGGATCGCGTGTTGCAGCTTGCGCACCGCGTTCAGATCGCGCGCGCCGTTCGACTGGATCCGCACGCTGATCCATGCGTTGCGGGTCGGCACTTCGACGCGCTTCGCGCCCTTCGGCAGTTCGCCCTTCCAGCCCGGCGTGACGAACGCGATCGTCTGCGCGCGCAGGCCCTTCGCGGCGGCCGAGCCCGCGCCGAACTGCGGCCCGGTCGACCATACGACGTTGGTCCACATGTCGAGCACGCGCGCATCGACGTAGCGGCCGTGCGAATCGGGTAGCGCGAGGATCACCGGCTCATCGGCAAGGTCGAGCCAGCCGGTCGAGTCGAGCGTATCGAGGCTCGGCTGCGGCGGGTTGGTCGCGCCGATCGGCGGCAGCGCCTGCGCGTGACGCAGCGTGTTGAAAGGCGCCTGGCCGGGATCAGTGCCGACCGCCGCATCGCGTGTGGCGCTCATCAGCACGAGCGGATAGCCGAATACGTAGGAGTCGGCGACTTCGTCCTTGATCCAGCCGGTGCTTTGATGCGTCGCGATGGGGGGCGACGCACAGCTGGCCAGCAGTGCAAGACCCGCGAGCGATGCGCAGGTTCGTTGAAGCGAAAACAGTTCTCGGCGATTTTTTATCATTCGTTCAGAGTGCGGAACGTGCAGTCCTATGGGAAATGCCGGTGCGAAGCGCCAGGCCTTTGCGCGGTTCTCCCGAAACACTGCGCAGCGAGTCCGCGGATTGCGATTCCGACAACATCGCGTTGTATCGTATCCTTGCTAACCAGGCAAGCACAAAGCAGGGAATTGCGGCTGGCAGCCCGCACGCAGTTCACCGATGGGACAAACGGCCTCCTTGTCAGGTCATCATGCATGTCGATCTGCGGATTCGTCGATCCGCCGTGTTGCCGACTCACCCACACTCTTTCGTCGTCCCGCATCCGGAGCGCTTCAATGTATATGCCCGCCCATTTCGAAGAGAGCCGTCCAGAGGTTCTTCACCGCCTGATCGCCGAGCAGTCGTTCGGCACGCTGATTACGAACGGCCCCAATGGGCTCGATGCGAATCATTTGCCGTTCGAGGCGCACGCGGACGCAACGGATTCGTCACGTCTGGTGTTGCGCGCGCACGTCGCGCGGGCGAACCCGGTCTGGCAGGAAGTCGCGACCCATCCCGAAACGCTCGTGATCTTCCAGGGGCCGGCCGCCTACATTTCGCCGAGCTGGTATCCGAGCAAACACGAAACGCACAAGCAGGTGCCGACCTACAACTATATGGTCGTGCATGCACATGGCAGGATCGTGGTGCACGACGACGAATCGTTCGTGCGCGGCCTCGTCGCGCGGCTCACGCGCAAGATGGAAGCCGGCGAGACGGTGCCGTGGAAGATGGGCGACGCGCCGCCCGACTACATCGCCCAGATGCTCGGCGCGATCGTCGGTATCGAGATCGAGGTGACGCGGCTCGTCGGTAAATGGAAGCTCGGGCAGAACAAGGCGGCGGAAGACCGGCGCGGCGCGGCGCAAACGCTGCTCGCGCGCGACGGCGATCAGCAGCAGGCGGTGGGACAGGCCATGCTGGATGCGCCGCCGGCGTTTTGACGGCGGCCGCATAATCCGGCCTTGACCTTCCCATCATTGGAAGGTCGATACTGGATTCACTATGCGGCCCAATGCCGCCACGAGCCTTGCCTGCCATGACCGGACTTGCCAACCCGCAGCGCCCCGCCGACGCTGCCCCCTCCTCTTCATCCACGCGCGTAGTCGAACTCGAGATCGGCGGGATGACCTGCGCGTCGTGCGCGAGCCGCGTCGAAAAGGCGCTGGCGAAGCTTCCGGGGGTCGCGCGAGCGTCGGTGAATCTCGCGACCGAGCGCGCCCGCGTGGAAAGCGACGCGACGGTCGGTCCCCGGCAACTGGCCGATGCCGTGCGCAAGGCGGGATACGAGGCGACCGCGCTCACGAACGACGATATCGCCGAACAAACCGCGACGCCCGCCGCCACGCCGCAAACCACTGAATTGGAGATCGGCGGCATGACCTGCGCCGCCTGCGCGTTGCGCGTCGAGAAGGCGCTCGCGAAGGTTCCCGGCGTCGCGCGCGCGTCGGTCAATCTGGCCACCGAAACCGCCACCGTGCATCCGCAAAGCGCCACGTCAGCCGATGCCGAAGCGCTAATCGCCGCCGTCAGGAAAGCCGGCTACGAAGCGACGCTGAGTGCGCCGCCCACCCCGGCGGCCCCTGTCGATACGACTGCAACCACCACCTCAACCGGCGACGTCGGCGGCATGCCCGACACGACGCCCATCCCCGCCGTCGATCGCAAACAGATTCAGACTCGCCGCGACCTCGCGAGCGTCGTCGCGTCCGCGCTGCTGACGCTGCCGCTCGTCGCGCCGATGGTCGGCGAATGGTTCGGCCTCCACGCGATGCTGCCGCCATGGCCGCAGTTCGTGCTCGCGTCGATCGTGCAGTTCGTGTTCGGCGCGCGCTTCTATCGCGCCGCCTACCGTGCGGTGCGTGCCGGCGCCGGCAACATGGACCTGCTAGTGGCGCTCGGCACATCGGCGGCGTACGGCATCAGCGTCTACGAGCTCGCGATGCACCCGGGCGACACGATGCATCTGTACTTCGAGGCCTCGGCGGTCGTAATCACGCTGGTGCGCTTCGGCAAATGGCTCGAGGCGCGCGCGAAGCGCCAGACCACCGACGCCATCCGCGCGCTCAACGCGCTGCGTCCCGAGCGCGCGCGCATCCGCGACGGCGCCGGCGAGCGAGAAGTGCCACTCGCGCAGGTGCGGCTCGGCACGGTCGTGATCGTGCGGCCGGGCGAGCGCGTGCCGGTCGACGGCGCGGTGCTCGAAGGCCGCACGCATATCGACGAAGCGCTGATCACCGGCGAAAGCCTGCCGGTGCCGAAGCAGACCGGCGACGCCGTCACGGCCGGCTCGATCAACGGCGAAGGCGCGCTCGTCGTGACGACCACCGCCATCGGCGCGGAGACGACGCTCGCTCGCATCATCCGGCTCGTCGAAAGCGCGCAGGCCGAGAAGGCGCCGATCCAGCGGCTGGTCGACCGGGTCAGCAGCGTCTTCGTGCCGGTGGTGTTGGGCGTGGCCTTCGTCACCCTGCTCGGCTGGGGCCTGGCGACCGGCGACTGGCAGTCGGCGATCCTGAATGCGGTCGCGGTGCTGGTGATCGCCTGCCCCTGCGCGCTCGGACTGGCGACGCCGACCGCGATCATGGTCGGCACCGGGGCT
>DATAQT010000209.1:0-4929 GCA_036264535.1 Paraburkholderia sp. | reverse complement strand
TAGATACCTCTTGTATTTGTTTTAGCCACATGACATACCACTTGTCTAGAGGCGTTAAGGAATTTTCTAGGAGGCTCCTTGGCAACCGCGCAGTTCTTCCTCGGCGTGGATGGCGGCGCGACACGCTGCCGCGCGAGGCTGCGCGATTCGTCGGGTCGCGAGCTCGGGCGTGGTGTCGGGCCTGCATCGAACATCTATATCGACTTCGATGCGGCCATGCGGGTCGTGCGTGAAACGATCGATTCTGCGATCGCTGCAGGCGCAGCACGGCAAGCGATCGCGGTCGGCCTCAGCCTCGCCGGACTTTCGGAAGACACAGAAGCGGAGCGGGTCGCCGCCACCCTGCCCGGCTTTGCGCGCGTTGTCGCGGTCAATGACGCCGTCGCGGCCTGCGTTGGCGCCAACGGTCTCGGCGATGGCGGCCTCATCATCGCAGGCACGGGCTCGGCTGGGATCGCGCGCGTTGCAGGCAGGACAACAATCATCGGGGGGCGCGGCTTCTTTCTCGGCGACGATGGATCCGCCGCAAGGCTCGGCGAAGCGGCGCTGCGCGCGACGCTGCGCGCGCTCGACGGCCTCGAGCCGATGAGCGAACTGGCGCGGATGGTGGCGCGCCAGTTCGGCAGCGATCCGTTGCGGATGTCGCGCTGGGCAGCGGAGGCAAAGCCCCGCGACTACGGCGCCTTCGCGCCCCAAATTCTGGACGTCGCCAAGGCCGGCGATCCGCGCGCGGGCGAAATCGCCGGCGAAGCGGCGATGGCGATTGTGGCGCTCGCGAACGCGCTGAATGCGCTCGGCGCCGAGCGCATCGCGCTCGTCGGCGGCTTCGGCGAGCCCTTGCGCCCCTATCTGCCGCCAAACGTCGCCAGGCGCCTCGTTCCGCCCCGGCACGACGCGGTGGACGGCGCGATCCTGCTCGCCGGCGGGACGCTCGACGAAACGCGGGACGCGCCATGTCCATGACGGTCGAGGCCGCGCCGGGCCAGAAGCTCTATCGCGCAGTGGTCGACGCGCTTCAGCGCGAGATCGAGACCGGACGCTTCGCGGAGGCGCAATTGCTGCCCGCCGAGCGCGAATTGTGCGAATTGCTCGACGTGTCGCGCACGACGCTGCGCAAGGCGATTGCCGATCTGATCGCCGAAGGGGTGCTGTTTAACCGCCATGGCGCCGGCACCTTCATTCATCGTGCGACGCCGCGCGTCGATCAGCCCTCGTCGCGCCTGACGAGTTTTACGGAGGACATGCGGCTGCGCGGATTGGAGGCGAGTTCGCGCGAACTTGAGCGCGGCGTGTTCCTGCCGACGCCGGAAGAGGCGATGATGCTCGGCGTGGGACCGAACGAACGCGTGTTCCGGCTTGGCCGCTTGCGACTCGCTGACGGTTCGGCCATGGCGATCGAGCACGCCGCCGTGCCGCTACGCTATCTGCCAAAACGGAACCTGGTCGGCGCTTCGCTCTACGAGGCGCTCTCCGCGCGAGGCTTCAAGCCGACGCGCGGCCTACAGCGTTTGCGCGCGATCCGTATCTCCGACGCGGATGCCGAGTTGCTCGGCGTCGCGCGCAATAGTCCGGCGCTGCACATCCAGCGTATCGCCTATCTGGCCGATGGGTCTTGCGTCGAATTCACGAAATCCTTGTATCGCGCCGACGCCTACGACTTCGTCTCCGAACTCGCGCTGCCGCCGCTTCCCCGAAAGGCGCGCCGATGACGACTCTCATGTTGCAGGAGATCGACGAGGCCGGCGACGCGATCGCGCGTCAGCTTGGCCACAATGCGGAACGGCTCGCCGAACTCGGGCCGCGTCTGCGGGCCCTGGATCCGCCACTCGTCGCGACCATCGGGCGCGGCTCTTCGGATTGCTGTGCGCTCTATCTGAAATATCTCGTCGAGATTGTTTCGGGCGTGCCCTGCGCCTCGATCGGCCCCTCGATCGCAACGCTTTATCGCGCGCCGCTGCGGCTGCAGGGCACCGTTTCCGTCGCGATCTCACAATCGGGAAGCAGCCCGGACATCATCGAAATGCAACGCGCCGCGCACCGCGCCGGCGCGCTGGCCGTCGCGCTGGTCAACGACGTCGATTCGCCAATGTCCGAAGAGGCCGAGGTGCTGCTGCCGCTTTGCGCGGGCATCGAACGCTCCGTTGCTGCGACCAAATCGATGATCGCGGGCCTCGTCGCGAGCGCGAGCCTGGTCGCAACCTGGCACGAGGATCGGCCGCTCGCAGAGGCCATCACCGGCCTGCCGGACGTGTTGCGCAGGCAGACCGCGCCGCCGCCCGAGGCGATGCTGGAGGGGCTCGCGAACGCCCGCAGCGCCTTCGTGCTCGGCCGCGGCGCGACGCTCGCGATCGCCGCGGAGGCGGCGCTGAAGCTCAAGGAGACCTGCGCGATCCACGCCGAAGCCTATTCCGCAGCCGAGGTGCTGCATGGCCCGGCCGAACTCGTCGGCCCCGGCTTTCCCATCATCGCCTTTCTGCCGTCCGATCCAGCACGCGAGGGGATGCTGGCGCCGCTAGCGCGGCTTGCCGATGCGGGCGCAAAGGTGATCGCGATCGAAGCAGGCGGCGCGGACGACGCAGATCGTCTTGCTACGGCAAAGATCGAGACGACGCTTCTTGAGCCCGTCATCATGATTCACCGTTTCTACCGCCTTGCCGAGGCGCTGGCGCGCCGGCTCGGGCGCGATCCTGATCGCCCGCGCAACTTGCGCAAGGTGACGGAGACCATCTGATGATTGTTCTTTCCGGCGCACAGATCTTCGATGGCCACCGTTTTCTCGATGACCACGTGCTTGTCGTCGAAGGCAAGCACATCGCCGCGATCGTCCCCTACGCAGACAGACCTCGCGGCGCCGCGCGCGATCTCGCCGGTGGCCTGCTTGCGCCCGGCTATATCGATGTGCAGGTCAATGGCGCCGGCGGTGTCCTGTTCAACCAGGATCCGACACCTGAAGCCATCGCTCGCATCGCCACCGCCCATCGCAACCACGGGACCGTCGGCCTGTTGCCGACCCTCGTGACCGACACGCCGCAGGTGATGGCCGCCGCGATCGCCGCGACGCGCGAGGCGCGGCTTCGGACCCCCGCGACGCTCGGCATCCACCTGGAAGGGCCCTTCCTGGACCCCCGGCGCAAGGGCGCGCATGAACTCAACTACATCCGCGACCTCGCGCCCGACGACATCGAGACGATCGCCGCCGCGGATTGCGGCGCCGTCATGATGACGCTCGCGCCGAATCACGTTGGCGTGGAGAGCATCGCCGAACTGGCGCGGCGCGGCGTGCTAGTCTCGCTCGGCCATTCCGAGGCGAGCTACGAGCAAGCGCGCGCCGCCATCCAAGCGGGAGCGCGCGCGTTCACCCACCTATTTAATGCGATGAGCGCACCGATCGGACGCGAGCCGGGCATGGTCGGCGCCGCACTCGATCTCGCCGACGCTTTCGTCGGCATTATAGCCGACGGCCGCCACGTGCATGAAGCGAACCTGCGCATCGCCTTCGGCAGCAAGCGGCACGATCGTTTCATGCTGATTACCGACTCGATGCCGCCGGCAGCCGGCGGGCCCGATCAGTTCGACCTGCAGGGCCGCCGCGTGACTTCCACGAACGGCTGCCTGCTGCTTGACGATGGAACGCTGGCGGGATCCGTCCTGACAATGGACGAAGCGGTGCGTTACGTCGTCAACGTCGTTGGGCTCGATCTTGGCGACGCGCTCGCAATGGCATCGCGCGTTCCGGCGACTTTTCTTCGGCGCGACAACGTACTTGGCCGCATGGCGCCGGGCCATCTCGCGAGCCTCGTGCATCTCGACGACGACCTGCGGGTGCTCGAAACTTGGGTCGAGGGCCGCCCGACCGCCGACGGCTCCCGGCCTAACGATGCGGCGGGCATCATTGACTGAGGGACGCGATCGAGCCATGTCTTCTGTATCCATTTCGACCACAGAACGCGTCCGCGTTCTCGTGGTTGGCCTCGGCACCATGGGAACGAGCCATGCCCGCGCCTACAACGCCATCGATGGGTTTAAACTCGTAGGCCTTTGCACCTCTCGCGCGGCCAACCGCCACGACCTCGACGTCGAGTTCCCCGGTTTGCCGCGTTTCGAAAGGTTCGACGAGGCGCTCGCGATCCTGCGCCCCGACGCCGTCGCGATTTGCACCTATACCGAGCATCACGCCGAAATGGCCTTGCAGGCTTTCGCTGCGCGTGCACATGTTTTCTGCGAGAAGCCGCTCGCCGATACGCTGGAGGCCGCCAGGCGCGTCGTCGGCGCCGCGCGCGCGGCCGGAAAGGCGCTGCTGATCGGCTATATCCTGCGCGTCCATCCCTCCTGGTCGCGCTTTGTCGAAATAGGCCGAACGCTGGGAAAGCCTCTTGTGATGCGCATGAATCTCAACCAGCAGTCGGCCGGCTCCTTCTGGGAGGTTCATAAGAAGCTGATGCGCTCGACTTCGCCCATTGTCGATTGCGGCGTCCACTACGTCGACGTCATGTGCCAGGTGACGCGCGCGCGACCCGTCGCGGTCCACGCGGTCGGGGCGCGGCTCACCGGCGAGATCGCGCCGGCCATGTACAATTACGGCCATCTTCACATCCTGTTTGAGGACGGATCGGTTGGGTGGTACGAGGTCGGGTGGGGACCGATGATGAGCGAGACCGCTCATTTCGTGAAGGACATCATCGGGCCGAACGGCAGCGTGTCGATGGTTGCGACACAAAGTGGCGGCGCCAGCGCGCGTTCGGCGGACCATGATACGCATACGAGAACCAATGCGCTGCGCATCCATCACGCGGCTCTGGACGCGGAAGACCGCTTCGCGAAGCCCGACGAACTCGTCTCGACCGAAGACGAACCCAGTCATCACGGCCTCTGCGAGCGCGAGCAGCGGCTGTTCCTCAGCGCAATCCGTGGCGAGATCGATCTGTCCGA
>DATAQT010000208.1:0-33891 GCA_036264535.1 Paraburkholderia sp. | reverse complement strand
GCTATCCTACGGTTTTACAAAAACACAGAAGCCATCCATGAATTACCCTCATCCGATCATCGCGCGAGAAGGCTGGCCGTTCATCGCCATCGCGGCCGTCGTTGCATTACTGGTTCACGCCTTCGCGGGGTTCGGCATTGCGTGGCTCTTCTGGCTGATCCTGATCTTCGTCGTGCAGTTCTTCCGCGACCCGGCGCGTCCGATTCCGACGCAGGCCAACGCGGTGCTGTGTCCCGCCGACGGCCGCATCGTCGCGGTCGAAACCGCGCATGATCCTTATGCGAATCGCGAAGCGCTGAAAATCAGCGTCTTCATGAACGTATTCAATGTGCACTCGCAGCGCTCGCCGGTCGATGGCGCGATCTCGAAGGTCGAATATTTCCCTGGCGCCTATCTGAACGCGGCGGTCGACAAAGCCTCGCTGGAAAACGAGCGTAATGCGGTCGTGATCGAAATGGCCGGCGGCCAGACCGTCACGTCGGTGCAGATCGCCGGGTTGATCGCGCGGCGCATTCTTTGCTACGTCCGTGCAGGCGAGCCGCTGACCCGCGGCCAGCGTTACGGATTCATCCGCTTCGGTTCGCGCGTCGACGTGTATCTGCCGGTGGGTAGCCGTCCGCGTGTGTCGATCGGCGAGAAGGTATCGGCGTCGTCCACGATCCTCGCCGAGCTGTAAAGCGGCATACAGGAGGTTGTCCGAATGGCCGCATTCAAACCGCGTCGACCTCGCAGCAGCGGACCGCTGCCGCGTCCGTTTCGCCGCAACAAGCCGGTGGTCGGGGAGTCGCCGGCCGCCGACAGCCGGCGTGCGCAACGTCAGCAGTTCCTCAGAAAACGCGGCATCTATCTGCTGCCCAACGCGTTCACCACAGCCGCGCTGTTCTGCGGCTTCTTCGCTGTCGTGCAGGCGATGAACGTGCGCTTCGAGATCGCGGCGATCGCGATCTTCGTCGCGATGGTGCTCGATGGCATGGACGGTCGCGTCGCGCGCATGACGCATACGCAAAGCGCGTTCGGCGAGCAGTTCGACAGCCTGTCGGACATGGTGTCGTTCGGTGTCGCGCCCGCGCTCGTGATGTACGAGTGGGTCCTGAAGGACCTCGGCCGTTGGGGCTGGCTCGCTGCGTTCGTCTATTGCTCCGGCGCGGCGCTCCGGCTCGCGCGTTTCAACACGAACATCGGTGTGGTCGACAAGCGTTTCTTCCAGGGTATGCCGAGCCCGGCCGCGGCCGCATTGATTGCCGGTTTCGTGTGGCTCGCCACCGACAACCGGGTGCCGCTGAAGCTCGTCTGGCTGCCGTGGGTCGCCTTCGTGCTGACCATCTATGCGGGCGTGACGATGGTGTCGAACGCGCCGTTCTATAGCGGCAAGGCGCTGGACGTGCGGCATCGCGTGCCGTTCGGCGTGATCCTGCTGGTGGTGGTCGCGTTCGTGCTCGTGTCGTCCGATCCGCCGCTGATGCTGTTCGGTCTGTTCGTGTTGTACGGTCTGTCCGGCTACGTGTTCTGGGCTTACCAGGCGGTGCGCGGCAAGGCCAATCCGGCGCGTTCCATGTCGCACGACCGGTAACGTTCAAAGCCGTATTTCGGCGTCACGGCCCATGAAAACGGCAGTCCGCGGGCTGCCGTTTTTCGTTGGGCTTGGCCCGCTGCGAGGTCGCTTCGGCGCGCGCGGCGGCCCGCCCCGGTGCGCATTGCGCGGTGACTGGAATGCCGCTATAGTCGTCGGATCAGTGCGCCGGCGTGGCCGATCGTGGCGGGTCGGCGAGAACGTTCGCTGTGCCGCGCCATCATGCTTCGCTCACGCCTTATGTGTTTTTGCGTTCCGTCCGCTTTGGCCGCGATCATCGCGATCGTCCCACGTCGCCAGCGGCGGCGCCCATCGTCCCATTCCAAAACCAATTCCCACATCTGAACGACTGCCGAGGAGGCCCGACATGTCCGACAAACTGATCATTTTCGACACCACGTTGCGCGACGGCGAGCAATCGCCCGGCGCGTCGATGACGAAGGAAGAGAAGATCCGCATCGCGAAGCAACTCGAGCGGATGAAAGTCGACGTGATCGAAGCTGGCTTTGCGGCCAGCTCGAACGGCGACTTCGACGCGATTCACACGATCGCGGGTCTCGTGAAGGACAGCACGGTCTGCTCGCTCGCGCGCGCGAACGACAAAGACATCCAGCGTGCCGCCGACGCGCTGAAGCCGGCCGATCACTTCCGCATCCACACGTTCATCGCGACGTCTCCGCTGCACATGGAAAAGAAGCTGCGCATGACGCCCGACCAGGTGTTCGAGCAGGCGAAGCTCGCGGTGCGTTTCGCGCGCAAGTTCACCGACGACGTTGAATTTTCGCCGGAAGACGGTAGCCGCTCGGATATGGACTACCTGTGTCGCGTGCTCGAAGCGGTCATCGCCGAAGGCGCGACCACGATCAATATCGCGGACACGGTCGGCTACGGCGTGCCGGAACTCTACGGCCAGCTCGTGAAGACGCTGCGCGAGCGCATTCCGAACTCGCACAAGGCGGTGTTCTCCGTGCATTGCCACAATGACCTCGGCATGGCGGTCGCGAATTCGCTCGCCGGCGTGCAGATTGGCGGTGCGCGTCAGGTCGAATGCACGATCAATGGTCTCGGCGAGCGCGCGGGCAATACGTCGCTCGAAGAAATCGTGATGGCGGTGAAGACCCGCAGGGATTATTTCGGACTCGACGTCGGTCTCGATACGACGCAGATCGTGCCGGCCTCGAAGCTCGTGTCGCAGATCACGGGTTTCGTCGTTCAACCGAACAAGGCCGTGGTCGGCGCGAACGCATTCGCGCACGCGTCGGGCATCCATCAGGACGGCGTGCTGAAGGCGCGCGATACCTACGAAATCATGCGCGCGGAAGACGTGGGCTGGAGCGCGAACAAGATCGTGCTCGGCAAGCTGTCGGGCCGCAACGCGTTCAAGCAACGTCTGCAGGAGCTCGGCATCGCGCTCGATAGCGAAGCCGAACTGAACACCGCTTTCGCGCGCTTCAAGGAGCTCGCCGATCGCAAGGCGGAGATTTTCGACGAAGACATCATCGCGATCGTCAACGAGGAATCGGCCGAAGCGCACGAGAAGGAGCACTACAAGTTCCTGTCGATGTCGCAGCATTCGGAAACCGGCGAGCAGCCGCACGCGAAGGTCGTGTTTTCGGTCGAGGGTAAAGAGATCACCGGCGAAGCGCGCGGCAACGGTCCGGTCGACGCCACCCTCAACGCGATCGAAACGGAAGTGGGCAGCGGCTGCGAGCTGCTGCTGTACTCAGTGAACGCGATCACGACCGGCACGCAGGCGCAGGGTGAAGTGACGGTGCGGTTGTCGAAGAGCGGGCGCATCGTCAACGGGGTGGGCACCGATCCGGATATCGTCGCGGCATCCGCGAAGGCGTATTTTTCGGCGCTCAACAAGCTGTATTCGAATGCGGACAAGTTGAATCCGCAGCGCTCGGAGTAACGCGAGGATGGCGCGCCGGTAGCACGCGATCTCGAGTGTGGATCGGAGGAGAAGCCCCGTGGTGCTCGGCACACGGGGCTTTTTTCCGCCGTCATCGCGCAGGCGCGGCGACGCGATGTGACGAAACTACTCCGCCGCATTGCGCCGTAGCGACCAGCCGCGCGTTGCGCGCGCCTGCTCGCGGACCTGAAATTTGACGTCGACGGTGATCCCGCGGCGGGGCGCATCGGCGACGAAAGCGTCCAGCAACTCGCGCACGTCGTGATCGACGAAATCGGCCCGGGTCGTGTCGACGATCACGGTGGCGCCATCCGGAATCTGCTGCAGATAGTGCTTGAGCGGCACTTTGCCGAGAAACGACACGTCCTTGCGAAACGACAGCAGGTAATGATCGCCATGCTGCGCGAGCACGATCGGGCCGCGCAGGTTCGCGTACAGCGCGAACAGCATGCTGCACAGTATGCCGAGCACGATACCGATCAGCAGATCGGTGACGAGCACACCGACGAGTGTGACGACAAACGGTGCGAACGGCGCGAATCCCTGCCGCGCGAGCCCGGCGAACAACGACGGCTTCGCGAGTTTGAACCCGGTGAAGATCAGGATCGCGGCGAGGCAGGCAAGCGGAATCAGGTTGATCACGCTCGTGAGCGCGAACACGCTGAGGAGCAGCAATGCGCCATGAACGATTGCCGAGAGCCGGCTTTTTGCGCCGGCATGCACGTTTGCGGAACTGCGGACGATCACCGAAGTGATCGGCAGCCCGCCGATCGCACCCGCGATCAGATTGCCCACGCCCTGCGCTTTGAGTTCTCGATCGGGAGGCGCGCGCCGGCGTTCCGGATCGATCTGCTCGACCGCTTCGAGACTCAGTAGCGTTTCGAGACTCGCGACGATTGCGATCGTGATCGCAACGCGCCATACGTCGGGATTGATGAGCTGGGCGAACTGTGGTCCGAAGTCGGCCGACGCGAGCGCGGCCTGCAGTGCCGCGAAAGATTCGAGCGACGGCAACGCGACCCGTCCTTCGGCGGCCGGAGCCAGCGATGGCGCGACGAGATTCAGCACGAGCGTCGCGCCGATGCCGAGCAGTACCACCGCGAGTGGCGCAGGCATGATGCGCACGACAGCGAAGCGGCGCAGCGCGCGCGTTTCCCAGCCGGCGAGGATCGCGAGCGACAGCAGCGTGATCAGGACGGCGGTCGGCGAGATCGCACCGAGCGGTGTCGCGACCAGCGCCGCCGACTCGACGGCGGTACCGGTGCCGGACAGGCCCAGCGCAACGGGAAACTGCTTGAGGATCAGCAGCACGCCGATGGCCGCGAGCATTCCCTTGATCACCGGCGATGGCACGTAGGCGGCGAGCCGGCCTGCTTTGAGGGTGCCGAAGCCGAACTGGATGACACCCGACAACAGTACGGCCAGCAGGAAAGCGGAAAAGCCGCCAAGCCGCGCGATGCCGTCGACGACGATCACGACGAGACCTGCGGCCGGGCCGCTTACGCTCAGACGGGAGCCGCTCAGCGCGGCGACCACCAGTCCGCCAATGATGCCGGACACCAGCCCCGCAAACGGGTCGACGCCCGAGGCGTGGGCAATCCCAAGGCAAAGCGGCAGGGCCACCAGAAAAACGGCCGTTCCGGCGAGCACGTCGTGCTTGAGCGTGGAGAAAGAGGTTTGAGTATTCATGGTGTCGAGAGCGAGAGGCCGGGCGACGGGCGACGAACGGTTGTGGCGCGAGGGCGATTCCGCTGCCGGCTCCGTCCACGGCTCGAATGGGACGGGCGACGCGCTTCGCTAGGCTGCACTATGCACGGCGGTTGCGCAGGTCATCGCGTCGTCGGCGGTATAACCGGAGGAGAGAACCTTGATGCGCCCGTCGTCGAGCGCAAAGATCCAGCCGTGCACGAGTGGTGCCGGGTCGGCCTCGCGCACGATCGGGCTCGCGCGGATCTGTCGCACCTGTTCGAGCACGTTCAACTCGGCAAGCCGGTCGACGCGCCCGGACTCGGTCGCCGCGCCGTCCAGTTCCACGCGATGGGTTTTCGCGAGGGCGCAGAGCGGCGCGATCCGCCGGTTCACATGGGGCAGCGCGGGGTCTGGTGGCAGCAGCGCGGCGCGCACGCCGCCGCAGCCGTAGTGGCCGCAGACGATCACATGGCCGACCTTGAGCACCCGCACGGCGTACTCGAGCACGCTCGCGACATTGTCGTCGTCGGGATGAAACAGGTTGGCTATGTTGCGATGGACGAACAGATCGCCGGGCTCGCAATGGGTGATCGCTTCGGCGGGCACGCGGCTGTCCGAGCAGCCGATCCACAGAACGTGCGGATTCTGTCCGCGCATGAGGTCGCGAAAAAATGCCGGGTTGCGGGCCGCGGTTTCATGCGCCCAGGCGACGTTGGCGACCAGCAGATGTTTGGGAAGGTTCATCGTGGCGGTTCCGTAAGAGAGGCAATTGACCTGGCACCGGAGCGTGACAGCGGGCGCGTGGTTGATCGCGATTCGGTACCCGAACGGTGTTTACAATAACCTTTCCCTCGGGAAATGGTTGACGTAAACAGGATAAAATTTGTTTTTATGCTTAAAAAATAAAAAAGCCGCCTATCGAAGGCGGCTTTTTGAGATTTCGGTACTTCGTCCGAAGAGGGTGCTCAGTGCTATCAGAACAGGCTGCGGCGATCGGGGTCGTGCAGCGGATCGGGGGTCTTTTGCGTGAGACGCAAAATGCCCTGGTCGTCGAAATAGAAGTTGTACAGCATGTACCAGACGTTGTCTTCGAGATAGCGATAGGTCCAGACTTCACGCCTCATCAGCGGGAAGTACGCTGTTTCGACCGGGCGGCCGAAGTTCACCAGCACGTCGCTGTGCGTCCATTTGCCGATCTCGGCTCGGTAGAACTCGTTTGGTTGCAGCACCTGGCGCATGTTGACGATCTTGCCGGCCGCGTCGATGTCGGCGGCGGTGGTGGTTTCGCCCATCGGCTGCGTCGGCCACATCAGGCGCTTGCCGCCGTCGGGCAAATCGTAGGTTTCGCGCGGCGGACCGAGGCGCGTGACGATCGTCGAGACGTCCGCCCCTTGGCTGTATTGCTGCCACGGCTGCGCGCAGCCGGCGAACGCGAGCGCGCTGAGGCAGACGAGCGCGGCGCGGCGCAGGCGGGTGCCGGCCGGCGTCGCGATAGAGGCCGCCGTGCGGTGGTGGCGGTTGAGCATTTCTTCCTCCGATGGCGTTCGAGTAGCGGTTTTTATCATCGAGACGCATCATTTTGACACGCACCGTGACAAAAGAATTCGCGCCGCGGGAACGTATGCGGCGCCGCAACGGTAACGTCTGTGCGAGCTTGCCTATTCCGTGCGCGACGTCCTATGATCCGCGCTTCGAAAGATTCAGGCGGAACGCGATGATGGCGATGTGGCAACGGACGGCGGCGCTGGCGCTGGCCGCAATTTCGATGGCAATGGCGGCGGCGGGCGTGGCGCATGCGGCGACGGCGGCAAGCCCGCAGCCGGCCGGCAAGCCTATCCAGCTCGCGCTGATCGAAGGCATGTCCGGCCCGTTCGCGAATGCGGGCGCGGCGGTCGAGCGCAATCTGCGCTTCGGCGTCGAGCAGGTGAACGCGCACGGCGGCGTGAAGCTCGCGGACGGTGTCCATCCGTTCGAACTCGTCGTGCTCGACAGCAAGGGCAGCACGGAGGAGGCGCTGACGCAATTGCGCGCGGCCGCGGACCGCCATGTCGGCTACATCCTGCAGGGCAATAGCTCGGCGGTCGCGGCGGCACTGATCGGCGCGATCGACAAGCAGAACAGCCGTGAGCCGGACAACCGCGAACTGTTCCTCAACTACTCCGCCGACGACCCCGCGCTGACCAACGCGGATTGCAGCTTCTGGCACTTCCGCTTCGACGCGCACGCCGGCATGCGCATGGCCGCACTCGCCGACGTGATCGAGCGCGACAAGGCGGTGAAGAAGGTTTATCTGCTGAACCAGGATTACAGCTTTGGCCACGACGTGAGCAGCCTCGCTCGCTCGACGCTTGCGGCGAAGCGTCCCGACATCGCGGTGGTTGGCGACGAGTTTCACCCGATCGGCCGCGTGAGGGACTTCGCGCCGTATATCGCGAAGATCCGCGCCAGCGGCGCGGACGCGGTGATCACTGGCAACTGGGGCAACGACCTGACGCTGCTCGTGAAGGCGGCGCGCGAGCAAGGCCTCGACACGAAGTTCTACACGTTCTATGGCAACAGCCTTGGCGCGCCGGCCGCGCTCGGCGACGCGGGCGTAGGTCACGTGATCGCGGTGGCCGAGTGGCACCCGAACGTCGGAGGCGCGGCTTCCGACGCGTGGTATGCAGCGTTCCGCGCGCGCTTTCCGGCCGCGCAGGACGATTACCCGGTGCTGCGGATGCCGCTGATGATCGAAACGCTCGCCGCCGCGATGAATCGCGCCGGCAGCGCCGATCCTACGACGGTCGCGAAAGCGCTCGAGGGCATCCGTTTCGACAACGGTTTTCACGCATCGTGGATGCGCGTCGACGACCACCAGCTGATCCAGCCCCTTTACGTGATGCAGATGGATAAGGTAGGCACGCCGGGTGTGAAGTTCGATAACGAAGGCTCCGGCTATGGCTTTCGCACCGTGCTGGCGCTGCCGGCCGAGCGCACGGTATTGCCGACGGTTTGTCGGATGCGGCGGCCCTGAGCGAGCGCGAGCGGCGTTCAATTCGCCTTGCCAGTCCGGGGTTCGCGGCCGGGACCGGCTGTGCTACAATACGCGTCCCGTTGTTGGGCTGGGTGCTGAATCTGCTAATTCAGCCACGAACGGGATTCAGTAAATTGGGTATTCCACGGCACGGCCTTTCTTCCGTGACCGCCTGTCCAGTTATCAAGGAAATCGACATGTCCGCAGTTGAAGCAAGCAAGAAGTCCGAAGTCGTCGCGCAATTCGCACGCGCAGCGAACGACACCGGCTCCCCCGAAGTTCAGGTCGCGCTGCTCACGACCCGTATCAACGAACTGACCTCCCACTTCAAGGAGCACACGAAGGATCACCACAGCCGCCGCGGTCTGCTGCGCATGGTGAGCCGCCGTCGCAAGCTGCTCGACTACCTGAAGGGTAAGGACGCGGATCGTTACCGCAGCCTGATCGAGAAGCTGGGTCTGCGTAAGTAATCGGCCAGTCGTTCAGCAAGATGCCTGTGTCAGTTTCGCTGATACAGGCATTTTGTTTTTGCGCGGCGCGCTTCATGTAACGCGCAGCGCCTGTGATCCGCGGCGTATGCCGGGTCGCGCGGGATTCGCGGGCAACGCAGTAGCAATAGCAGTAAAACAGGCAGTAAAACAGGCAGTAACAGGAACATGGCCGGGCTTCAGGGCGGAGTTTTGTGTCATTCCAGCGGTTTGCGCGCACACGCAGCGCGTGGCTCTCTGGAATGGCATAGCACGACTCTTCCCATGTGGCTCCGGCCCCGGCGTTGCCGCGCCGCTTCCGGTCCGCGCGGCATTACGATGAGGAAAAGCAATGACTATGTTCAACAAGATCGTCAAAGAGTTTAAGTGGGGGCAGCACAACGTTCGCCTCGAAACCGGTGAAATCGCTCGCCAGGCTGGCGGCGCGGTGATCGTCGACGTCGAAGACACCGTGGTGCTCGCCACCGTGGTCGGCGCAAAGACCGCCAAGCCGGGTCAGGACTTCTTCCCCCTCACCGTCGATTACATCGAAAAGACCTACGCCGCCGGCAAGATCCCGGGTGGCTTCTTCCGCCGCGAAGGCCGCCCGTCGGAAGGTGAGACGCTGATCTCGCGCCTGATCGACCGTCCGCTGCGTCCGCTCTTCCCGGAAGGCTTCTACAACGAAGTGCAGGTCGTGATTCACGTGCTGTCGCTGAATCCGGAAATCCCCGCCGACATCCCCGCACTGATCGGCGCATCGGCGGCGCTCGCGGTGTCCGGTCTGCCGTTCAACGGCCCGGTCGGCGCGGCACGCGTGGCCTACATCAACAACGAATACGTGCTGAACCCGACGCGTCCGCAGATGAAGGAATCGGCGCTCGACCTCATCGTCGCCGGTACGGAGCGCGCGGTGCTGATGGTCGAATCGGAAGCGCAGCAACTGAGCGAGGAAGTGATGCTCGGTGCCGTCGTGTTCGGTCATGAGCAGATGCAGATCGCGATCGATGCGATCCACGAACTGGTCCGCGAAGGTGGCAAGCCCGAGTGGGACTGGCAGCCGGCAGCGAAGAACGAAGCGCTGATCTCGCGCGTGACCGAACTCGCGCAAGCCGATCTGCTCGCCGCTTACCAGATCCGCGACAAGCAGGCTCGTTCGACCAAGCTGAAGGAAGTCTACGCAGCCACCTCGGCCAAGCTCGAGGAAGAAGCGGCCGCAGCGGGCATCGCGGCGGCCGACAAGGCGTCGGTCGGCAACGTGCTGTTCGACATCGAAGCGAAGATCGTCCGTACGCAGATCCTGAACGGCGAGCCGCGCATCGACGGCCGCGACACGCGCACCGTGCGCCCGATCGAAATCCGCACCGGCGTGCTGCCGCGTACCCACGGCTCGGCGCTCTTCACGCGCGGCGAGACGCAGGCGCTGGTCGTCGCAACGCTCGGTACGAAGGGCGACGAGCAGAACATCGACGCGCTCGAGGGCGAGTATCGCGAACGCTTCATGCTCCACTACAACATGCCTCCCTTCGCGACTGGCGAAACGGGCCGTGTTGGTTCGCCGAAGCGCCGTGAAATCGGTCACGGCCGTCTCGCGAAGCGCGCGCTCCTCGCATGCCTGCCGAGCGCTGACGAATTCGGCTACTCGATCCGCGTCGTGTCGGAAATCACCGAGTCGAACGGTTCGTCGTCGATGGCTTCGGTGTGCGGCGGCTGCCTCGCGTTGATGGATGCCGGCGTGCCGATGAAGGCGCACGTCGCCGGTATCGCGATGGGCCTGATCCTCGAAGGCAACCGCTTCGCGGTGCTGACCGACATCCTCGGCGACGAAGATCACCTCGGCGACATGGACTTCAAGGTCGCGGGTACCGAACAAGGCGTGACCGCGCTGCAGATGGACATCAAGATCCAGGGCATCACGAAGGAAATCATGCAGGTCGCGCTCGCGCAGGCCAAGGAAGGCCGCATGCACATCCTCGGCAAGATGACCTCGGCCGTGGCTGGCGCGAACACCCAGCTGTCGGAGTTCGCACCGCGCATGATCACGATCAAGATCAACCCGGAAAAGATCCGCGACGTGATCGGCAAGGGCGGTTCGGTGATCCGCGCGCTGACCGAAGAAACCGGCACGACGATCGACATTTCCGACGACGGCGTCGTCACGATCGCGAGCACGAACAGCGAAGGCATGGCCGAAGCGAAGCGTCGTATCGAAGCGATCACGATGGAAGTCGAAGTGGGCCAGGTCTACGAAGGCACCGTGCTCAAGCTGCTCGACTTCGGCGCGATCGTGAACATCCTGCCGGGCAAGGACGGTCTGCTGCATATCTCCGAGATCGCCAACGAGCGCATCAAGGACATCAACGACTACCTGAAAGATGGCCAGCAGGTGAAGGTCAAGGTCATCCAGACGGACGAGAAGGGTCGTGTGCGTCTGTCGGCGAAGGCATTGCTGAACGACGCGCCGCAAGGCGAACCGACGCCGCAGTAATGCGGTAACGGACAAACGGCCGGCCGTGTCATGCGCGCCGGCCGTTTTTCATGCAGGATGGATTGCGTTGCGCATTCCGACGGAAGCGCGGCGCTAAGGCCGGCGGCGGCAACGGGTAGGCAACGCAATCCAATCTTGGAGTTGACGCAGATGAAAGCGATCGAAATCACTGAATTCGGTGCGCCGGAAGTCCTCAAGCTGGCGGAGCGTCCCACGCCGCAGCTCAAGGCGGGCGAAGTGCTGATCAAGGTGGCGGCATCCGGCATCAATCGTCCGGATGTGTTTCAGCGCAAGGGTGGCTATGCGCCGCCGCCGGGGGCGTCAGATCTGCCGGGGCTGGAGGTGGCGGGCGAGATCGTCGGCGGCACGATCGACGAGAAGCACAACCCGTTCGGTCTGAAGATCGGCGATCGCGTGTGCGCGCTGCTCGCGGGCGGCGGCTACGCGGAGTATGCGGCTGCACCGCTTCTGCAATGCCTGCCGGTGCCGGCGGGGTTGTCGGATATCGAAGCGGCTTCACTGCCCGAGACTTTCTTCACGGTGTGGAGCAACGTATTCAATCGTGCGCAACTCGGCCAGGGCGAAGGCGGCGCGAACGAGACGCTGCTCGTGCAGGGCGGTTCGAGCGGCATCGGCGTGACGGCGATCCAGATTGCGCACGCGCTCGGCTTCCGTGTGTTCGCCACCGCTGGCTCGGACGAAAAGTGCCGCGCGTGCGAAGCGCTCGGCGCCGAGCGGGCGATCAACTACAAGACTGAAGATTTCGTCGAAGTCATCAAGTCGCTGACCAACGATCGCGGTGTCGACGTGATCCTCGACATGGTAGCGGGCAGCTACGTGCCGCGCGAGCTGTCGGCGCTCGCCGATGGTGGCCGCATCGTACTGATCGCGCTGCTCGGCGGCGCGAAAGCGGAGCTGAACCTGAACGAAGTGTTGCGTCGCCGCCTGACGGTCACCGGTTCGACGCTGCGGCCGCGGCCGATCGAGTTCAAGGCGCAGATTGCCGCGCAACTGAAGGAGCGCGTGTGGCCGCATCTCGAAGACGGGCGCATCAAGCCGGTCGTGCATCGCGTGTTTCCGGCCGCCCAGGCTGCCGACGCGCATGCGCTGATGGAAAGCAGTACACACGTCGGCAAGATCGTGCTGGTTTGGGGTCAGGACGCTTGACGTCATCGGTTTGACCCGATCTCCCCCACGCAGTAAAATTGCACGTTTTGCTCGCGCCGGATCAATCCGATGGGCGCGCCGCGAGCGCACGAAACGAGCTGCAGCGAGGCGCAAGCGAAGTCCGCCGGCGGTAGCAGGCAGGACTGGCAACACAGGACAACACGAGACGATGTCGAAACAACAACGAGGCAAACTGGTAGTCGGTAACTGGAAGATGCACGGGCGGCTCGCCGCGAACACCACGTTGTTGCAAGCGGTGGCGCAGGGATCCAGTGAATTGCCGGGCGACGTGCGCGTCGGTGTGTGCGTACCGAGCCTCTATCTCGCGCAGGCGCAGTCGCTGCTCGAAGGCAGTCCGGTCGTGTGGGGCGTGCAGGATGTGTCCGCATTCACGCACGGCGCCTATACCGGCGAAGTGGCCGCGCCCATGGTTGCGGACTTCGGCACCACGTTTGCGATCGTCGGGCACTCGGAGCGTCGCGCGTATCACCGCGAAAGTGCCGAGTTGGTCGCAGTGAAAACGCAGCGTGCGCTTGAAGCGGGTTTGACGCCGATCGTCTGCGTCGGCGAGACGCTCGAAGAACGCGAAGCGGGTTCGACCCAGCGGGTGGTCGGCGGGCAACTCGACGAAGTGCTTGTGAAACTGTCGGTTCAGGAAGCGGGTCGGCTCGTCGTTGCGTATGAACCGGTGTGGGCAATTGGCACCGGCAAGAGTGCATCGGCAGAACAGGCGCAGGCCGTGCACGCGTTCCTGCGTGCGCGTCTCGCGGCGAAGGGCGCGGCAGAGGTGCCGTTGCTGTACGGCGGCAGCGTGAAGCCGGACAACGCGGAAGAACTGTTTCGTCAGCTCGATATCGATGGCGGCCTGATCGGCGGCGCGTCGTTGAAAGATCAGGATTTCCTGGCGATCTGCAAGGCGGCCGCCGCGATTAGCGTGGCCGGTTAAGCAGCCGTCTCGGCGAAAATGACTCCATTTCGCGCAACACACAGTGTGCGGCGCTGTTAAATAAAGACTCAGGTGAGTGTGATGCTGTATTTTAAAACATTGATTATCGTCGTTCAGTTGTTGTCGGCGCTCGGGGTCATCGGACTCGTGTTGCTGCAGCACGGCAAAGGTGCCGACATGGGCGCGGCTTTCGGCAGCGGTGCGTCGGGCAGTCTGTTCGGCGCGACGGGTTCGGCGAACTTCCTGTCGCGTACCACGGCGGTGCTCGCGGCGCTGTTCTTTGTCACGACGCTTGCGCTCACTTACCTTGGCGCGTATCGCGTGAAGCCGTCGGCAGGCGTGCTGGGCGCGGCAGTCACCGCTCCGGTCACGGCTTCCGCGCCGGCTGCGGGCTCGGCTCCGGTGGCGGCATCGCCTGCGGCCCCGGCATCGCCTGCGTCGGTTCCGGCGACGGGTGTGCCGAAATAAATTTTCGGCTGACGTGCTTTTGTGCGTTGAACAATCTGCTTAAACAAGTTACAATTCAAATCTTGAAGCGATTCGCGGGTTTTATAAGTTGTTTTCCCGGATTGCATATAGTGCCGACGTGGTGAAATTGGTAGACACGCTATCTTGAGGGGGTAGTGGCGAAAGCTGTGCGAGTTCGAGTCTCGCCGTCGGCACCAAATGTTATCTAAATGCCAGCCGTTTGCTTCGCTTCGGCTGGCATTTTCACTTCTGGCGCACGGCTGTGGGGCTTGCGTCATGTGCGTTGAGGAAGTGATTTCGCGCTAGGGGTGCTATGCTCCTGACGGCACTCAGAACCAACCGATTGAGGATTGTCTTGAACCTCGCAGCCTATTTCCCCGTCTTGTTGTTCCTCATTGTGGGCACCGGTTTAGGCGTAGCACTGGTCAGTATTGGCAAGCTCCTCGGTCCCAACAAGCCCGACACCGAGAAAAACGCACCGTACGAGTGCGGCTTCGAAGCATTCGAAGATGCGCGCATGAAGTTCGATGTGCGCTACTACCTCGTCGCCATTCTCTTCATCATTTTCGACCTTGAAACCGCGTTCCTGTTCCCGTGGGGCGTGGCATTGCGTGATATCGGCTGGACTGGCTTCATTGCAATGATGATTTTCCTGCTCGAGTTCCTGCTTGGCTTTGCCTACATCTGGAAGAAGGGCGGCCTCGACTGGGAATGATGGATTAATCGCCGGTTTGCGTGGGTGGCCTGGCTTGCCGCCCGTCTGGAGTGGAAAGCAAATGAGTATCGAAGGGGTCTTGAAGGAAGGGTTTGTCACCACTACGGCGGACAAACTGATCAACTGGACGCGCACCGGCTCGCTGTGGCCGATGACGTTCGGTCTGGCGTGCTGCGCGGTCGAGATGATGCATGCGGGTGCTGCCCGTTATGACCTCGACCGTTTTGGCGTGGTGTTTCGTCCGAGTCCGCGGCAGTCGGACGTGATGATCGTCGCCGGCACGCTGTGCAACAAGATGGCGCCCGCTCTGCGCAAGGTCTACGACCAGATGGCCGAGCCGCGCTGGGTGATCTCGATGGGCTCGTGCGCGAACGGCGGCGGCTACTACCACTACTCGTACTCGGTGGTGCGCGGCTGTGACCGGATCGTCCCGGTCGACGTGTACGTACCGGGTTGTCCGCCCACAGCGGAAGCGCTGGTGTACGGCGTGATCCAGTTGCAAGCCAAGATTCGCCGCACCAACACCATCGCCCGTCAATAAGGCCCACGCCTTCCCCACAATATGGCAAGCAAACTCGAGACCCTGAAAGCGAACCTCGAGGCGGCCTTTGGCGGCCTCCTGTTGAGCGTGACCGAGTCGGTCGGTGAATTGACGATCGTCGTCAAGGCAGGCGACTACCTCAATGTGGCAAAGCGTCTGCGTGACGACCGCTCGCTCGGCTTCGAGCAGTGTGTCGATCTGTGTGGCGTCGATTATCAAACCTATGCCGACGGCGCTTACGACGGCCCGCGTTTCGCGGCCGTGTTGCATCTGCTGTCGGTACAGAACAACTGGCGTTTGCGTCTGCGCGCGTTTGCGCCGGACGACGACATGCCGATCCTGCCGTCCGTCGTCGAAATCTGGAATTCGGTCAACTGGTACGAGCGCGAAGCGTTCGACCTGTACGGCATCGTCTTCGAAGGTCACCCGGACCTGCGCCGCATCCTGACCGACTACGGTTTCATCGGTCACCCGTTCCGTAAGGATTTCCCGGTCTCCGGCTACGTCGAGATGCGTTACGACCCGGAGGAGAAGCGCGTCGTCTATCAGCCGGTGACGATCGAGCCGCGGGAAATCACGCCGCGCGTGATCCGCGAGGATCACTATGGCGGCCTGAAACACTAAGAGAACGTCATGGCAGAGATCAAGAACTACACGCTCAACTTCGGTCCGCAGCACCCGGCAGCGCACGGTGTGCTGCGTCTCGTGCTCTAACTCGACGGCGAAGTGATCCAGCGCGCCGATCCGCACATCGGTCTGTTGCATCGCGCGACTGAAAAGCTCGCCGAAAGCAAGACGTTCATCCAGTCGGTGCCGTACATGGACCGTCTCGACTATGTGTCGATGATGGTCAACGAGCACGGCTACGTGCTGGCCATTGAAAAGCTGCTCGGCGTCGACGTGCCGGTGCGCGCGCAATACATTCGCGTGCTGTTCGACGAAGTCACTCGCGTGTTGAACCACCTCATGTGGATCGGCGCGCACGCGCTGGACGTCGGCGCGATGGCCGTGTTTCTGTACGCGTTCCGCGAGCGCGAAGACCTGATGGACGTGTACGAGGCGGTGTCCGGCGCACGGATGCACGCGGCTTACTATCGTCCGGGTGGCGTCTATCGCGATCTGCCTGACGCAATGCCGCAATACAAGGCGTCGAAAATTCGCAATGCGAAGGCGTTGTCGAGGATGAACGAGAACCGTCAGGGTTCGCTGCTCGACTTCATCGACGACTTCTTCACGCGCTTCCCGAAGTGCGTCGACGAATACGAAACACTGCTCACCGACAACCGGATCTGGAAGCAGCGTCTGGTCGGCATCGGCGTGGTCAGCCCGGAGCGCGCGTTGCAGCTCGGCATGACCGGTGCGATGCTGCGTGGCTCGGGTATCGAGTGGGATTTGCGCAAGAAGCAGCCTTACGAAGTCTACGACAAGCTCGACTTCGATATTCCGGTTGGCGTGAATGGCGACTGCTATGACCGCTATCTGGTGCGCGTCGAGGAAATGCGCCAATCCACACGCATCGCGAAACAGTGCATTGAGTGGCTGCGCAAAAATCCGGGCCCGGTGATGACGGACAATCACAAGATTGCGCCGCCGTCGCGCGTCGGTATGAAGTCGAACATGGAAGATCTGATCCATCACTTCAAGCTGTTCACCGAAGGCTTCCATGTGCCGGAAGGCGAGGCGTACGCCGCAGTCGAACATCCGAAGGGCGAGTTCGGCATCTACCTGATCTCGGACGGCGCCAATAAGCCGTATCGCCTGAAGATCCGCGCGCCGGGCTATGCGCATCTGTCCACGCTCGACGAAATGGCGCGCGGCCACATGATCGCCGACGCCGTGACGATCATCGGCACGCAGGACATCGTGTTCGGCGAAGTGGATCGCTAGGATGTATTCATCGACGCGTGTCTGCGGTCTTCGCACCGCCGCGCGCGTCAAGCAAAGGAACGCCGGGTCTGTCGCAGTATGACGTGAGCGACAGGTTTTCGTTCGGTAGGAATTGAAAGAGTCGTGTCTGAAAATGATCTCAGCTGAAGGCCTGAAAGAAATCGATCGTGCGATCGCGAAGTACCCCGCCGATCAGAAACAGTCCGCCGTGATGTCGGCGTTGGCCACTGCTCAGGAAGAGCATGGCTGGCTGTCGCCCGAACTCATGCAGTTCGTCGCGGACTATCTCGGCATGCCGGCAATCGCCGTGCAGGAGGTAGCGACGTTCTACACGATGTACGAGACCTCGCCGGTCGGCAAGTTCAAGATTACGCTCTGCACGAACCTGCCGTGCCAGCTCGGCCCGGACGGCGGTTCCGAAAGCGCCGCCGAATATCTGAAGCAGAAGCTCGGGATCGACTTCGGCGAAACCACGCCCGATGGCAAGTTCTCCCTGAAAGAAGGGGAGTGCATGGGTTCGTGCGGCGACGCGCCGGTGATGCTGGTGAACAACCATCGCATGTGCAGCTTCATGAGCCGCGAGAAGATCGACCAGCTGCTCGAGGAGCTTTCGAAATGACGTCATTACACGATCGTCACATCAAACCGCTGATTCTCGCCGGCCTGAACGGCGACAACTGGCATCTCGAAGACTACGTGGCGCGCGGCGGTTACGCGCAACTGCGTCGCATCCTGGAAGAAAAGATCGCGCCCGAGCAGGTGATCGCCGACGTCAAGGCGTCGGGTCTGCGCGGCCGCGGCGGCGCGGGCTTCCCGACCGGTCTGAAGTGGAGCTTCATGCCGCGTCAGTTCCCGGGCCAGAAGTACCTCGTCTGCAACTCGGACGAGGGCGAGCCGGGTACGTTCAAGGACCGCGATATCCTGCGCTTCAATCCGCATGCGCTGATCGAAGGTATGGCGATCGGCGCGTACGCGATGGGCATCACGGTCGGCTACAACTACATTCACGGCGAAATCTGGGAAGTCTATAAGCGCTTCGAAGAAGCGTTGGACGAAGCTCGCCGCGCCGGGTTTCTCGGCGACAACATCATGGGCTCGGGCTTCTCGTTCCAGCTGCATGCGCACCACGGTTTCGGCGCGTATATCTGCGGCGAGGAAACCGCGCTGCTCGAATCGATCGAGGGGAAGAAGGGCCAGCCGCGCTTCAAGCCGCCATTCCCGGCGAGCTTTGGCGTGTACGGCAAGCCGACCACGATCAACAACACCGAAACGTTCGCGGCGGTGCCGTTCCTGCTCGCCATTGGCCCGCAGAATTACCTCGAAATCGGTAAGCCGAACAATGGCGGCACGAAGATTTTTTCGGTGTCGGGTGACGTCGAGCGTCCGGGCAATTACGAAATTCCGCTCGGCACGCCGTTCGCGACGCTGATGGAACTGGCCGGCGGCATGCGCGGCGGCAGGAAGATCAAGGCCGTGATTCCTGGCGGTTCGTCGGCGCCGGTGATTCCGGGCGACATGATGATGCACACCGACATGGATTACGACTCGATCGCGAAGGCTGGCTCGATGCTCGGCTCGGGCGCGGTGATCGTGATGGACGAGACGCGCTGCATGGTGCGCTCGCTGCTGCGTCTGTCGTACTTCTATTACGAAGAGTCGTGCGGTCAATGCACACCTTGCCGTGAAGGCACTGGCTGGCTGTACCGTGTCGTGCATCGTATCGAACATGGTCTCGGCCGCCAGGAAGATCTGGATCTGCTGAACTCCGTCGCGGAGAACATCATGGGCCGCACGATTTGCGCGCTCGGCGACGCGGCGGCCATGCCGGTCCGGGGCATGCTCAAGCACTTCTGGGACGAATTCGAATACCACGTCGCCCACAAGCATTGCCTTGTCGGCGGGCATGCCGGCACGGCGGCGGCGCCCGAAACCGTGGCAGCCTGAGTCGGGCTGACAGGTTTGGCTGACGAATAACCACCAGACGAACACCTCAACCGCAGGATTCATCGCCTGAGGCGGGCGATGAACAGGCGAACGATTGAGCGGTAACAGGTTAAGGAAGATTGACCATCATGGTTGAACTGGAAATAGACGGCAAGAAAGTCGAGGTGCCTGAAGGCAGCATGGTGATCCAGGCTGCGCATAAGGTCGACACCTACATTCCTCACTTCTGCTATCACAAGAAGCTGTCGATTGCGGCCAATTGCCGGATGTGTCTGGTCGATGTCGAAAAGATTCCGAAGGCCGTGCCCGCGTGCGCGACCCCGGTGTCGGCCGGCATGATCGTGCGCACCAAGTCGGACAAGGCGGTGAAGGGCCAGCAAGCCGTGATGGAATTTCTGCTGATCAACCATCCGCTCGATTGCCCGATCTGCGACCAGGGCGGCGAATGCCAGTTGCAGGATCTGGCTGTGGGTTACGGCAAGTCGTCCTCGCGCTATAGCGAGGAAAAGCGCGTGGTGTTCCACAAGAACGTCGGCCCGCTGATCTCGATGGAAGAGATGTCGCGTTGTATCCACTGCACGCGTTGTGTCCGCTTCGGCCAGGAAATCGCCGGCGTGATGGAGCTCGGCATGCTGGGCCGCGGCGAGCATTCGGAAATCACGTCGTTCGTCGGCAAGACGGTCGACTCCGAGCTGTCGGGCAACATGATCGACCTGTGCCCGGTCGGCGCACTCACGAGCAAGCCGTTTCGCTACAGCGCCCGCACGTGGGAGCTGTCGCGCCGCAGGTCGGTGAGCCCGCACGACTCCGTCGGTGCGAATCTCATCGTGCAGGTGAAGAACAGTCGCGTGATGCGCGTTCTGCCGTTCGAAAACGAAGCGATCAACGAGTGCTGGATTTCGGACAAGGACCGCTTCTCGTACGAAGGCCTCAACAGCCCCGAGCGTTTGACCAAACCGATGCTCAAGCAGGGCGGCAAGTGGGTCGAAACGGACTGGCAGACCGCGCTCGAATACGTGGTCAAGGGTCTGAAGGGCATCAAGGGCGACCACGGCGCGGACGCGCTGGCGGCGCTGTCGAGCGCGCATAGCACGGTCGAGGAACTGTTCCTGTTGAAGCAGTTCGCACAAGCGGTCGGCACGCCGAACGTTGACTTCCGTCTGCGTCAGTCGGATTTCTCGGCGCCCGTTACCGGCGCGCCGTGGCTTGGCAGCACGATCGCAGACTTGTCGAACGTCGATGCCGCGCTCGTGATCGGTTCGGATCTGCGTCGCGATCATCCGTTGTTCGCTGCGCGTCTGCGCCAGGTTGCACGTGGCGGCTCGGCGCTCACGCTGATCCAGGCCACCAACGACGACGCCTTGATCCCGCAGGCGCGACGCGTGGTTGCAGCGCCGTCGGCATGGCTCGACACGCTCGCGGGCATCGCCGGCGCAGTGGGCGAAGCGAAGGGCGTCGCGCTGCCGGAAGCATTCGCGGGCACGCAGCCGACCGACGCGCACAAGCAGATCGCGAAATCGTTGACCACAGGCCAGCATCGCGTCGTGCTGCTCGGCAACGACTCGGTCCGTCACCCGGACTTTGCGGCGATCCACGCCGCGGCGCAATGGATTGCCGAGGCGACCGGCGCTACGCTCGGTTTCCTGACCGAAGCGGCCAACACGGTCGGTGCGCACCTCGTGAACGCACTGCCGGGCGAAAGTGGTCTGAACGCGCGCGAAGTGTTCGAGCAGCCGCGCAAGGGCTATCTGCTGCTGAACCTCGAGCCGGAATTCGACACGGCCAATCCGGCGCAGGCGCTTGCCGCGCTGAAGCAGGCCGAGATGGTCGTCGTGATGTCGCCGTTCCAGACGGGCGCCGACTACGCCGACGTGCTGCTGCCGATCGCGCCGTTCAGCGAAACGGGCGGTGCGTTCGTCAACGCGGAAGGCACGGTGCAGGCGTTCAACGGGGTCGTGCGTCCGCTTGGCGACACGCGTCCGGCCTGGAAGGTGTTGCGCGTGCTAGGCAGCCTGCTCGGCGCGCCGGGCTTCGAATATGACACGGTCGAAGACGTGCGCACGGCTGCGCTCGGCGACGGCGACTTGAGTTCGCGTCTGTCGAACCGCACCGGTGCCGCCGTGACGCGCGGCAAGGCCATGAAGGCGCCGGAAGGCAAGTTCGAGCGTCTCGCGAACGTGCCGATCTATCATGCCGACGCGCTGGTGCGTCGCGCGGAGTCGCTGCATCTGACCGCGGCGGCCCGTACGGCGAACTCGGTCGGTCTGCCGGCTGCGTTGTTCGACAAACTGGGATTGACAGAGGGCGACGCGGTGCGCGTTCGTCAGGGCGAGCAAGCGGTGCAGTTGCCGGCCGTGCGCGACGCGAATCTTGCGGAGACGGTCGTCCGCGTATCGGCGGCTACGCCTGCCGGTGCAGCGCTGGGCAGCCTGTTCGGTGAACTGGTGGTGGAGAAGGCGTAAATGAGCTTGTTCGATACGATCAACTCGGGCGGCGCCCAGCTTCTCGGTGTGGCATGGCCCACGGTGTGGGCGCTCGTGCGCATCCTGGTGGTGGCCGTCGCGATTCTGCTGTGCGTCGCTTACCTGATCCTGTGGGAGCGTAAGCTGATCGGCTGGATGCACGTGCGTCTCGGTCCGAACCGCGTTGGCCCCGCCGGCCTCTTGCAGCCGATCGCCGACGTGCTGAAGCTGCTTCTCAAGGAAGTGATCCAGCCGGCTCAGGCGAGCCGCTGGATCTACCTCATCGCGCCGATCATGGTGGTGGTGCCGGCTTTCGCGGTCTGGGCGGTGATTCCGTTCCAGGCGGGCGCGGTGCTCGGCGACATCAACGCGGGCCTGCTGTACGCGATGGCGATCTCGTCGATCGGCGTGTATGGCGTGATTCTGGCCGGCTGGGCGTCGAACTCGAAATACGCGTTCCTCGGCGCGATGCGTGCCGCGGCGCAGATGGTTTCGTACGAAATCTCGATGGGCTTTGCGCTGGTGGTCGTGCTGATGACGGCCGGCACGTTGAATCTGTCGGGCATCGTCGGCTCGCAGGAGCAGGGCTTCTTCGCGTCGCACGGCCTGAACTTCCTGTCGTGGAACTGGCTGCCGCTCCTGCCGATGTTCGTCGTGTACTTCATCTCGGGCATCGCCGAAACGAACCGTCACCCGTTCGACGTGGTGGAAGGCGAATCGGAAATCGTCGCGGGCCACATGATCGATTACTCGGGTATGGCGTTCGCGCTGTTCTTCCTCGCCGAGTACATCAACATGATCGTCATCTCGGCATTGGCTGCAACACTGTTCCTTGGCGGCTGGAGCGCACCGTTCGGCTTCCTGTCGTTCATCCCGGGCATCGTCTGGCTCGTCGCCAAGGTTTTCTTGCTGTTGTCGGTGTTCATCTGGGCGCGTGCCACGTTCCCGCGCTACCGCTATGACCAGATCATGCGTCTCGGCTGGAAGGTCTTTATTCCGGTCTGCGTGGTGTGGCTCGTGGTGGTCGGCTTCTGGATCATGTCGCCGTTGAACATCTGGAAATAAAGGGCGGACGAACCTATGACCGCAATCCAAAACTTCTTCAAGACTTTCTTCCTCACGGAACTGCTGAAAGGCCTCGCGCTGACCGGACGCTACACGTTCCAGCGCAAGGTCACCGTCCAGTTCCCCGAAGAAAAGACCCCGATCTCGCCGCGTTTTCGCGGTCTGCATGCGCTGCGCCGCTATGAGAACGGTGAAGAGCGCTGCATCGCGTGCAAGCTGTGCGAAGCAGTGTGCCCGGCGCTCGCAATCACGATCGAATCGGAAACGCGGGCGGACAACACGCGCCGCACGACGCGCTACGACATCGACCTGACCAAGTGCATCTTCTGCGGTTTCTGCGAAGAGAGCTGCCCGGTCGACTCGATCGTCGAGACGCACATTCTCGAGTATCACGGCGAGAAGCGCGGCGACCTGTACTTCACGAAGGATATGCTGCTGGCCGTTGGCGATCGCTACGAAGCGGAGATCGCCGCCAACAAGGCAGCCGACGCACCGTATCGTTGAAGCGCTTTCCCGCTGATGCAGTAATGGCGGTAGTAAAAGCAGTAACACGGCCTGCTGCCGGGCCGAGCGCCGCGGCCTGAACGCCGCGACACGGCGCACCTGTGTGGCGGTTCTGGCGGTTTAGTCCGCTTTTGCCAACCACGCGTGCCAAAGAACAATGCCTGACGATGGCCTAACGATGAACCGGTAATCATGGAATTCACGACCGTACTGTTCTACATCTTCGCGCTGCTCCTGGTGGTTTCAGGGCTGAAGGTGATCACCTCGCGCAACCCGGTGTCGTCCGCACTGTTTCTGGTGCTGGCGTTCTTCAACGCAGCCGCGATCTGGATGCTGCTGGAGGCCGAGTTCCTCGCGATCCTGCTGGTGCTGGTCTACGTCGGCGCGGTGATGGTGCTGTTCCTGTTCGTCGTGATGATGCTGGACATCAATGTCGACGTGCTGCGCAAGGACTTCAAGCGTTTCGTGCCGATGGCCTCGGCGGTCGGCGCGATCATTGTGGTCGAAACCGCGCTGATCCTGTGGCACGGCTATGGCGCGACCGCCACCGCGCTGCACGACACGGCCGCGGCCGCCGCCGGCATGGGCGACTGGTCGAACACGCGCCTGATCGGCAAGATCATCTATACCGACTACATCTTCGCGTTCGAAATCGCGGGCCTGATTCTGCTGGTGGCCATCATCGCGGCGATCGCGCTGACCACGAGCCACAAGAAGGACAGCAAGCGTCAGAACGTCAGCGCCAAGGTCAAGGTGCGTGCCCAGGACCGCGTGCGCGTCGTGAAGATGCCGTCAGAGAAAACCGCCGCGACCATCGCGGCGGAAGAAGCGGCTGCCGCGGCAGCGGCAGCCGCAGCCGACTCGGCACCTGCCAAGAACAGCTGAGCGGACAGGAGATAGAAATCATGTTGACCCTTGCCCATTACCTTGTCCTCGGCGCGATCCTGTTTGCGATCAGCATCGTCGGCATTTTCCTGAACCGCCGCAACGTCATCATCATCCTGATGGCGATCGAACTGATGCTGCTCGCGGTGAACACCAATTTCGTCGCGTTCTCGCACTACCTGGGCGACGTGCACGGCCAGATTTTCGTCTTCTTCGTGCTCACGGTTGCGGCAGCCGAAGCGGCGATCGGTCTCGCAATTCTGGTGACCCTGTTCCGTAGTCTCGACACGATCAATGTCGAGGATCTCGATCAGCTCAAAGGTTAATTTCAGGAAAAGCGGTTATGTCCACGATACTCAATGAAAACCTGCTGTTGGCAATTCCGCTGGCGCCGCTCGCCGGTTCTCTGGTTGCAGGGCTGTTCGGCAAGGCGGTAGGGCGGGCGGGTGCGCATTCGGTCACGATCCTCGGCGTCGCGGTTTCGTTCGTCCTGTCGCTCATGGTCTTCTTCCAGGTGATGAACGGCGCGAGCTTCAACGCGACCGTTTATCAATGGATGTCGATCGGCAAGACGCAGCTCGAAGTCGGTTTCCTGGTCGACTCGCTGACCGCGATGATGATCTGCGTGGTGAACTTCGTGTCGTTGATGGTGCACATCTACACGATCGGCTACATGGCCGACGACGACGGCTACCAGCGCTTCTTTTCGTACATCTCGCTGTTCACGTTCTCGATGTTGATGCTCGTGATGAGCAACAACTTCCTGCAGCTGTTCTTCGGCTGGGAAGCGGTGGGTCTCGTGTCGTACCTGCTGATCGGCTTCTACTTCAAGCGTGAGAGCGCGATCTACGCGAACATGAAGGCGTTCATCGTGAACCGCGTCGGCGACTTCGGTTTCCTGCTCGGTATCGGTCTGCTGTTCGCGTTCGCTGGTTCGATGAACTACGGCGAAGTCTTCGCGAAGCGCACGGAACTCGCGGCGCTGAGTTTTCCGGGTACCGACTGGGGCCTGCTGACGGTCGCCTGCATTTGCCTGTTCATTGGCGCGATGGGTAAGTCGGCGCAGTTCCCGCTGCACGTCTGGCTGCCTGATTCGATGGAAGGCCCGACACCGATTTCGGCACTGATTCACGCGGCAACCATGGTGACGGCCGGTATCTTCATGGTCACGCGCATGTCGCCGCTGTTCGAACTGTCGGATACGGCGCTGTCGTTCGTCATGGTGATTGGTGCGATTACCGCGCTGTTCATGGGCTTCCTCGGGATCGTCCAGAACGACATCAAGCGTGTGGTCGCTTATTCCACGCTGTCGCAACTCGGTTACATGACGGTCGCGCTCGGTGCGTCGGCATATTCGGTTGCCGTGTTCCACCTGATGACGCACGCGTTCTTCAAGGCGCTGCTGTTCCTCGGCGCGGGTTCGGTGATCATCGGCATGCATCACGATCAGGACATGCGCAACATGGGCGGCCTGCGCAAGTACATGCCGATCACGTGGATCACGTCGCTGGTCGGTTCGCTCGCGCTGATCGGCACGCCGTTCTTCTCTGGCTTCTACTCGAAAGACTCGATCATCGACGCGGTGAAGCTGTCGCATCTGCCGGGCTCGGGTTTCGCGTACTTCGCGGTGGTCGCAAGCGTGTTCGTGACGGCGCTGTACTCGTTCCGTATGTACTTCATGGTGTTCCACGGCGAAGAGCGCTTCCGCGGTCCGAAGCACCCGGAATCGCCGATGGGCGCCGAAGCCGCGTCGCATGCGCATGCACATGACGCGCACGGCCACGACGATCATGGTCATGGTCACGACGACCACGCGCACGAGCCGCATGAAACGCCGTGGGTCGTGTGGGTGCCGCTGGTGCTGCTGGCAATTCCGTCGATCGTGATCGGCGCGATCGGCGTCGGTCCGATGCTGTACGGCGACTTCTTCCAGCACGGCGTCGCGTTCGACAAGGTGATTTACATCAGCGAGAACCATCCGGCGCTGCATGAGATGGCCGAAGAGTTCCAGGGCTGGGCGTCGATGGGTCTGCATTCGGTGTCGGGCCTGCCGGTGTGGCTCGCGCTCGCCGGTGTGCTGGTCGCATGGTTCCTGTATCTGGTCCGTCCGGATCTGCCCGCTGTCATCAAGCGCGCATTCGGCCCGATCTACACGTTGCTCGATAACAAGTACTACATGGACAAGATCAACGAAGTCGTGTTTGCGCGGGGCGCGGTGGCCATCGGCCGGGGTCTGTGGAAGGAAGGTGACGTGGTCGTGATCGACGGCATCGTCAACGGCAGCGCACGCTTTATCGGCTGGTTTGCTAGCGTGATCCGCTTCCTCCAATCCGGTTACATCTACCACTACGCGTTCGCCATGATTCTCGGCATGCTGGGGCTCCTGACCCTGTTTGTAACGCTCGGCGGCAAATAAGGCGAGGGGACACTCATGCACGCTTACCCGATTCTCAGCATCGCGATCTGGTTGCCGATCCTCTTCGGCCTGCTGGTCCTCGCGATCGGCAGCGACGAGAACCCCGCCCCGGCGCGCTGGATCGCGCTGATCGGCTCGGTTCTAAGCTTCCTCGTCACGCTGCCGCTGATCACCAGTTTCGATTCGAGCACAGCCGACCTGCAGTTCGTCGAGCAGGCGAACTGGATCGAGCGCTTCCACATCATGTACCACCTCGGCGTGGACGGTATTTCGATGTGGTTCGTCGTGTTGACCGCGTTGATCACGGTGATCGTCGTGATCGCCGGGTGGGAAGTGATCACGAAGAACGTCGGCCAGTACTTCGCGGCATTCCTGATCCTGTCGGGCATCATGGTCGGCGTGTTCAGTTCGGCCGATGGCATGCTGTTCTACGTGTTCTTCGAAGCGACGCTGATCCCGATGTACATCATCATCGGCGTGTGGGGCGGGGCGAACCGCGTGTATGCGGCGTTCAAGTTCTTCCTGTACACGCTGATGGGCTCGCTGCTGATGCTGGTCGCGCTGATCTATCTGTACAACGAAACCGGCACGTTCGACCTCGCGACGTGGCAGCACGCGCAGATCGCGATGACGCCACAGGTGCTGCTGTTTATCGCGTTCTTCCTGGCCTTCGCGGTCAAGGTGCCGATGTGGCCGGTGCACACGTGGTTGCCCGACGCGCACGTGGAAGCGCCGACGGGCGGCTCGGTCGTGCTGGCCGCGATCATGCTGAAGCTCGGTGCATACGGTTTCCTGCGCTTCTCGCTGCCGATCACGCCGGACGCGAGCCATTTCCTTGCTCCGGTCGTCATCACGCTGTCGCTGATCGCGGTGATCTACATCGGGCTCGTCGCGATGGTGCAGGCCGACATGAAGAAGCTGGTCGCGTATTCGTCGATCGCGCACATGGGCTTCGTCACGCTCGGCTTCTTCATCTTCAATCAGCTCGGCGCGGAAGGCGCGATCGTGCAGATGATCTCGCACGGCTTCGTGTCGGGCGCGATGTTCCTGTGCATCGGCGTGTTGTACGACCGCATGCACTCGCGTCAGATCGCTGATTACGGTGGCGTCGTCAACGTGATGCCGAAGTTCGCGGCTTTCGTCATGCTGTTCGCGATGGCGAATTGCGGCTTGCCGGGCACTTCCGGTTTCGTCGGCGAGTTCATGGTGATTCTGGCCTCCGTCCAGTACAACTTCTGGATCGCGAGTGGCGCGGCAGTCACGCTGATTCTCGGCGCGGCCTACACACTGTGGATGTACAAGCGCGTCTACTTCGGCGCGGTCGCGAACGACCACGTGAAGAGCCTGCTCGACATCGGCCGTCGCGAATTTTTCATGCTGGCAGTGCTCGCCGCACTGACGCTGTTCATGGGCCTGTACCCGAAGCCCTTTACCGATGTGATGCACGTATCCGTGGAAAACCTCCTCTCCCACGTTGCTCAATCGAAGCTGCCGTTGCCTCAGTAACGTCGAGCGGAGGAATTTAAGACCATGCAAAACGCCCCTATGACTGCTCTGTTGCCCGACGCACTGGTGATGTTCGCCGTTGTGATCGCGTGGCTCAACGACACGTTCGTCGGCCAGGACGGTCGCCGTACCACATATTTCATCGCATTCTTCTCGTCGCTGGTCGCCGGGATCTGGTTCGCGATGAATGCGTTCGACCCGCAAGTGCATTACTTCTTCGATCACATGTACGTCGTCGATCCGTTCGCCAACGTGATGAAGGCGGTGGTGTCGCTCGGCTATGCGGTGTCGATCGTTTATTCGCGTCGCTACCTGGAAGACCGTAGCCTGTTCCGCGGCGACTTCTTCCTGCTCGGTATGTTCTCGCTGCTCGGCCAGATCGTGATGATCTCGGGCAACAACTTCCTGACGCTGTACCTCGGTCTGGAACTGATGTCGCTGTCGCTGTACGCGCTGATCGCGCTGCGTCGCGACGTGGCGTCGTCGAACGAAGCGGCGATGAAGTACTACGTGCTCGGCGCGCTGGCTTCCGGTTTCCTGCTTTACGGTATCTCGATGCTGTACGGCGCGACTGGCTCGCTCGACCTGAACGAAGTGTTCAAGGCAATCGGCACGAGCCACTACGATCCGACCGTGCTGCTGTTCGGCGTGATCTTCATCGTGGCCGGCGTGGCGTTCAAGATGGGTGCGGTGCCATTCCATATGTGGGTGCCTGACGTCTACCAGGGCGCACCGACGGCGATGACGCTTATTGTCGGCGGTGGTCCGAAGGTCGCGGCATTCGCATGGGGTCTTCGTTTCCTCGTGATGGGCCTGCTGCCGCTCGCGGTCGAATGGCAACAGATGCTGGTGATTCTGGCGGCGCTGTCGCTGATCGTCGGCAACATCACCGGTATCGTGCAGCGCAACGTCAAGCGGATGCTCGCGTACTCGGCGATCTCCAACATGGGCTTCGTGCTGCTCGGCCTGCTCGCCGGCGTGGTCGATCAGAAGACCACGGGCGCCGCGAGCGCGTACGGCTCGGCGATGTTCTACAGCATCGTCTACCTGATCACGACGCTCGGCACCTTCGGCGTCATCATGCTGCTCGCGCGCCGCGACTTCGAGGCGGACACGCTCGAAGACTTCAAAGGCCTCAACCAGCGCAGCCCGGTATTCGCGTTCGTGATGATGATCATGATGTTCTCGCTCGCGGGCATTCCGCCCGCAGTCGGCTTCTACGCGAAGCTCGCCGTGCTGCAGGCGACGATGAACGCGGGCCTGACCTGGCTCACCGTGCTCGCCGTGATCACGTCGCTGTTCGGCGCGTTCTACTACCTGCGTATCGTCAAGCTGATGTACTTCGACGAGCCGCAAGACAAGTCGCCGATCCTGGCAGACACGAGCACGCGCGCGTTGCTCGCGCTCAATGGTGTGGCCGTGCTGGTGCTCGGTATCGTGCCGGATCCGCTGTTGCGCGCCTGTCTGCAGGCCATGCAGCACACGCTGCTGCTCTGATGTCCGCTGCAGGCTGGTTTATCGTGCTGTTGGCGCTGGTCGGCGCCAACCTGCCGTTCCTGAATCAGCGCCTCTTCGCCGCTGTGCCTTTGAAAGCGGCGAAGAAAAGCGCCTGGCTCCGGATTGCCGAATTGATCGTGCTGTATTTCGTGGTCGGCACGTTGGGCTTTCTGCTCGAGGCGCGCGCGGGAAACCGCTTCGAGCAGGGCTGGCAGTTCTATGCGATCACGTTCGCGCTGTTCGTCGTGTTCGCCTTCCCGGGCTTTACCTTCCAATATCTCGTCAAACGCCGCTGACGGCGTCCCGCCGTCGCGCGCGCCTGGCTGTTCTGAGGTCCGCACATGGCTGAACTTCCCAATCACGATGCCGCGCTAACCGAGACTTGTATCGACAGCAAGACGGTCCATCAAGGACCGTTCATGACGGTCAAGTACGATACCGTGCGACTGCCGGATGGCAAACACGCGACGCGCGAATACGTTCAGCATCCGGGCGCCGTCATGGTGATCCCCTTATTCGATGACGGCCGCGTGCTGCTCGAAAGCCAGTATCGCTATCCGATGGGCAAGGTGATGGTCGAATATCCGGCCGGCAAGCTCGACCCGAACGAGGGGGCGCTGGCCTGCGCGGTGCGCGAACTGCGCGAGGAAACCGGCTATACCGCACGCGAGTACGTGTACCTGACTCGGATTCACCCGATCATTTCTTATTCGACCGAATTCATCGATATCTATCTTGCGCGCGGCTTGACCGCGGGCGAGCGCAAGCTCGATGAAGGCGAGTTTCTTGAGCTTTTCACGGCAACCGTGGACCAGGTGTCCGAGTGGGTGCGCACGGGCAAGATCACCGATGTGAAGACGATCATCGGTACATTCTGGCTCGAGAAAGTTCTGTCGGGCACGTGGCCGATGGAGGCCTCCGCAGCGGCATAAGTTCGCTTCTGCCGGATAGCTGATCCGCGTTGCCGCTTAATGAAGCCCCTGTTGGTCGATGACTGGCAGGGGTTTTGTCATTGGGTTTGCGGTTTCTTTCTGCCTCAGAAATAAGCTGGTTCCTATGCCATCCGGCTGGCTCGTCGCGGCGCCGGCGGCCGGCTAGTATGAATCTTTCGATCGCCCGGTCTATCGTCGATCGTGATGTGGATAACTAACGATCCGCGTTGGAGCAATCTGATTTCACGTTCATCGTAAGTTGTCGATTGACAACCTGAAGTGGGTCCCTTACATTGGAGGTGTCGATGGTTCGAGAGAGGCACGCGAAGAAAGAGATCGAAGCCGCATTGGCGTACGCGGAGCAGCAAGGCTGGCGCGTTCAGGACGGCGGAAAAGGTCACGCGTGGGGAAAAATCTATTGTCCGTACAGAGACCGCGAGTGTCGTTGCGGAGAGTTCTGTATATCGAGCGTCTGGAGTACGCCGAAGAACCCCGGCAATCATGCCAGGCATTTGCGGCGCATCGTCGACAACTGCACGGCCCCACGCTCGTGGGCTCGTAGGCATTAAACAGGAATCGCAGAAACCTGGGCTAAACCAGGACAGGAGTAACGTATGGAATATGTGTTCACGTTGAAATACCGCCTCGACGCGGACGATTGCGATGCGGACGCCACCGTCGAGCGCCTGGGCGAGGCGGGGTGCGACGACGCCACGGTCGGCGTCGGGCAACCGGGCCGCCTCGGCCTGCTTTTCACCCGCGAAGGCACGAGTGCATTCGAGGCAGTCGCCAGCGCGCTCAAGGACGTAAAACGCGCGGTGCCGTCCGCGCGGCTGATCGAAGCGGGACCCGACTTCGTGGGGCTGACCGACGTGGCCGAGTTCGCCGGCGTGTCGCGGCAAAACATGCGCAAGCTGATGCTGAACCACGCCATTGACTTCCCGCCGCCGGTCCACGAAGGCAGCGCGTCGGTGTGGCATCTCGCTGACGTGCTCGAATGGCTGACAGCGCGCGGCGGGTACGAGATGAAGACCGGTGTGGCAGATGTGGCGAAACTGGCGAAGCAGATCAATCTGACGAAGGAGGCCCGGCAGATTGAACCGCGCGTGAGCCGCCAACTCGAAAATCTCGTGGCGTAGCAGCGGGCCGGAAACGGGCTGAAGAACGGAGCACGTGCGCTGCGGCTTACGCGTCCGGCGGCCTTCGGCAGCGCGTGCCGTAAAGCGTTAAAATCGCGCACCCGCGTCAGATTCGCTTGCAGCATCTGGCGCCTCCGCCTCGACCCTGGATTTTTACGAACGACCGTTCACAAATTTCCGTTTTGCGCTAAACTGGCACGCAAGCCCTGATTCCACATGAAGGTCCTCGATTTACAGTGTCCGCATGGCCATCGGTTCGAAGGCTGGTTCGCTTCGGCTGATGACTTCGAGTCGCAGCAGTCCCGCAAGCTCGTCGAATGTCCGATCTGCGGTGCGAACGAGGTGAGCCGTTTGCCGTCGGCGCCGCGTCTGAATCTGTCGGGCGCGACCGACTCAAAGGCGCCGGCCGGCGTGGAACAAGCGCAGGCGCAGATGATGCGGGCGCTGCGCGAGGTACTGGAGAAGACTGAGAACGTGGGCGACCGCTTCGCCGAGGAAGCGCGGCGCATTCACTACAACGAAGCGCCCGCGCGCAGCATTCGCGGTGTGACGACACCGGAGGATGCGCGTGCCTTGGTCGAGGAAGGCATCGAAGTGATGCCGCTGCCGGTCCCGGCTGCGCTGAAGGAACCTCTGCAATAGTGCGGTGGCTCCAGGCGGCCGGATGGTGGCGGCCAGGAGACACTACGCATGAATCTGGACTACTCCCCCGCTGAAGACGCGTTCCGCGTCGACATCCGTGCCTGGCTCGAAGCGAATCTGCCTCGTGAGCTGAGCGACAAGGTTCTCAATCACAAACGCCTTTCCCGCGAAGACTTCGCAAGCTGGCACAAATTGCTCGGTACGCGAGGCTGGTCGGCGGTCGCGTGGACGCGCGAATACGGTGGTCCCGGCTGGGACGCGACGCAACGGCATATCTGGGAAGAGGAGTGCGCGCGTATCGGCGCACCTTCCGTGCTGCCTTTCGGTGTGTCGATGGTCGCGCCCGTGTTGATGAAGTACGGCAACGAGGCGCAGAAGCGCCACTATCTGCCGCGTATTCTCGATGGCACGGACTGGTGGTGTCAGGGCTATTCGGAGCCGGGGTCGGGCTCCGACCTCGCGTCGCTGCGCACTCGCGCCGAGCGCGTCGGTGATCATTACGTGGTCAACGGTCAGAAAACCTGGACCACGCTCGGCCAGTACGCCGACATGATGTTCTGCCTCGTGCGCACCGACAGCGGCGCCAAAAAGCAGGAGGGCATCTCGTTCCTGCTGATCGACATGAAAACGCCAGGTATCACGGTGCGGCCGATCATCACGCTCGACGAAGATCACGAAGTCAACGAAGTGTTCTTCGAGGACGTCAAAGTACCGGTCGACAATCTGGTCGGTGAAGAAAACCGCGGCTGGACGTATGCGAAATACCTGCTCGGGCACGAGCGTACCGGCATTGCGCGAGTCGGCGCGTCAAAGCGCGAACTCGTATTCCTGAAGCGCCTTGCGCTGAACCAGAAAAAGAACGGCAAGCCGCTGCTGCACGATCCGGTGTTTGCCGCGAAGGTCGCGAGTCTCGAGATCGAGTTGATGGCGCTCGAAGTCACCGTGCAGCGCGTGGTGGCGAACGAGACGGGCGGTCGCGGTCCGGGCCCGGAAGCGTCGATGCTGAAGATCAAGGGTACGGAAGTGCAGCAGGGGCTGACCGAATTGATGTTCGAAGCGATCGGGCCGCTTGCCGCACCGTTCGACGTGCCGTTCCTCGAAGGCGAACACGAGCACAGTCTCGCCGGCGACGACGACGCCGCGCCGCTCTCCGCGTACTACTTCAACTTCCGCAAGACGTCGATTTACGGCGGCTCAAACGAAATTCAAAAGAACATCATCGCGCAGATGATTCTCGGACTTTGAGGAGCGGCGCATGGACTTCACTTTTAACGACGAACAACAGCAATTTGCCGATGCGCTGCGCCGCTATCTCGAGAAGAGCTACGGCTTCGAGGCGCGCCAGGAGATCGTGCGCTCGGAGGCGGGCGTATCCGCTGCGCACTGGGCGGCGTTCACCGAGCTGGGTCTGACAGCATTGCCGGTGCCCGAAGCGCAGGGCGGCTTCAACGGCGGTCCGATCGACATGCTCGTGGTCATGCAGGAGCTTGGCCGCGCGCTCGTCGTCGAGCCGTATTGGGCGACCGCGGTCGGCATCGAAGCGCTGCGCATTGCCGGCACCGGCGACGGCGAAGATGCCGCGCTGCTCGAACGGGCAGCCCAGGGCGAAGCCAAACTGGCCGTGGCGTTTCACGAGCCACTGGCCCGCTACGATCTCTTCGACGTCACGACGACCGCGAGCGGACAGGGCGCGCAGCACACGCTGAGCGGCACCAAATCGGTCGTGCTGCACGGCGCACAGGCGGACTACTGGATCGTGCCAGCGCGCCTCGATGACGAGATCGCGCTTTTTGTCGTCGCGCATCACGCGGCCGGCGTCAAGGTCACCGATTACCGCACGATCGACGGCCAACGCGCCGCGACGCTCGTATTCAACGGCACGCCCGCGCGTCGGCTCGCCGGCGAACACGCGGGTGCGGCAGCTCTCGAGCATATCGCCGACTACGGCACGCTGCTGCTGTGCGCGGAAGCGATCGGCGCGCTAGACGCGCTCAATCACGCCACTGTCGAGTACACGAAAACGCGCCAGCAGT
>DATAQT010000198.1:0-5339 GCA_036264535.1 Paraburkholderia sp. | reverse complement strand
CTCGCCGAGGATGCGCTTCGCGCGCTCGTAGAACTCCTGGCCGAGATCGGTCACCGCCAGCTTGCGCGTGTTGCGGATCAGCAGTTGCACGCCGAGCGCTTCCTCGAGCGCCATCACGCGGCGGCTCACGAACTGTTTCGACAGCGACAGCCGGTTCGCCGCGGCGGTGAAATTGTGGGCGTCGACGGTCGCGACGAAGATCCGCATGTCATCGAGTTGCATCGTATTGTCCACTCCAATGCGACAGTGTTTCCGGTTTCTTATAGATTATAAGCATCTGGATTGACCTACACTGTCATTCATGGATCGCAGCCAAACATCTGGCCCGGATCGCACGATAAAACTCAAGGAGAGTCAGCATGCTCGAAATCAGACACGCCAATCAACGTGGCCGCGCGGAACACGGCTGGCTCAGCTCGCGTCACACGTTTTCGTTCGCGCACTATCACGATCCGAAGCAGAACGGCTTCTCCGACCTGCTCGTGATCAACGACGACCGTGTCGCGCCGGCGCAAGGCTTCGGCAAGCATCCGCATCGGGACATGGAGATCTTTTCGTACGTGCTCGAAGGCGCGCTCGAACACAAGGACACGATGGGCACGGGCTCGGTGATCGTGCCCGGCGACATCCAGTTGATGAGCGCGGGCACGGGTGTCGCGCACAGCGAATTCAACCATTCGAAGAGCGAGCCGGTGCATTTCATGCAGATCTGGATCGCGCCGGCCCAGCAAGGCACGAAGCCGCGCTATCAGCAACGGCACTTCGGCGCGGCCGACAAGCGCGGCGTGCTGCGGCTCGTGCTATCGCCGGACGGTGCGAACGGTTCGCTGCAATTGCAACAGGATGCGCGCGTGTATGCCGGTCTTTTCAATGGCGACGAAGCCGCGCGGCTCGAACTCGCGAGCGACCGCTATGCCTATGTTCAGGTGGCGCGCGGCAGCGTCACGGTGAATGGCGTCGAGCTTGGCGAGGGTGACGGCGCGCGGGTGCGTGGCGAAGAAGCGCTGACGTTCACGCAAGGCCGCGACGCGGAAGTGCTCGTGTTCGATCTGCGCAATATCGAAACGTCGGCGCTGTGGGCTTGATGGTTGTGCGCAGCGCGTTACGGTAACGTTGCCTTAGATGTGAGAAGCCGCCCGCGAGGGCGGCTTTTTTGCGGCCAGGTCACAGTCATCGGGCGACCTCGCGGTGCCGGTACAAACAGAAACGGCGGCCCGCGGGCCGCCGTCAACCAACCAACTACGCGATCAAGCTCAAACCGCCGCTTCGGCTTCCACCTCGATCTCTTCATCCGCGCTCGAGCGGATCAGATGATCGAACGCCGACAGCGATGCCTTCGCGCCCTCGCCCACCGCGATCACGATCTGCTTGAACGGCACCGTGGTCACGTCGCCGGCGGCGAACACGCCCGGCACCGACGTCGCGCCGCGCGCATCGACGACGATCTCGCCATGCTTCGACAACTCGACCGTACCCTTCAGCCATTCGGTGTTCGGCACGAGACCGATCTGCACGAACACCCCTTCGAGCTCGACCTTCCTCACGTCGCCCGAAGCGAGGTCCTTGTAGACGAGACCGTCGACCTTCTTGCCGTCGCCGGTGATTTCCGTGGTCTGTGCCTGCGTGACGACCGTCACGTTCGGCAGGCTGCGCAGCTTGCGTTGCAGGACTTCGTCGGCACGCAGCGTCGCGCCGAATTCGAGCAGCGTCACTTCACGCACGAGACCCGCGAGGTCGATCGCCGCCTCGACGCCCGAGTTGCCGCCGCCGATCACCGCAACGCGCTTGCCCTTGAACAGCGGGCCGTCGCAGTGCGGGCAGTACGCCACGCCATGATTGCGATACTCGCGCTCGCCAGGCACGTTGATTTCGCGCCAACGCGCGCCGGTTGCGAGGATGATCGTCTTCGCCTTCAGCACCGCGCCATTGGCCAGACGCACTTCGTTGATGCGCCCCGGAATCAGCGCTTCGGCGCGCTGCACGTCCATGATGTCGACCTCATAGGTCTTCACGTGCTGTTCGAGCGCGGTCGCGAACTTCGGTCCTTCGGTTTCCGTCACGGAGACGAAGTTTTCGATCGCCAGCGTATCGAGCACCTGGCCGCCGAAACGCTCGGCCACGACGCCGGTTGCAATACCCTTGCGCGCCGAGTAAATCGCCGCCGCCGCGCCCGCCGGGCCACCGCCGACGATCAGCGTGTCGAATACCGGCTTGTTCTCCAGTTCCTGCGCGGCGCGCTCGCCAGCGTTGGTGTCGAGTTTGGCGAGAATTTCCTTCACGCCGCTGCGGCCCTGGCCGAACACGTCGCCGTTCAGGAACATCGTCGGTACCGCCATGATCTGGCGCGCTTCGACTTCGTTCTGGAACAGCGCGCCGTCGATCGCGACGTGACGGATGCGCGGATTGATCAACGCCATTACGTTCAGCGCCTGCACGACTTCCGGGCAGTTCTGGCACGACAGCGAGAAATACGTTTCGAACTGATAGTCGCCGTCGAGACTGCGGATCTGTTCGATCACCGCATCGTCGAGTTTGACCGGATGGCCGCCGACCTGCAGCAACGCGAGGACGAGCGACGTGAATTCATGCCCCATCGGAATGCCGGCGAAACGGATGCCGGTGTCCTTGCCCGCTTCGCCAATCGAGAACGAAGGCTTGCGCTCGCTGTCGCCGCGACGCTCGATCACCGTGACGCGCTCCGACAACGTCGCGATATCGGTGAGCAGGGCCAGCAGCTCCTGGGACTTCGCGCTGTCGTCGATCGACGCGACGAGTTCAATAGGCCTGCTAACTTTTTCGAGGTACGACTTCAGTTGAGTCTTGAGATTGGCGTCAAGCATGGCGTGGCGATTCCGTGACGAGGAGTGTGGGTGCCCGGCGCCGCACGCATCCGGATAGGACGTGTACGGCCCGGGGACGCGCGAAGCGCCGAATCAGGCGGTTCGCGCGCTGATGCACCGGGAGGGTCCCGGCAAATGCAGACTACGAATGCAGCGTGCGCTGCATGGACCTTAGATCTTGCCGATCAGGTCGAGCGACGGGGTCAGCGTTTCTGCGCCCGGCGTCCACTTGGCGGGGCACACTTCACCCGGATGCTTCGCGATGTATTGCGCTGCCTGGACCTTGCGCAGCAGTTCGCCAGCGTCACGGCCGATGCCGTTGTCGTGGATTTCGCACAGCTTGATTTCGCCTTCCGGATTGATCACGAACGTGCCGCGCAGCGCGAGGCCTTCCTCTTCGATCAGCACGTCGAAGTTGCGCGAGATAGCGAGCGTCGGATCAGCCAGCATCGGGTACTTGATCTTCTGGATCGTGTCCGACGTGTCGTGCCAAGCCTTGTGCGTGAAGTGCGTATCGGTCGAGACGCTGTAGATTTCCACGCCAATCTTCTTGAACTCGTCGTAACGATCGGCCAGGTCACCCAGTTCGGTCGGGCACACGAACGTGAAGTCGGCCGGGTAGAACACGAAAACCGACCACTTGCCCTTCAGGCTTTCTTCCGTGACGGTCTTGAAATCGCCATTGTGGTAAGCCTGTGCCTTGAACGGTTTGACTTGACTGTTGATGATCGGCATTTGCTGAATCCTCTTTCTGGGTGGTTGGAAAGTGGAGTCAGTATGTCAGAGTGCGCTTAATAGGTAAAGCGGATTGTGTTAATGACTTCAATAGTCTGACCCTATTCAATTTGCCGGTTCAAACTATCGGGTCGATTTGTAGGGCGTTTCAGCCCTTCAGAAGCCGCCACAGCGTGGTTCGGCCGATGCCGAGCGCGCGGCTCGCGGCGGCGCGATTGCCGCCGGATTGTTCGAGGGCGCGCAGCGCGTCCTCGCGGGAGGGGGTGACGCGGGGGGCCGTGCTGCCAGCGGAGCCCCCCTGGGGTGCCTCTGCGATTCGCTCGACCCCGGCCGGCCTGATCCGGGTGAATTCGGGAAATACTGCCTGCCAGTCTGGCAAGGTGTCGGCGGGCGAGTTCCCGGACATCTCGCGGATCAAGTCACCGATATAAATCGCCGCGCGCGCCAGCAGATTTTCCAGCTCGCGGACGTTGCCGGGCCACGCATAATCCGCAAAAAGCGGATCGAGAAACGTGAGCACTCGTTCCAGGGCCGCCGCCGACAAGCCGTACTGCAGCGCGCTGCGGTCCAGCAGATGCCGCGCCAGCGGCGCGATGTCGGCGCGGCGTTCGCGCAGCGGCGGCAATTTTATCTGAAGCAGATTTAATCGGAAATACAGATCCGCGCGAAACGCGCCCTGCTCGACGAGCGCATGCAGGTCGCGGTGCGTCGCGGCGATCACGCGCACGTCGACGGGCGTCGCGCGGGCCGCGCCGAGCTTCATCACTTCCCGCTCCTGTAGCACGCGCAACAGCCGGCTTTGCAAGGCGGCCGGCATTTCGCCGATTTCATCGAGAAAGATCGTGCCGGTGTGCGCGCTTTCGAATAGCCCCGGCTTGCCGCCGCGCCGCGCGCCGGTGAACGCCCCTTCCTCGTGCCCGAACAGTTCGCTTTCGATCAAGCCCTCAGGCAGCGCCGCGCAGTTGAACGCGACGAACGGATTGCCGCGCCGCCGGCTCGCGTTATGGATGCCCTGCGCGACCAGTTCCTTGCCGGTGCCGCTTTCGCCGGTCAGCAACACGGTCGCGTCGTGCGCGGCGCCGGCGCGCGCGAGCCGGCGCACGCGCTCGAGCGCCACCGAATCGCCGGTCAGGTCGTCGAGGCGGTGCCGCGCGACCAGATGCCTCGGTCGCTGGCTGGTGCGCAGCGAACGGTCGATCCGCTGCGCGACGAGCGCGTCCTGCGCGGTCACGACGAAACCGGCGCGCGCGCCCTGCTCGACGATCGGCACGCAACTGACGATCAGCGCGCGGCCGTCGATCTGCTCGATGCGTTCGTCGACCGGCTGCTCGGCGGCGCGCGTCTCGCGCAACAGCGGTGCGAGCGCGCGCGCGACCCGCGCGGGGGTGTCCTCGTCGTCCCTTGGGAGTGTCTGCGCGGCGCCCAAACCGAGCAGTTCGAGCATCGCGGGGTTGACGGCTTCGAGCTGGCCGGCTTCGTCGAACGCGGCGACACCGTCGCGCAGGTGCGCGACGATCGTGTTCAGGCGCACCCGCTTCGACTCCTTCTGGCGGCTCACGCGCGCGAGTTCGACCGAGCGCTCGAACGCCTCCTCGACCGCGGCGAGCGAGTACAGGAACACGCTTTCCATGCCGGCCTGCTGCGCCAGGTCGCAGGCCATGCCGGCGCCGACCACGACCCGGCAGCCTTGCGCGGCAAGCTGTTCGACCGCGAGGCGCACCTCGTCGATCGACCGGTACGCGCGCTGGCGCAGGTCGACGTTCA
>DATAQT010000193.1:0-10263 GCA_036264535.1 Paraburkholderia sp. | reverse complement strand
TTGCCTGAACCGGCGCCGGACCCGGCATCCCCGGCGGCGCGGGTGACGATATCTGCGCCGTCGGCGCCGTCTGCTCGACCGGCGATACCACCGTGTGACTCGCGTCCCCGACGATCACACTCGTCGCGGGCGTGTTGCTCGCGCAAGCCGCGAGCGTGGCTGTCAGCGCAAGCAGGAGAAGCTGAGCCCTTTGCATGCGACCTCCTTGCGGACCATCGCGAACCTCGCGCGCGGCTAGCCCGGCGGCTTGACGGCATCGATGATGAAAGTGGCGGCGCCGAAGGCGCCGGCGCAATCCGCTGTGCCGGCCGGGCAACGGGGCTTGCCCACGAACGGTGAATAGCTCGGGCTGCGCCGCGCGGCCGCTTTCTGCTGCGCATCAGCGGGGAATGACTGGAACGGTGCCATTGGCTTCAGTCCACCATCGGAAAAATCGCGTGGCGTCGTCGACACCAGCGTCAGGAAGTGATTGGGGCCGGGCGGGTTGCCCGCCATCATCGGCCAGCTGGCGCGCGGCAACGACAGCGTCTGGCCGGCTGCGATCCGGTTGTTGCGATCGAGTCCGTTCGGAAACAGCAGCAGGTACTGACCGTCCGGATCGACCATGAAAAGATACACATAGCCTGCGCGGTTGCTGTCGAGTTTGAACTGCAGATGATCCTTGCCGATCGTGGCGGTCGTGCTGCGCGGTGTGGCGGTCACGTGAATCGACGGATCGGCCAGTGTCACGATTCGCTCGAGCTCGCTGGCGGGTGTGTACGCGGCGAGGATATCGGCCGATGCGGGCGGCGTCGCAGGCGCTGTAGCCATCGCAGGCGAGGCAGGCGCAACAGGGACGACCGGAGCAACAGGGACGACAGGAGCAACAGGGACGACAGGAGCAACGGCTGCCGGGCTTTGAGCGGCATTGCCCGGCGCCGGCGCAGCGTTCTCGGCCGGTTTCGGCGACGCCGTGCCAGGCGCCTGCGTGCTTGCCGTGACAGCCGTGCTCGCGGCTGGTGGTGTGCGCGTGGCCAGCCACGCGCCGATCGCCGCGAGCGCCACGACGCAAACGGCACCGGCTGCGATCAGGCCTGTCCGCTTCCGTTGGTTGCCGACCCCTTCCGTGCGAACGGCCGTCGTGTCCGACTCGTCGCGCTTCGGGGCGACCGTCGTCGCCGCCACCGTTCGCGCACGCGTACCGGTTGCCTCGACGGAAGCGGGCGGCGTCGTTTCGTTCGGCTGGTCCGCGTCATCGGGCGATTCGATGGCAATGCCCAGTTCGCTCGCCAGCGCCTGAACGCTTTGCGGGCGCTGTTCGGGGCGCACCGCGAGCGCATGGTCGATTGCGCGCAGGAAGCGCTCGCTATAGCGGCCGGCCGCCGTCGTGGCGAGCGGCACATACGTGTCGCTCATGAACCTGCCGACCGACGGCGGTGGCGTCTTGCCTTGAATCGCGAAATAGACGACCGCGGCGAGCGCGTACACATCCGTCCACGGCCCCTGTTTCAAGGCCGCCACTTCGGCATATTGCTCGACCGGTGCATAGCCGGGCTTCAGGATCACCGTCAAGGCCTGGGTCATGTCGCCGATCACGCGCCGCGCCGCGCCGAAGTCCAGCAGCACGGGGCGGCCGCTGCCCTTGAGCAGCATGATGTTGTCCGGCGCGATGTCGCGGTGGTAGCACTGTGCCGCGTGCAACACCGCCAGCGCTTCGAGCAATGGTGCGAGCAGGGTGCGCAGCCATGCTTCATCGGGAGGCGCGGACATGCGGCGCAAGCCGTCGCGCAGCGTCATGCCCTCGTAATAAGGCATCACCATGTAGGCCGTACCGTTGGCTTCCCAGAACCGGTACACCTTGACGAGCGAATGATGATCGAAGCGGGCGAGCAGGCGCGCTTCGTTGATGAAGCTTTTCAGGCCCGCGCGAAAGGTGTCTTCATGACGTTCCGAGCGAACCGACACTTCGGCGGCGCCGACGCGCGAGGCCAGCGCGGCGGGAATGTATTCCTTCAGCGCGACGTGGCGTCCTAGCTGGGTGTCGTAGGCGAGATAGACGATACCGAAGCCGCCTTCGCCGATCAGGCTGACGATCTCGAACTCGCCGAGCCGCGTGCCGGCGGGCAGCGCATGTTGCGCGTTCGAGCCCTGCGCGGCAGGGCGGGTGACGACTGTACGATCGGGGTCCGCCGCTTCGGCGGGGTTCTGCTGGCCGTCCGGTCCAGACGTCCGTTGCACGATCACGGTTTTGTCGTCGGGGCTGCTCATCGGCTTTGGCTCCCTCGATGGTACGACGGCAGAGCCCGGCACGCGCGAGCGCCACCCTCACGCGCAGGCGCGTCCACCTTTAAGACGATCGACCAGGCCGGTTTTTTAAAAACAGGCGGGCGCATGGGTTCGAACGGTAGTCCGCGCGCGGCCGCCGGTTTCAAAATCGGCGGCTCGGATTCGTCTATACGGTGTTAGTCAACCGCCGCGCTCAGCTTGCGGGTTGTGCGCGCACTCCGTCCCAGCCGTTTCCTTTTACCTTCTTGCAGGAAGTTGAAGTGAACGAGCGCCAAGGCTTATCGAGCGGGATGGCACATAGCGTGATGCGATGCGTCTCGTGGCGCGCGCTCGTCGCGCTCGTGATTGGCTCGATACTGCTGGGCGCAGCGCACGGGGCGCTGGCCGCCGGCGCGTCCGCCGCCGCGGCGCGGCCTGCAAGTGGCGCGGCGCTGGCGCCTGAATCGTTCGGCTTTCGTCAGGCCGAGGAACGCGAACGCGACGCGGAAACGATCAACACGTTGACATCCGAAGGACGTCTGCTGCTGTCGCGCGATCACGTCAAACTGCCTGCCTACGACTATTGCAGCATGTCCGTCGCGGCCGCGGAGCGAGGCGACTTCCGCGATAGCGTCGATGCCGCGGCGCGCGCGCTGGTGGTCGCCGGGCAGACCAACAACGAGGACCTGGCGGCTCTGTCCAAACGCGACCTCGCGATCGCTTACAGCTATGCCGGCGATCTCGACAACGCCGAACGCTACGCCCGCGATGCGCTCGCTTCGACGCCCAAGGCGCCCGAGCAGGTCTACGCACCGGCCGACAAGGTGCTCGGCGATGTCGCGTTGCGCCGGGGCAAACCGCAGGAGGCGCTGGCCGCTTACGAAGACGCGCTCACGACCGCCTCGCCGCGTTACAAGCCGCTGGTGCTGATGTCGGTGATCAACGCGCAGCTTGCCGCGGGCGATACGGCCGGCGCGCGCAAAACTTTCGACGCGGTCGGCGCACCGGCCACGACCGAGCTCGCGCCCGCCTACCGGCGCATCGAAGGCAATCTGCTGCTGGCCGAAGGCAAGCCCGGGGACGCGCGGCACGCGTTCGAGACGCTATTGAGCCAAAGCGGCGGGTCCAGCGACGCCAACTATGACCGCCTGTGGGCTCACGAAGGAATCGGCCGCGCCGACCTCGCGCTCGGCGACAAGCCGCATGCGCTCGAAGCCTACCTGCAGGCCCTCGACGACTCCGAGAAGATCCGCGCGCGTTTTCGCAGCGACGAGTTCAAGACGGGGCTGTTCGGCGACACGCAAACGGTATTCGAAGAGGCCATCGCGCTGACGGTCGAAACCGGCGACTACGCGAGCGCCTGGAGTCTGTCCGAACGCAGCCGCGCGCGGGCGCTGCTCGACGTCGTGCGCAACCGCGTCGATGCCGGCGTCGACGACCGTCAATTGAACGGCCAGGTGCCGAGCCTCGCCGCGACGCGCGGCGCGCTTCAGCCGAACGAGGCGATCGTCGAGTTTCACAGCCTCCCCAACGAGCTGATCGTCTGGGTGGTGCGCAACGACGGCCTCACCGGCCATACCTTGCCGATCGCGCGCGCGGACATGGATGCCGCCGTGACCGATCTGCGCAACGCGATCGTGCGCCGGCGTCCGGCCGCGGTGACGTACGGCGACAAGCTCGATGCGTTGCTGATCGCGCCGCTCGGCTTGCGCCCGAACGAGCGGCTGATCATCGTGCCGCACGGCGCGCTGCATTATCTGCCGTTTCAGGCCTTGCACAATGCCGACGGCTTTCTGATCGAACGTCATGCGATCGCGCTGGAGCCGTCGGCGAGCGTCGCGGTGCAACTCGCGCAACGCCAGCAGAAGATCGCGAGCGACCTGGTCGCGTTCGGCAATCCGACCATCACGCCCGCGTATGCGCTGCCGGGCGCCGAGGCGGAAGTACAGGGCATTGCGCCGCTGTTCGCGCGCAACGAGGTGTTTCTGCATAGCGACGCCACGCGCCTGAGCTTTCGCGACAACGCGCCCGCCGGTCGCGTCTTGCACGTGGCGACGCACGCCCAGGCCGACACGATCGATCCGTTGCACTCGAGCATCCTGCTCGCGCCCGCGACGCAGCCGGCCGACGGCCCGGACTCGCTGCTGGCCAAAGACATCTACAACCTCAAGCTCAACAACGTCTCGCTGGTCACGCTGTCGGCCTGCGAGACCGGGCTTGGCCGGATCGCGCGCGGCGACGAGATTCTCGGCTTCACGCGCGCGTTCTTCTATGCCGGCGCCACGAGCCTGATCGTGTCGATGTGGCCGGTCGCGGACGAATCGAGCGCGCTGACGATGCGCACCTTCTACGCGCAACTCGCGCAAGGCCAGCCGGCGATCGACGCGATGCGCACCGCGCAACTGGCGGTTCTGCATACGCCGCATTTCGGACATCCGTTCTTCTGGGCGCCATTCGATCTGATGGGGGGCTGGCGTTTGACCATCGCGCGTCCGCAGCAGGAATGAACCGATGCCTACACCCATGAACAGACTCCGACTGATCGCCGCGGCGGTGTCGTGCAGCAGTGCGCTCGCGTGGGGCCAGACGCTGCCGAATGCGGGCAGCATCCTGAACCAGACGGCGCCGCGCGAGACCCGTCCGGCGCCGCCGACCGGCAACCAGGCCTTACCCGCCGTGCCGCCGCCGGCACCGCCCGTGACGACGGCCGGCCCGACCTTCCTGCTCAGGAGCATCACGCTCAAGGGCAACGATACGATCGCCACCGATGCGCTTCTGGCGCCGGTTCAGGACAAGCTCGGCAAGGAAACCACTTTTGCCGGGCTCGAAGCGATTGCCACGCGCATCACGCAGGTCTACCGCGATCACGGCTATCTGCTCGCCCAGGTGGTGATCCCACCGCAGGACGTCACCTCCGGCAACGTCGAATTGAGCGTGCTCGAAGGACGCGTCGGCCATGTGCGGCTCGACATCGCGGCCGGCACGCCGATCCGCGAAGACCTGTTGCGCGAGCGGGTCGCGCAGATTCCGCTGGGCAAGCCGCTGCAGCAGCACGAACTCGAGCGGACCATGCTGCTGCTGTCCGATTTGCCCGGTATTCAGGTCTCCTCGGCAATCGAAGCGGGCGAGGAGCCCGGCACGGTCGATCTGACCATCAACGTCGCGCCGGCCAAACGCTGGACCTTCGCGGTCGATGTCGACAACTTCGGCGCGGAGTCGAGCGGAACATGGCGGCTCGGTGCACTCGCGCGCCTGAATTCGCCGTTCATGATCGGCGACAACCTGGACCTGCGGCTGCTCGGCAGCGAGCGTGGCGACACGCTCTACGGGCGCGTCGGCTACGAAGCGCCGATCAATGCGTATGGCACGCGGCTTGGCGTCGCAGTGTCGCGGCTCAACTACGCGCTCGGCCAGGAATTCGCGTCGCTCGACGCGCAGGGCGAAGCGACCGTGGTGGACTTCACGCTCACGCATCCGCTCGTGCGCACCCGCAATCAGAGCCTGTTGGGCCGCGTCAATCTCGAGTATCGCGACCTGATCGACAACGTCGGCGTCGTCGATCAACACAATCCCAGATCGCTGATCGAGGGCAGCATCGGCCTGAGCTACGAAAGCCGCGACGCGCTGTTCGGCGGCGGCTTCAATAGCGCGGATGTCGATCTGTTGATCGGCAGTCTGCATTTCCGCAATGCCGAGGCCGAGGCACTCGATGCTTCGCCGCTCGGGCGCGATACGCAAGGCACCGAAGTGCGCGCGACCTTTTTCGCCAACCGCCTGAACGCGGTCACCGAGCGGCTCAGTGTGTTCGCGGGCGTGTCCGGCCAGTGGGCCGGAACCACGCTCGACAGCTCGTCGCGCTTCCTGCTCGGCGGCCCGCACGCGGTGCGGGCTTATTCGCCGTCCGAGGCACTGGTCGATGAAGGTTTCGTCGCGACGCTGGAGGGGCGTTTTGCCATCGATGCGCGGGCGACCGTATTCACCTTCTTCGACTTCGGTACGGGGTGGTACAACGCCACGCCGCGGCCGAACCAGGGGTCGAACGTGATCACGCGCAGCGGCGTGGGTCTCGGCGCGTTCTGGGCCGCGCCCGGCGGCATCTCGCTGCAGGGCACGGTCGCATGGCGCACGACCGGGCCCGATACGACCGGCAACGACAGGTTGCCGCGCTTTTATATGCAACTGACCAAGACGTTCTAGCCAGCAAAGAAACGCAACAGAGATACGCAAAGACAAGCAGCAGCAATCTGTGCCGAGGTGTGCGATGAACAAGCCATGCAGTGTGCGACCGGGGCATGCCAGCACGATCGCCGGCGCGGTCGCCGCGTTGTTCGCGGCGTCGTATATGCCGATCGTTCTCGCGAACCCGACCGGCGCTCAGGTGGTGGCCGGCTCGGTCAGCATCAACTCGCCGGGCGCGGGACGGATGAACATCACGCAGAGCTCGTCCAACGCGATCGTCAACTGGAACTCGTTTTCGATCGGCGGCAGCGAAGCCGTCAGGATCTCCCAGCCATCAGCTTCCTCGGCGCTGCTCAACCGCGTGATGAGCAACGACCCTAGCGTGATCGCCGGACGCTTGCAGGCCAACGGCAAGGTGTTTCTCGTGAATCCCGCGGGGGTGATCTTCGCGCCGGGGTCCTCGGTGAACGTCGGATCGATGATCGCCTCGACACTCAATATCTCCAACGCCGATTTCCTCGCCGGCAATTTCCACTTCGTCGGCAAGTCCGCGGCGCCGCTCAGCAATGCCGGTTCGCTGACAGCGGCGGCAGGCGGCACCATCGCGTTGCTCGGCGGCACGGTCAGCAATAGCGGCACCGTCAACGCAAAGCTCGGCACCGTCGCACTGGGCGCCGGCAGCGACATCACCGTCGACTTCGCCGGCGACGGTCTGACGACCCTGAAGATCAACCAGGGGGCGGCCAACGCGCTGATCGGCAACACCGGCACGCTCGCCGCTGACGGCGGCGCCGTGGTCATGAGCGCACAGACGGCCGACGCGCTGGCCGGCACCGTCATCAACCAGCAAGGCATCGTGCGCGCCCAAAGCCTGAGCGAGCACGACGGACACATCCTGCTCGACGGCGGCACCAACGGCGTGACGCTCGTGAGCGGTACGCTCGACGCCAGCGGCGGCGCGGGGCAGACCGGCGGCAGGATCGACGTAACCGGCTACGACGTGGCGCTGCTGCCCGGCGCGTATGTCGATGCGAGCGGCGCCGCGGGCGGCGGTACCGTGCACTTCGGCGGTGGCTCGGCGGGCGCGGACCCCACCGTTCGCAATGCCGATGCGATCTGGATGGCGCCAGGCGCCACCATCCATGCAGACGCGCTCGTCGACGGCAATGGCGGCAACGTCGTGGCTTACAGCGACAGCGCCAGCCGGATCTACGGCACGTTGACGGCGAAGGGTGGGCCGCAGGGCGGCAACGGCGGCCTGATCGAGACGTCCGGCCACACGCTCGACATGACCGGCGTGACGATCGACGCATCGGCGCCGAAGGGTCAGGGCGGCAGGTGGCTGCTCGATCCGTTCGAGGTCGACATCGTGACCACGATACCGGATGTCACCGCCGCGCCGGTCCCGACGCAAACCGCGGCCGATTCCAACACCGTGACGTTCGGGCCGATCCTGGGAACCACGTTCATCCTGAATACGACGCTCACTGGTCCGCTGAGCCTCGGCACCTCGGTGACGGTAGAGACAGGCATCGACCCGGTCAACGGCGCGGGCGACATCGTCGTCGACGCGCCGCTCAACCTCACGACCGGCACGCTTCCCGCCACGCTCAAGCTGAGCGCGTCGGGATCGGTGCTGGTCAACAACAACATCACGTCGAGCGCGGGGCCGCTCAGCCTCGGATTCGATGCGAACGTGGGCGGGTCGAGCCCGGGCAGCCTGGTGTCGTTCCAGACCGTCACGGTGAACACCAACGGCGGCGGCATCACGTTGGGCAGCGGCGGCACGAGTCCAGTTCTGATCCAGAACACGACCATCGATACGGCAGGCGGCGCTCTGGCGGTCAGCGGCACGTTCCCGATCAATGGCGTGGCGATTGGCTACCTGACCACCTCGCTTTCGGGCATCTTCATCGATGCTTCGAAGATAACCACGGAGGGCGGCAAGTTCTCGCTGTCGGGCGTCGCGCTGGGTGCCAACGCCAACGGCGTGGCGATCGAAACCAGCTCGCTCTCGACGACGAGCGGCGCGCTCGGCATCAGCGGCGTGGCCAGCGCGGGCGGCGGAGGCAACGACGGCGTGTTCGTGGTGGGTAACAACCTGATTCAGACCGGCAGCGGCGCGCTCACGATCAATGGCGTCGGCAGTTCGAATATTGAGGATCCGGGCATCGGCGTGCTTCTTTCCGGCAGTTCCGCCAACACGACGAGCGGAGCACTGAGCGTGAATGGAAGCACCACTGGCAGCGGCGGAACTGGTGTGTTCCTGACCGGCGGCGCCACGGTGGGTCAAGGTCCCGCACTTCAGCCCGGGCTCAGCAGTTCGGGCGGTGCCATCGCGATCAACGGTAGCGTGGGGCAAAGCGCGCAAGGGGGTTTTGGCGTCGAGGTTCGGAGCACCACGATCTCCAACACGACCGGCTCGATCGGCGTGACGGGGAATGTCAACGGCACGGCCACCGGCGGCAATTTCGCCGATGGCGTCTTTTTTTATGGCACCACGATGAGTACCACCAGCGGCGACATCGCCGCCGCCGGGAGCGTGATGTCGAACATGAACGTCAGTATCGGTCTCGACATGCATGGGTCGTCGGTCCAGTCGACGAGCGGCAACATCAAGTTCACCGGGCAAAGTGTGGGATCCGCGGTCGCCGGTGACTCGGTGGTCGGCCTGATGTTCGAGAACACGCTATGCGGGGATTGCATACAGACCGCGCCGGTATCGTTGACGACCGGAACGGGCACGGTGAGCCTCTTCGGCAGCGGCACCGGTCCATTCGTCGAGGGTGTGCTGATCACCGACGGCACGACGATCACGTCGAACAACGGCGGGGCGATCGATATTCGCGGCGCCGTCAGCGGGCCGGCCGGCAGCAGTCCGAACCTGCAGAACGACTATGGCGTGCTGATCGCCAATGGCACGATCCGCGCGACAGGGACGCCCAGCACCACCATCGGCATCGCCGGTTCGACCACGACGTCCGATCCGGGTGTCGCGATCGGCCTCGCGGTGCCCGCTACCGAGCAGAGCGAGTTCGGGCTGACGGGTGCGAGCGGAACTGCCACGGGCGGCACGACTGGCGTGACGGGGCCCGTCATCGCGCAGAGCGTGTTTGTGCCGATAAGTGCGGCCCAAATTGCCACAGTCGACAACGCGACGATCTCGACCACCCATCCCGGTTCGATCGTGTTGCGTGCATTCAACGACGGCACGGCGAGCAGCCTCGCCATCACGCAAGCGACGCTGTCGTCGCCGGGCGGCGTGCTGTCGATCATGCCGGCGTCGGTGGATCCGTCGAGCTTCGCGATCACGGCGCAGAACGCGACGCCGATCACACTGCTTGGCACGGGCGGCGGCCTCAGCATTTCCGCGCAGACGTTCTCGAGCTTCGCCTCGATCCCGAACATCGTGCTCGGTTCCAGCACGCAAACGGGGCTCATCACGGTCGGCGGGCAGTGCGCATCGGCCGGCTCGCCATGCGTGCCGACGCGTCCGAACTTCGCGAACAATCTCACGCTGTCCAACCCGGCCTCGGGTAGTCAAGGGATCGCACTGACGTTCGGCATCTCGACGCCGGGCGACACGTTGATGCTGTTGTCGGCGGGTCCCGTCACGGACCCGGGCGGCATCCAGGCGGCCGGGCTGATCCTCTCCGGACCCGGCACCTTCATGCTCACCGATCCGCAAAACGACGTCGCCGTGCTGGCGATGGCCAATGCGGGGACCGTGACGTTCTCGGACTCGCATGGCTTCGTGATCGGTCCGCTGACGAGCCAGACCTTCGATTCCGCCTCGAGCCAGTTGAGCCCGATGAACGTGACGAACTCCACGCTGTCCGG
>DATAQT010000185.1:0-14054 GCA_036264535.1 Paraburkholderia sp. | reverse complement strand
AGGTGCGAGGTGACCATCACGGCGGCGCCGGCGTCGAGCGCGGCCTTGATGGCCGGCACGGAAGCGCGGATGCGGGTGTCTTCGGTGATGTTGCCTTGATCGTCCTGCGGCACGTTCAGATCGGCGCGGATGAACACGCGTTTGCCGGACAGCTTGCCTTCGGCGATCAGGTCGGAGAGACGCAATACCTTGTTCATGGGCTTGAGTAGGCGAGTTGATGAGAAGGCGGTGGTGGACAGCGCGCGGAGACGATGCGCGGCAAACTCCAGCGCTTCGGCCCAACGGCTCCGCGGGATCGGGCGCCGGCGGCCGGCCGCGGCACCAGGCGCCTTACGGCGGCGCGCTCAACCCAGAGAGGAGCATTTTAACTGATCCAAACGGCCTTCTGACCCGCGATGGAGCGAATGTCCCGTATTTGATCGCAGGCCGTCGATGCCGCATCGCAGCATTGGCCTGCGGACCGTCACAGAAAGACGCGCATCAGCGTGAATACGATCATTCCGGTCATGATCGTGCCGAGCATGGTGCGCCGCCACAAAAACCAGCCGAGGCCGGCGAGCGTCGCGTAAAGCTCATGGTTGGACGTTCCGAACGATAACCCCTGCGGCGTGCTCAGCACGTCGGGCACCACCACCGCGGCGAGCGCGGCGGCCGGCGCGTAGCGCAGCATCTTCTGCACGCGCGTCGGCAGCACTGTGCGCTCGCCGCCGATCAGGAACATCGCGCGCGTGAATGCGGTGACGACGGTCATGCCGAAAATGGCGAGCCAGATTTGCGAGGAGGTCATCGGGAGTCTCCGGCGCGATCGCTGACGCCGCGGATGCGGCGCAGGTCGGCGCGCTCGATCATCAGGTCGGCCGCGCTGCCGGCGACGATCGCCGCGAGCACCGCGAGTGGTAGCGCGAGCCGGTACGGCAGATCGAGCGCGAGCAGCGAGACGATGCCGGCCACGCTGACCGCGACCAGCGTCGAGCGCGACGCGATCGCCGACACCATCACCGGCAGCAGCGCGAGCGTGCCGGCCAGAGCGAGCCCCCAGTTGTCGGGAATCAGGCTCGCGAGCAGGATGCCGATGATCGACGACACCTGCCACGACAGCCAGCTCGACACCGCCATGCCCCAGAAGTACGCCTCCTTGCCGGGCACGTAGCCGGTCGGAAAGGTCCTTTTCACGAACAGCAGATAGATCACGTCACCGTTGAAATAGCCGAGTACGATGCGCCGCCACATCGGCAGATACGAGAAATGCGGCGCGAGGCCGGCGCTGAAGATCACGAAGCGGGTGTTGACCATCGCCGCGGTCAGCAGCACGGTCCACACCGGCAGCTTCGCGGCGAGCAGCGGCAGCACCGCCAGTTGCGACGAACCGGCGTAGCACAGCAGCGACATCGTGAGCGCCTGCGGCAGCGTGAGCACGGACTTGCTCATCGCGATGCCGGTCACGAGGCCCCACGAGAAAATCGCCATCAGCGTGGGGGCATAGGCGTGCGCGCCTTCACGAAAAGCACGGCGATCGGTATCGGACAGTCGAGCGAGCATCGGGCGAAGAGTGCGGGCGCAAGAAACGCCGTCAAGAAGGCCAGGTCGGCGCCAGCCCGCGGACCACCCGCTGGCGCATCCGGATTTGATTTATGCGTGCGCTGGATTATAGCGTCCGGGGTGCGCCCAAATGCCCGTTGTGTGTGCAAAAGACGCTAAAATAGCGCTCCCGGCTATGTCCTGCGCTCATGGCCGCACCTCATAACGCACCTGCTGGAGAACCGTATGTCAATGGCCGACCGCGACGGCAAGATCTGGATGGATGGCAAGCTCATCGACTGGCGCGATGCCAGGATCCACGTGCTCACCCACACGCTGCACTACGGCATGGGCGTGTTCGAGGGCGTGCGCGCTTACAGGACCGCCGACGGCGCCACCGCGATTTTCCGCCTCCAGGAGCACACCAAGCGCCTGCTGAACTCGGCGAAGATCTTCCAGATGGACGTGCCGTTCGACCATGAAACGCTCGCCGCCGCGCAGCGCGAAGTGGTCCGCGAAAACAAGCTCGAGTCGTGCTATCTGCGCCCCATCATCTGGGTCGGCTCGGAAAAGCTCGGCGTGTCGGCCAAGGGCAACACGATTCACGTGGCCATCGCCGCGTGGCCGTGGGGCGCCTACCTCGGCGAAGACGGCATCACCAAGGGCATCCGCGTGAAGACGTCGTCGTTCACGCGCCATCACGTGAACGTGTCGATGGTGCGCGCGAAGGCGTCGGGCTGGTATGTGAACTCGATCCTCGCGAACCAGGAAGCGCTCGCCGACGGCTACGACGAAGCGCTGCTGCTCGACGTCGACGGCTACGTGTCGGAAGGCTCGGGCGAGAACTTCTTCCTCGTCAACAACGGCAAGCTGTACACGCCGGACCTGTCGTCGTGCCTCGACGGCATCACGCGCGACACCGTCATCACGCTCGCGCGCGACATGGGCATCGAGGTGATCGAAAAGCGCATCACGCGCGACGAGGTCTACACCTGCGACGAAGCGTTCTTCACCGGCACCGCAGCCGAAGTCACGCCGATCCGCGAACTCGACAACCGCACGATCGGCGCCGGCGCGCGTGGCCCGATCACCGAAAAGCTGCAGTCGGCCTTCTTCGACGTCGTGAACGGCAAGAGCGCGAAATACGCGCACTGGCTCACGAAGATCTGAACGAACGTCTGAAATGCGCCGCGCCGCCCATCGGCGGCGCATTGCGAGCACCCTGCATACAACGAGAAAGTCTCATGAGCGAAATCAAGGAAATGCCGCTGGTCGAACTGTCGGCAAAAGATCTGCCGGCGTACTGTCCGAATCCGGCCATGCCGCGCTGGAGCGCACATCCGCGCGTCTTCATCGACGTGTCGCACGGCGAAGCGCGTTGCCCTTACTGCAGCACGCGCTACAAGCTGCGCGACGGCGAAGTGATCAAGGGTCATTGATCCGGCGCATCGAGCGATTCTGAGCCGGCGTCGGCGGCACGAGGCGCGGGTTTCGGACCACGCGCTCGCCGCGACGCAAGCTCGGTCGCACGACTCGCGCCGCCGGCCGCACGGCCATCGTGGCGCGTGTGCGCAAACGGCCATGCACCAAGCAGTTTCCCGTTTTCCCCTTTTACCCATCCAGGTGCCACGCGCATGGCGCGCGCGGCGCTTGTTATCGACACCGGACACCCACTCTGATGCGTCGCGCGTTGGTTATCGCACCGAATTGGATCGGTGACGCATTGATGGCGCAGCCGCTGTTTGCGCGCCTCGTGAAATTGCATCCGCGCATCGTCATCGACGCGGTCGCGCCCAGCTGGGTCGCCCCCGTGCTCGAACGCATGCCGGAAATCCGCGACGTCTACGCAACCGATCTCGCGCACGGCAAGCTGCAGATGCTGCGCCGCTGGCAGCTCTCGAGCGATCTGCGCGACGTCGGCTATGACGCGGCCTACGTCCTGCCGAACTCGTTAAAGTCGGCGCTGATTCCGTGGCTGGCGGGTATTCCGCTGCGCATCGGCTACACCGGCGAGAGCCGCTACGGCATGCTGAACGTGCGCCACGCGAACCCGCGCAAAGACGCGCGTCCGCCGATGGTCGGCCACTACGCCGCCCTCGCCTACGCGCCCGGCGCCAAGGTCCCCGAGGATCTGCCGATGCCGCGCCTCGACACCGACCTGAACGAGGCCTCGCGCGTGTCGGCGCGCTTCAATCTCGATACACGCGTGCCGCTGCTGGTGTTCTGCCCCGGCGCCGAGTACGGTCCCGCGAAGCGCTGGCCGCCCGAGCACTTCGCGTCGCTCGCGCAGATGGTCGGGCAGTCGTTCCCGTACACCCAGATCGTCGCGCTCGGTTCGCCGAAAGACGCGCCGCTCGCGCAGGCGATCGCCGAGAAAGCGCCGAACGTGCGCAACCTGTGCGGCCAGACCGCGCTCGGCGAGGCTTGCGCGCTGATCTCGCGGGCCAATGCCGTCGTCACCAACGACTCCGGCCTGATGCACGTCGCCGCGGCGCTGCGCCGCCCGCTCGTGGCGGTCTACGGTTCGACCGATCCGCGCCACACCCCGCCCTTGTCCGAGCTCGCGAAGGTACAATGGCTTCATCTCGAATGCAGCCCCTGTTTTGAGCGCGAGTGCCCGCTCGGTCATCTGAACTGCCTGAAGCAGCTGAGCGCCGAGCAGGTTTTCGGCGATTTGCGCGGCATGCTGCTCGCGCAGCGCTGAGCCGACCGACTGGTACTTGCACGCAACACCGCACGCCCCCGAGCGCGTCGCGTCATGTTCGCGCCTTGCGGCACGTGCAAGCTGACGCCGGGGAGCGAAGGTCCCGCGCATCGGACCGTCCCGCTACCGCTGACCCGCAACCGCGCGCCGCGCACAAGAGACTGACGAGCCATGCCACGTTTTGCCCATATCTTCGAAGCCGCCGCCGATACCCTGACCGCCTACTATCAGGCGGTCGCCGAGGTCAATATCGACAGCTTGATGGGCTTGTGGATCGACGAGGAGTTCGTCAGTTGCATCTGCGCGGACGGCTCGCATCTGCACGGTCTCGACAGCATCCGCAATGGCTTGCAGATCCAGCTCGAAGCGCTGCCGGTGTCGATCGAGCCGCTCGACATCCGCGTCTACGACAGCCTCGGCACCGTCGTCTATGCGATTGCCGAAGCGCATCGCCCGGCCGACCCGACCGCCACGCCCGCGATGGTCTTCACCACCTACGTGATGGTCCACGAACGCGGCGAATGGCGCATTGCGCATATTCACGCGAGCCCGATGCCGAACGAGACCGCCAGCCAGTTCGCGACGAAGATGCGGCATGGCCAGGGCCCGTTGCACTGATGCGCGGCACCGCCAAAGATTCAGGTTCTGGTTTTCTCGCTTGTCCACCGGTATGAGTTCGACGCCCCATAAACCCGCTTCCTCCGGTACGGCCCCCGCCAAGGTGGCGGCCGCCGTCGAGGCCACCGTCGAACTGCTGTACCGCGCGCCGCTGTGGCTGCCCAACCGGCATGCGCAGACCATCGTCCCGTCGCTGTTCGCGCGCCGCCCCGCGGTGTCGTTTCGCCGCGAGCGCTGGGACACACCCGACGGCGATTTCATCGATCTCGACTGGGTCGCGCACGACAGCGCACCCGCCGACACCGCACCGCTCTTCGTGCTGTTTCACGGACTCGAAGGCAGTTCGTCGTCGCACTATGCGCTCACGCTGATGGCGGCCGCGCGCGAGTATGGCTGGCATGGCGTGGTGCCGCACTTTCGCAGCTGCAGCGGTCCGTTGAACCGGCTGCCGCGCTTCTATCATCTCGCCGACAGCAACGAGGTCGACTGGATCCTGCGCCGCCTGCGCGCCGCGCATCGCGGGCCGGTGGTGGCCGCGGGCGTGTCGCTCGGCGGCAACGTGCTGCTGCGCTGGCTCGGCGAGCGACAGGACGATGCGGCGCAGGTGGTATCGGCGGCCGCCGCGATTTCAACGCCGATCGACGTCCATGCGGGCGGCCGCGCGCTGTCGCAAGGCTTTGGTCTCGTCTACACGCGCAGCTTCCTGAAGACGCTGAAGCACAAGGCCGACCAGAAGCTCGAGCAGTTCCCCGGACTGTTCGACCGCGACGCGATGCTCGCGAGCCGCACGATGTACGAATTCGACAACGTCGTGACCGCGCCGCTGCACGGCTTTCGCAATACCGACGACTACTGGAGCAACGCCACCACCCGCCCGCTGCTGCCGCACATTCAGGTGCCGACGCTCGTGCTCAATGCCCGTAACGACCCGTTCCTGCCGGCCGAGGCGCTGCCGTCGCGACACCAGGTGTCGGCGGCGGTCGAGCTTGATCAGCCCGAGCACGGCGGCCACGCGGGTTTTATGACCGGGCCGTTCCCGGGCCGCATCGACTGGCTGTCGCGGCGCGTGTTCGGCTATCTGGAGCGGCACGTCGATCATGGATGACATCGTCAAACAGTCATTGGCCAAATGGCCGAACGTGCCGAGCTGCACCGGCTGGCTGATGCTCGACCGGCGCGGCAACTGGCGCATGCGCGACGAGGCGGCCCAGGCGAGCGGCGCGCCCGGCGTGCCGATCCGGCACGAGGCGCTGCTCGGCTTCATCAACCGGAACTACGAGGCCGATGAGCGCGGGCAGTGGTTTTTCCAGAACGGGCCGCAGCGTGTGTATGTCGAGCTGGCTTATACGCCGTGGGTGCTCAGGTTGTCCGCTCAGGCGGACGGGTCGCTCGCGTTGCACGACCAGGGCGGCGGCGCGTTCGAACCGGCGGCGGTGTTCGTCGATGAAGACGGCGGCATTCTGTTCGCCGATCACTCGCAGCCGGCACGAATTGCCGTGCTGCACGATCATGACCTCGAGATCTTTTCCGATCACGCGACGCTCACCGACGATGGGTCATTGAGCGGCACGTTCCACTGGAATGCTCAGGTCACGCTGCCGCTGCAAAGCCTGCGACGCGATCAGGTGGCTGCGCGCTTCGGCTTCGTCGCGAGTCCGGCCGCGCAGGTCTGACGCCAGCGACGGCGCGCGCTCACGTCCCCTCTTATCCCTTCTCGTCGAGCCGCTCCTCCTTGTAGCGGTTCTCCATCTCGTGCAGGCGCGCGTCGACGGTCGCGAGATCGTAATAGCCGATCGTCTTCAGGTCGCGCGCGTCCTTCAGCTGCCGGATCGCCGATGGCCACGCCCCGTCCAGCGCGAACTTCTCCGCCATCGCGCGATGCTGTGTCAACGCATCGCCACTGCCCGCGCTCGCCTGCGCGAGATACAGCCACCACGCCGGTTGATCGGGATGCGCCTGAGTTTCCTGCCTCGCGAGCGCCTGCGCGTCGGTGAAACGGTGCAGCGTCAGCAGCGTGCGGATATGCATGTCGATCGCGGCGTTCGAGCGCGGCCAGCGCTTCTGCGCGAACTCGGCGAGACGCGCGGCTTCGTCGGCGCCACCGGCGCTCCGGGCGATGTCGGCCGCAAGCACGTCGAGGCTCGGTGAATCGCGCTCGGGCTCGCCTTCCGCACGCTCGCCCGAGACGAACGTCGCACGCGCGTTCACGAGCGAGGCCGTCGCGTCGTCGTACCGCTCGAGCAACATCTGCCCATAGGCGATGCCGTACCAGTTCGCCGCGACGTTCAGCGCGGTGCGGTCGTCGATTTCCGAGCGCAGCCGCGAAATCTCGTCCGCGTAATCGCTGCGCGAGTGGACCTGCAACAGCCGCGAACGCGCCCGCACGAAGCCGTACTCGGGGTCCTGATGCGGTTGCCGGTACGGCGCGCGGCGCGCGCGGTCCTCCATGTCGGCGATCCGTTCGCCGGTCAGCGGATGGGTGCGCGCGTAAGCCGGCATGCCGTTTTCGTCCATCGCCGCGCGGTCGAGCCGGTGAAAGAACGTCGGCATCGCATACGGGTCGTAGCCGGCACCGGCGAGCAGCAGAAAGCCGACGCGGTCCGCTTCCTGCTCGGCCGATCGCGAGAAGCGCAGCTGGCTGTCGACCGCATACGCCTCGCCGCCGAGCGCGATCGCGCTGCCGAGGTCGCCGCTATGCGCGAGCACGCCTGCCAGCACGCCGAACAGCACCCCGACGAGCGCCGCGTAGCCGCTGCGCTCGCCGTTCGAAATCATCCGCGAGATGTGCCGCTGCAGCACGTGGCCCATCTCGTGACCCAGCACCGACGCGAGTTCGGACTCAGTCTGCGTGGCCACGATCAGCCCCGTGTCCACGCCGATGAAACCGCCCGGCAGCGAAAACGCGTTGATCTGCGCGTCGCGCACCGCGAACAGCTCGAAGTCCGGACGATAGCCGCCGATGTAGAGGGCGCTGGCTGCCGCCGCGAGCTTGGCCGCGACCGAATTCAGGTAGTCGCGCACGAGCCAGTCGTCGAGATAGTCGGGGTCGCGGCGCAACTCACGCATCACGCGCTCGCCGAGCTTGCGCTCGGCCTGCGGCGTCAGCGAGCCGGCGCCGCCGCTACCGAGATCGGGCAATTGCTGCGAGGCGATCGGCGCACGCCAGTCGTTGCTGCCGGCATTGCCGCCATTGCCGCCGTTGGAGAAGCGGCTCTGCGCGCCGCCGTAGGTGCCGAACACGCCGCGCGCGATGTCGGACGGCAGGATCGGATCGGCGTACGCGTCGCTCGTGCCGCTGACGAGCGGCGCCTCCGACGACGACGTGCGCGATGCGGCGACCGTCCTGCCGCCCGATTGGGCGAACGCGCCCGGCGGCATCGCGAGCGCGACGGACAGCAACGCAGCGAGGAATCGTTGTGGATGCATCGCGAAGCCGGTCTGACGAAGTCGGAAAGCGCTGCCCGTGGCCCGGACTAAGATAACGGGCAGGGGCGTCGCAGGACACGTACAAGGCGAAACGCACAGCACGATACAGCGCAAGTGTAATCAGTCGGCGCGACGATTCGAGGCGGCGCCGCACTGCTATGATAGGCGCCCTCTGAAGGAGTCAACCATGCCTGAACTCACTCATTTCGATGCGGCCGGTGAGGCCCATATGGTGGACGTCGGCGGCAAGCAGGAGACGAAGCGCATCGCGATCGCGCGTGGCTCGATCCGCATGCTGCCCGACACGTTTGCGCTGATCCGCGACGGCAACGCCAAAAAGGGCGACGTGATCGGCATCGCGCGCATCGCGGCGATCCAGGCCTCGAAGCGCACCGCCGATCTGATTCCACTGTGCCACCCGCTTGCGCTGACGCGCGTGAAGGCCGATTTCGAACTCGACGAGCGGATGCCGGGCGTGCATTGCACGGTTCAGGTGGAGACGTTCGGGCGCACGGGGGTCGAGATGGAAGCGCTCACCGCCGTGCAAGTCGGGCTGCTGACCGTGTATGACATGTGCAAGGCGGTGGATCGCGGGATGGTCATCACCGATGTGAAGGTGATGGAGAAGCACGGCGGGAAGTCAGGGGATTGGGTCGCGCAGGGTTGAGGCGCGGTTCGGCAACTATCCGGATAGCAAGATGACCATCGACGAACTGCTCAAGCAGCTACTGGCGTTTCGCGACGCGCGCGACTGGCAGCAGTTTCATACGCTGCGCAACCTGATCGTCTCCACCGGCATCGAAGCCGGCGAGTTACTGGAGACGATTCAGTGGAAGACCGACGCCCAGATCGACGCGCTGCCGCACGATCCGACGCAAGCGACGAACCTCAGGCACGAGTGCGCCGACGTGTTCATGTATCTGCTGCTGGTCGCCCATACCGCCGGGTTCGATCTCGTCGACGCGGCGGCGGAAAAGCTGAAGCTGAACGAGGCGCGCTACCCGGTCGACAAGGCGAGAGGCACGGCCGCGAAATACTCCGAGCTTTGAACCTCGGAGCGCGCAAGCTCCGGCGCCCACATGCCTGAGCTTGCGCGCCGCGATCAATCGCTGTCGCTATCGTCGTCCGGCGTCGTATCGGCCGCTGGCGTGCCGTAGCGCTTCACCAGTTGCTCCTTGAAGCCCGCGAGCGACTTCTGCTCGTCGACGAGTTCATACAGATAACCGAGCTGCGCCGGCCAATCCTTCAGTTCCTCGGCAAAGATCCGCAGGCGTTCGACCGTATCGAGCGCCGCCGCGGTATCGCCGTTCAGTGCCTGCAGCACCGCATAGCGACGCAGCACTGTCTCGCCTGGCAACAACGCGATCGCCTGCTTGTGCATCGCGAGCTTGCGTTGCAGGTTGAGCGGATTCATCGGCTGCAGCGTCGCGAGACCGTATTCACCCCAGGAGCCAAACAGGAACGACGGATCCGCGCTGTACTGCTCGGCCGGTCGCGCGCCGTAGTACAGCACCTCGGCGCGCGCATAGTCGCGATACACCGGATACAGCGCGGCGAGTCCGCCGAACACCACGACCGCGAACGCGCCGAACGAAACGCCCGCCGGCACCACGCGCAACGGCCGCGTTTCGAGCAGACCGAACACGAACATCGCGGGCAGCAGGAAGAACATGTACTGCTGCGGATACTCGACGAGCGCATGCATGGTCAGCACGCCGATCAGCGCGATGCCGAATACGCGCGCGGCGCTTTGCGGCGCACGCACGACGCGCACGAGCCACCCGATCAGACCGACGAGCACGATCGCGAGACCGATCAGACCGGTTTTGGCGAGCAGGTCGATAAAGATGTCGTGCGAGTTGTTGGCGATCTCGACGCCGCCCAGCTGCTTGACGAACTCGAACTGATAGCTCGGGAATTCGCCCCAGCCGACGCCGAGCAGCGGATGCTCCTTGAACATCGTCCAGCCGTATTTCCACAGCGCGAGGCGCGGAGCGATCTGGCCGGCGTCCTGGAAGCGCTCGGCGGCTGACTGCCCGAGCTCGAGGTGATAGCGCACGTTGGCCCAGCGGGTCAGCGCATTGACCACGAAGAACAGCACCCCGAGCGCGATCGGGACCAGCCACTCGCGCTTGCCGCGACGCAGTTGCGGTTCGCTGCGCATTTGCGCGAAGGCCATCCAGAAGCCGGCGACCACGATCACACCCATCTGCAGCCACGGACCCCGCGACACGGTCAGCGCGAGGCCGACCGAGAAAATCGTCGACACGAGCAGCCAGACCGGCAGTGCGATGCGCCGCGTCTGCACGAGGTACAGCGCGCCCGCCATCGCGAACGCGATATACGTCGCGAGATGGTTCGCCTGCGCCATGTTGCCGAACGGCCGCCGCTCGACGGTCACGTTATACGCGACGACGAACGGCGCGACACGCGTCTCGAGGTGAAACAGCTGGATCACCTGGCTGAACACCGCAAACAGACCGCCGGCGATCAACGCTCCCGCCGCCCAGCGCAACGCGGTTTCGTCGAGCTTCACGCGGGTGAAGCCGTAGCCCACGTGCACCGCCATGAACGCGGCGAGCAGGAAGCCGGCGCCGAGCCAGTTCATCGACGGTTGCGCGACCGGCAGCACCAGTGTCTGCACCACCAGCACGAGGCCGAACAGCAGGGGCACGAGCGCGACCGTGGGCGACGCGAAGCTCACACGCGGCCGCGTGGTCGCGACCAGCAGCACGACGGCCGCGCCGGTCAGCAGATACAGCGCGAGCGAAGTGAATTCCGCGTAGAAGGTTGGGATCGGATACGTATGGTTGGCAACCGCATAGGGCAGAATCAACGCAAGAGCCAGCAGTACGAGAGACAGGTAGCGCGCGAAAGGGGTGGGCATCGAATCAACGGTGGGCGTCAGCAACCGGCGCACTATACAAAAAATTCGTTGCACTGTGCGCCGGCCCGGCCGAAATAGGCAGAAAATCCGCCTTTTACGTTGGGGCTTCGGCTCGCCCGGTCAGCGCTCGGCCGCGGTCTCTTTCATTCACTTACGATCGGCATTCGGGCGGCGCCAGATTCGCGGCGAGCGTCGGCGCTTCGATGGGCATCGGCCCCGAGCCCGGCGCCGGCAATGACGAAGCGCCCTTACCGCTCGCAAAGCATTCCCACGTCAGCGCACCGCCCTGCACCGCATCCTTGCTCAACGCGACGCGCGCGCTCGGTGCATCCGCGTTGTCCGGCAGCGAGGGCACGAGCGTCAGCGTGCTCGCACCGGCCTGCGCGACGCGCGTCGTATAGGTGATCGTGATCTGGCCGGTGTCGTCGTCGATCTGGATGGACTCGACGTTACGCGTGGCCGGCGGCGACGCATAACCGCCGCTGAACGCGTTGCCGCTCGCGGCGTTTTCGGCCACTGCGAGCCGCGCCGACGCCGCGAGCGACAAGCCCTCGCCGACCCGGCTGCGCGCCAGATAGTCCTGATACGCGGGAATCGCATAGGCCGCGATTACGCCGACGATCGCCAGCACGATCATCAGCTCGATCAGTGTGAAGCCGACACCGTCGCGGCGGCAGAGGCGCCCGAACCAGCTCGCGCGCCAGCGTGCGCGGCGCGAGTTACGCGTGGATTGCGTGGATTGCGTGGATTGAGAGTAAGGCGAATACGGCAAGGTAAGGATCATCGGCAGACTCCTGATACGAGAAGCGCCTGCCCCGTGGATCGGGAACAGGCGTTTTCATCGTAGCGAGCGAGGCTCGTGCCTCACAGTCAGCCGGATGGCCAGGCTTGCGTTCGGACGGCGTCACGGTTTAGGCGATCTGCACGCGGCGGTTCCGAGCGCGCAACTCCATCGACATCGTCCGCATCACGCTCACACCGCCGCGCGTTTCGCATTACGCCGCTTCAGCAGATGACCGACGATCACGACGAACAGCGCGCCCGCGATGCTCATCCCGTACTCGGCGACCGGCGTGTCGAGGATCGGCCAGCGGTCGCCGGCGGGGTCGTTGATCATCAGACCGCCCGCAATCCAGCCGAGCAGCGCCGCGCCGAACAGCACGATGGTAGGAAAGCGATCGAGCAGCTTCAGGATCAGCTGGCTGCCCCACACGATCAGCGGAATGCTCACGACCAGGCCAAATATCACCAGAGCCAGCCGATGCTCCTGCTCCGCGGCTTCGGCCGCGCCCGCGATCGCGATCACGTTGTCGACGCTCATCACCGCATCCGCGACGATGATCGTCTTCACCGCCGAGATCAGCTTGTCCGCCGGCTTCACGTTCTCATGCCCGTCGTGCGCCGGCGCGAGCAGACGCACACCGATCCAAAGCAGCAACAGACCACCGGCGAACTTCAGGAACGGCACGTCGAGCAGCACGACTGCGAAAGCGATCAGCACGACCCGCAGCGCGATCGCGCCGACGGTCCCCCACACGATGCCGCGCATGCGCTGCGACGCCGGCAGGTTACGGCAGGCCAGCGCGATCACGACCGCGTTATCGCCACCGAGCAGAACGTCGATGACGATGATCTGAAAGACCGCGCCCCAATTGAGGGTCGTGAAGAATTCGAGCATGGGAAAAAGACTAAGAAAGAATCGGCCGGGGTGAGCAAAAACCCGGCGCGAGCACGGACGAAAAAAAGCGGGGGAGTCTGCACTCCCCCGCTTTTCGGGACCGCGCGCTCACGAAAGGCCTTCGTAAGCGTATCAAAATCGCGCGCCTACGGCACGCGAATTCGATTTACAGCATCGCCTTCAGAAGACGCGCCATTTCCGACGGGTTCTTCGTGACCTTGATACCGCATGCGTCCATGATTTCCAGCTTCGCTTCAGCGGTGTCCGCACCGCCCGAGATCAGCGCGCCGGCGTGGCCCATGCGCTTGCCCGGAGGCGCCGTGACGCCAGCGATGAAGCCAACCACCGGCTTCTTCATGTTGTCCTTGATCCAGTGCGCGGCATTCGCTTCGTCCGGACCGCCGATTTCGCCGATCATGATGACGGCGTCCGTATCCGGATCGTCGTTGAACATCTTCATCACGTCGATGTGCTTCAGACCGTTGATCGGGTCGCCGCCGATACCGACTGCCGACGATTGGCCGAGGCCGATCGCGGTCAGCTGGCCGACTGCTTCATACGTCAGCGTGCCCGAACGCGACACGACGCCGATGCGGCCCTTGCGGTGGATGTGACCCGGCATGATGCCGATCTTCAGCTCGTCGGGCGTGATCGTGCCCGGGCAGTTCGGTCCGAGCAGCAACGTCTTGCGGTTTTCTGCGCGCATACGTGCCTTGAGCTCGATCATGTCACGGACGGGAATGCCTTCCGTGATACAGATCGCGAGATCCAGATCGGCTTCGACTGCTTCCCAGATCGCAGCAGCAGCGCCTGCCGGCGGAACGTAGATGACCGACACGGTCGCGCCCGTTTCGGCCTTGGCTTCAGCGACGCTCGCGTAGATAGGAATGCCTTCGAAATCTTCACCGGCGCGCTTCGGGTTCACACCCGCGACGTACGCTTCGCGGCCGTTTGCGTATTCACGGCAAGCACGCGTGTGGAACTGACCGGTCTTGCCGGTGATGCCCTGCGTGATGACCTTAGTGTCTTTGTTGATCAGAATCGACATGTATTGACCTCTGTTCGTTTGGCGTCGCGCGTTAGCGCCACCCGGCGCGATGCTTCACGCCTGTGTCGCTCGCGCGCCGCCACTCGTAATCCTGGTAATTGCGCCGTGGACAGCTGGCTTACGCCTTGCCCGAAGCAGCCGCGACGACCTTCTGAGCCGCTTCTTCCATGCTGTC
>DATAQT010000168.1:0-5659 GCA_036264535.1 Paraburkholderia sp. | reverse complement strand
CCGGTAACGCTGTCATTTTCGCCACCTCCGATCATCGCCCCGCCGGGGTCACGATTCCAGCCATCTCGGGTCCGACGATCGCAGTGGTGGATCGCGAAGCCCCGGCGCGCGGCAAACTGCTGCTGGTGCTTGGGCGTGACGAAGCCGAACTGAAAACCGCGGCGAAAGCCCTCGGCATGGGCGCAAGCGTGCTCTCCGGAGAAAGCGCAACCATCACGCAACTGAATGACCTCGCTCCGCGCCAGCCGTACGATGCACCCAACTGGCTGCCTACGAATCGCCCGGTGCGCTTTGGCGAGCTCGCTGAGGCGCGCGACCTGAGCGTAACGGGTTACGACGCCGACGCCGTGCGCGTGAATCTGCGCGTGCCGCCGGATCTGTTCATGTGGCACACCAAGGGCGCGCCGATCGATCTGCGCTACCGCTACACGGTGCGTCCGCTGCGCGACCGCTCGTCGCTCAATGTGAGCGTGAACAACGGCTTCGTGCAGGCGCTGCCGATTCCGGCGCGCGCCGCCTCGATCTTCGAGCTGAGCCGCTACTTCAACCTCGTGATGCCCGACGGCACCGCCGAGGCGCGCCGCAACATCCGCATCCCGCCGCTGCTGCTGACGCCGCGCACGCAGCTGCGCATGCACTTCTACTACGACATCCCGAACACCGGCGAATGCGCGGGCCGCCTGCTGCAGAACGTGGTCGGCGCCATCGATCCGAACTCGACCATCGACCTGTCGTCGTTCCCGCATTACATGGCGCTGCCCGATCTGGCCGCGTTCGCCAATAGCGGCTTCCCGTTCACGCGGATGGCGGACCTCTCCGAGACCGCCGTCGTGCTGCCCGACGACGCCGATCCGAGCGACTACAGCCTGTATCTGCTGACGATGGGCCGCATGGGCGAATCGACCGGCTTTCCGGTCAACGGCGTGAGCGTCACGCATGCGGCCGACATCGATCGCTTCGCGGACAAGGATCTGCTGGTGTTCGGCGCGCCCGGCAAGCAGCCGCTGCTGCAGCGCTGGTCGAAGTCGATGCCGTTCTCGAGCGACGGCGCCGCGCACTCGTTCCAGCTCACCGACCTCGTGTTCAAGCTGCAGGACTGGTGGCACGGCGAGCGCGGCGTCGAGCGCACACCCGCGCGCGCCGATCTGACGATGGTCAGCTCGAACGGCGCGGCGCTGCTGACCGGCTTCGAGTCACCGTTGCAAAGAGGCCGCAGCGCCGTCGCGCTGGTCAGCGCGGCCGGCCAGTCGGACGCCGATCTGTCCGCCGCGCTGCTCGACGCCGACGTGCTGCCGAAGATTCAAGGCGCGATGGCGGTGATCCATGGCCGTGACGTCACCATCACGTCGAACGGCACCGCATACTATGTCGGCCGTCTGTCGCCGCAGGAGTATCTGCGCTGGGCGCTGTCGTCGCACCCGTTGCTGCTGCTGTTCGGCGGCGTGCTCGCCGCGCTGATCATCGCGGGCCTGTGCTACCGGACGCTGCGCGCGATCGCCGCGCGTCGACTGAAGGACTGATGGAACGGATATGACTCGCATGCGGTCTCGGATCAACAGAAGAACCTCTTTTGCGCTGGCGCTCGGCATCGGCATGGCGGCGTCGGCAGGCGTTGCGGGTTTCAGCGGCACCGCGCAGGCCGCCCAGAACGGCGCCGCATGTGGCGACTGGAGCGCCTGGCGCAGCTTCGTCACGCGCTTCGTGCAGGCCGACGGCCGCGTCATCGATTACTCGACGCCGGCCCAGCAGACCACCTCGGAAGGCCAGTCCTACGCGCTCTTTTTCGCGCTGGTCGCCAACGACCGCGCGAGCTTCGACAAACTGCTCGGCTGGACCCGCGCGAATCTCGCGGGCAACCAGTTCGATGCGCAGAATGTGCGGCTGCCGGCATGGCAATGGGGCAAAAAGCCGGACGGCTCGTACGGCGTGCTCGATGCGAATTCGGCGTCGGATTCCGATCTGTGGATCGCCTACGATCTGCTGCAGGCCGGCCGCCTGTGGCACGACACTGCTTACACGCAACTCGGCGAAGCTCTTGCCGCGCGCATCGCGCATGACGAAGTCGTGAGCCTCCCCGGCCTCGGCCCGATGCTGCTGCCCGGAGCACAGGGCTTCAAGGTCGGCAGCGTGACGCGCCTGAATCCGAGTTATCTGCCGCTGCCGGTGCTGCGCGCGCTCGCGCACGATTTGCCGGACGGCCCGTGGGCCAGGCTTGCCGACAACGCTTATCAGTTCGTCAAGACCGTCTCGCCGCAAGGCTTCGCGCCCGACTGGGCGGCGTGGCAGAACGGCCAGTTCGCCGTCGATCCGAAGAACGGCGACGTCGGCAGCTACGACGCGATCCGCGTCTATCTGTGGGCCGGCCTCGCCTCGCCCGCCGATCCGCTCGCCAAGCCCTGGCTCGCCGCGCTCGGCGGCATGCGCGCGAAGGTCGCGCAGAACGGCTTCCCGCCGGAGAAGGTGGCGGCCACCACCGGCGCGTCGAGCGGCGAAGGCCCGCTCAGCTACTGGGGCGCGCTCGCGCCGTACTTCAAGGCGCTCGGCGACGAGCACGGCCTCGGCCTCGCGCGCACGCGGCTCGCCGCGCTCGACGCGAGCGTGCCCGGCCGCGAACCGGTGTACTACGATCGTGTGCTGGGTCTGTTCGGCACGGGGTTTATCGATGGCCGCTATCGCTTCGATGAAGCCGGCCGTCTCGTGCCCGCCTGGAGAACCGCATGCGATTGAACGCTCTCGCCGTGTCGCTGCGCATCGCGCTGTCGGTCGGCGCGGTTTGCTGCGTGGCCGCGGCCGCGCCCGATGCGCTCGCGCAGGCGACCAAAGATCCGCTGACCGTGCTGATCGATCAGGGCAAGTACTGGCAGTCGCACCAGCGTGGCGACCTGGCCGAGCAGGCGTGGCAGAAGGTGCTCAGCATCGACCCGAAGCAGCCCGACGCGCTCTTCGGCATGGGCATGGTGCTCGCCGACCGCAAGGACGGCGCCGGCGCGCAGCAATACCTCGCGCGCCTGAAGGCGGTCGCGCCGAACTATCCGAATCTCGATGAGCTCGGCCGCCGCCTTGGCGAAACGAGTCCGCGCGACCAGACCATCAACGACGCGCGCCGGCTCGCGCAAGCCGGCCAGAGCGCGAGCGCGGTGCAGGAGTATCAGCGCGCGCTCGCCGGCAAGCCGGCCACGCCCCAGCTGCAGCTCGAGTATTACCAGGCGCTGTCGGCGACGCCGCAGGGCTGGGACGAAGCGCGCCGCGGCCTCGAACAGCTCGCGCGCGACAACCCGAACGACCCGCGCTACGCGCTCGCGTACGCGCAGCATCTGACCTATCGCGACGTCACGCGGCGCGACGGTATCGCGCGGCTGCAAAAGCTCGCGGCCGACACCACGGTCGGCGCGGCGGCCAGAAAGAGCTGGCGCCAGGCGCTGCTCTGGCTCGATGCGCGGCCCTCCGACGCCGCGCTGTACGAGTCGTACTTCCAGACCGCCGGCGACGACGCCGCCGTGAAGGCGCGCTTCGAATCGATGGTGCAGCAGGACAGCGCGGCGCGCGCCCGCGCGCAGGAAAACGCCGCCGCCGACGCGCGCGGCCGCGTGATCGCCGACGGCTTCGCCGCGCTCGATCGCGACGACCTCGTGACCGCGCGCGCGAAATTCTCGTCGGTGCTCGCGAGCAATCCTAACGATATCGACGCGCTCGGCGGCATGGGCATCGCCGCGCTGAAGCAGGAGCATTTCGCTGAAGCGCGCAACTACCTCGAGCGCGCCTCGCGCGGCCCCAATCCGGCGCGCTGGAAAACCGCGCTCGACAGCGCGACCTACTGGACCTACACGAGCGATGCGATCGGCGCGCGCAGCAACGGCGAGTTCGCGAAGGCGAAGTCGCTGTTCGAGCGCGCGATCGCGCTGAATCCGTCGGACGTGACCGCGCAGGTGCTGCTCGGGGAAATGCTGCTCGCCAACGGCGACCCGGCCGGCGCCGAGCAGGCGTACCGGATGGCGCTGCGCCGTCAGGCCGACAACCCCGACGCGATTCGCGGCCTGGTCGGCTCGCTCGCCGCGCAGGGGCGCGCCGACGAAGCGCTGCAGTTCGCCAATCAGTTGAATGCGGAGCAACAGGCGAAGGTCGGCGGCATCGACCGGTTGCGCGGCGACGCCCAGGCGGCACAGGCGCGCGCGGCCGAAGCGCGCGGCGATCTCGGCACCGCGCGCAGCCTGTTCGAGGACGCGCTGCTGAACAAGCCCGACGACCCGTGGCTGCGGCTCGACCTCGCGCGCATCTACGTGCGCCAGGGCGCGGTCGCGAACGCGCGCAGCATGATGGACGGTCTGCTCGCCACCCATCCGGACATGACCGATGCGCTGTATGCGAGCGCGCTGCTGTCGGCGGAAACGCAGGACTGGTCGACCGGTCTCGCGCAGCTCGACCGCATTGCGCCGGCGCAGCGCACCGACGCGATGACGACCTTGCAGCATCGGCTGTGGGTGCATCAGCAGGCCGACCTCGCGACGCGCATGGCGAAGAACGGTCAGACGCAGCAGGCCATCGCGACCTTGCGCGCCGCCGAGCCGGTCGCCGGCAACAACCCCGAGCTGATCGGCGTGATCGCCGGCGCCTACCAGCAGGCCGGCGACCCGACCCGCGCGCTCGCCCTCGTGCGCGGCGCGATGAGCGCCGCGCCCGGCAACATCGATCTGCTGCTGCAATACGCGGGCATTCTGTCCGCGGCCGGCCAGCAGGCCGAACTCGGCACCGTGATGCGCCAGTTGCAGGGCATGCAGCTGACGCCGCAGCAGCGCACCGACTTCAACGACCTGAACCTCGGCATCGTCATCCGGCAGGCCGATACGGTGCGCCAGCGCGGCGACCTCGCGGGCGCCTACGACGTAATCGCGCCGTGGCTCGCCGCGATGCCCGACAACCCCGACCTGCAGGCCGCGCTCGGCCGCATGTACGCGAGCGCGGGCGACGACCGCAATGCGCTCACGAGCTTCCGCGTCGCGCTGCAACGCCGTCCCGACGACCTGAACCTGCTGCAGGCGGCGATCTCGGCCGCTTCCGGCGCGAGGCAGTTCAGCTACGCTGAAACGCTCGCGCAACAGGCGCTCGCCCTCGCGCCCAACGATCCAGCCGTGCTCGCGACCGTGGGCCGCATGTACCGCGCCGAGGGCAAGCTGTCGCTCGCGTCGACCTATCTGCAACGCTCGCTGGTCGCGGCCAATACGCCGCTGGTCGCGAACGCGCCCCGCAACGCGGGCAGCAACGTGCCGCGCGGCTGGGAAGCGGCGATGAGCCAGATCGGCGCGAACCCGCTGCCGGGCACCAATCCATTCGAAGGCAAAACGGCAATCGCTACTTCGAGCGACGCCGAGCACGCCGCGCTTCCCGCGCTTCCGTTCCCGAATACGCTGTCTTCCTCGCCGACGCAGACCGTGCCGAACTATCCGCCGCCCCCTCAGCCCGCGCCGTATGTCGCGCCTTATACGGCGCCCGCCGCGCAGCCCGCGCCCTATACGGCGCCCATGCAGGCCTATCCGAACGCCGCGCCGCGCTCCGACACCAACCTCGGTGGCTATGGACAGGAAGCGTACGGCTCGAGCCAGTCGGGCGCGCCGTTGCAGCCGTATCCGGGACAAGGCCAGGCACCGATGCAGCCGATGCCGCA
>DATAQT010000128.1:0-1563 GCA_036264535.1 Paraburkholderia sp. | reverse complement strand
GAATCCGCGGTGAACGTGGCGCTTTCGTAAAGCGTCACGCGGCGAGGCGCGATGTCGACGTCCAACAGCAAGTTCCGCACGGGATCGAAAGAGGCCCCGACCGAACCGTTCAAACGCGCAGTCACCTCCTGCCTGCGCGCCATTGCGCGCGCGCCGGAGCTTGAGGTGAGCTTTGCGGCCGAACGCCCCGGGCTTGCGCCCGGCAAAGCGCGGCTGCCTGAGCCCGCGCGCAAGATGACCAAGCGCGATGCGGCGATCGTGCGCGGCCACGCCGATTCTATCGCGCTGAAGCTTGCCTGCCATGATCCCAAGGTGCATCGCAAGCTGATGCCGGGCAATCCGCAGGCGCGCGGCGTGTTCGAGGCGGTCGAGCAGGCCCGTGTCGAGGCAATCGGCGCGCGGCGGATGTCCGGCGTCGCCAGAAACCTCACCGCGATGCTCGATGATCACTTCCACCGCGGCAAATATGACGAGATCACCGACCGCGCCGATGCGCCGCTGTCGGATGCGCTGGCCATGCTGGTGCGCGAGCGCCTGACCGGTCTTGCGCCGCCCGCGGCGGCGAAAAAGATGGTCGACCTCTGGCGCCCGACGCTGGAGGACAAGATCGGCACCCGGCTCGATCAGCTTGCCCGCGTCACCGAGGACCAGGCCAGGTTCGGCGACCTCGTGCATGACCTCTTGTCGGCGCTTGACCTCGGCGAGGATCGCAGCGCCGAGTCCGACGAGGACGACAACGACGAGAACAATCCCGACGGCGACAGCGATCAGTCCGGTGCGGAAGGCTCGCCCGACAGCGACGCCGCGCAGGAGATGAGCGCCGATCAGGCGGAGGCGACGACGGACGAAATGTCCGACAGCGCGATGGAAAGCGCACAGGCTTCCACCAGCGATACCTTCGATGATGGCGAGCTCGGCGACGACGAAACGCCGGGCGAGGCGACGCGGCCGAATTCACACGGGAAGAACGAGCCGCGCGGACCGGAATATCACGCCTTCGCGCCCAAATTCGACGAGGTCATCGCCGCCGAAGACCTCTGCGATCACGACGAGCTCGAACGGCTGCGCTCTTATCTCGACAAGCAGCTCGCGCATCTGCAGGGCATTGTCGCGCGGCTTGCCAACCGCTTGCAGCGCCGCCTGATGGCGCAGCAGAACCGCGCCTGGGAGTTCGACCTCGAAGAGGGCATTCTCGATCCCGCGCGGCTGTCGCGCGTCGTCACCGATCCCTATCACCCGCTCTCCTTCATGCATGAGAAGGAAGCGACGTTCCGCGATACCGTGGTAACGCTGCTGCTCGACAATTCCGGCTCGATGCGCGGACGTCCGATCACGGTGGCTGCAACCTGTGCCGATATTCTCGCACGCACGCTGGAACGTTGCGGCGTCAAAGTCGAGATTCTGGGCTTCACTACCCGTGCGTGGAAGGGCGGGCAGTCGCGCGAAGCCTGGCTTGCCGCGGGCAAGCCGCCGAATCCCGGCCGTCTCAACGATCTCCGCCACATCATCTACAAGTCGGCGGACGCGCCGTGGCGGCGCTCGCGCAAGAATCTCGGCCTGATG
>DATAQT010000092.1:0-107742 GCA_036264535.1 Paraburkholderia sp. | reverse complement strand
TCTGATCGCGATGCGCGTGCTGCCGGTGTCGTCGCTGCCGAACGTCGACTATCCGACGATTCAGGTGCAGACCTTCTATCCCGGTGCGAGCCCGACCGTGATGGCGACCACCGTCACCGCGCCGCTCGAGGTGCAGCTCGGTGAGATTCCGGGCCTGCAGCAGATGACTTCGTACAGCTCGGACGGCGCGTCGGTCATCACGCTGCAGTTCGATCTGTCGCTGAACCTCGATATCGCCGAGCAGAACGTACAGCAGGCGATCAACGCGGCGAACAGCTATCTGCCATCCGGCCTGCCCGCGCCGCCGACCTACGCGAAGGTCAATCCCGCGGACCAGCCGATCCTCACGCTCGCGGTCACCTCGAAGTCGATGTCGCTGACGCAGCTCGAAGACGTCGCGAACAACCGCCTCGGCACGAAGATCTCGGAAGTGTCGGGCGTCGGCGTCGTGACGACGAGCGGCGGCAACGTGCCCGCCATCCGCGTCGAGGCCGACCCGCACAAGCTCGCCGCCTACGGCCTGAATATCGACGATCTGCGCACGCTGCTCAGCTATGTCAACGTGAGTCAGCCGAAGGGCAATTTCGACGGCCCCGATCTCGACTACACGATCAACGGCAACGATCAGATCACCGATCCGAAGGACTATCTGGACACGGTGATCGCCTACCACAACGGCTCGCCGGTGTTCATGCGCGACGTCGCGCGCGTGAGCCAGGCCGCGCAGGACGTCGAGCGCGGCGCCTGGTACAACGGTGCGCCCGCGATCGTGCTGAACGTGCAGCGCCAGCCGGGCGCGAACGTGATCCAGACGGTCAACCAGATCATGAAGGAGCTGCCGCAACTCGAATCGACGCTGCCGGCCGGCATGAAAGTGACCGTCGTGTCGGACAGCACCGGCGTGATCCGCGCGTCGGTCTCGGACGCCGCGTTCGAGCTGATCCTCGCGATCGTGCTGGTCGTCGCGGTGATCTTCGTGTTCCTGCGCAACGTGCCCGCCACGCTGATTCCGAGCGTCTCGGTGCCGGTTTCGCTGATCGGCACGCTCGCGGTGATGTACCAGCTCAACTACTCGATCGACAACCTGTCGCTGATGGCGTTGATCATCGCGACCGGCTTCGTGGTCGACGACTCGATCGTGATGATCGAGAACATCGTGCGCTATCTGGAAGAGGGCATGACGCCGCTCGAAGCGGCGCTCGAAGGCGCGGGGCAGATCGGCTTCACGATTCTGTCGCTGACCATTTCGCTGATCGCGGTGCTGATTCCGCTGCTGTTCATGGGCGGCGTGATCGGGCGCCTCTTCAGCGAGTTCGCGGTGACGCTCGCGGTCACGATCGTGATCTCGGCGGTCGTGTCGCTGACGGTGGTGCCGATGCTGTGCGCGCGGATGTTGCGCGCGCAGGCCGAGCGGCATCCGAGCCGCTTCGAGCGCATCAGCGAGGGCCTGTTCGACAAGACCCTTGCCGCCTATGAGCGCGGCCTCGCGTGGGTGCTCGATCATCAGACGCTGACGCTGATGGTCGCGGTCGCCACCGTCGTGTTGACCGGCCTCCTGTACGTGGTGATTCCGAAGGGCCTGTTTCCGGTGCAGGACGTCGGCGTGATCCAGGGCATCAGCGTCGCCGACAACTCGGTGTCGTACGCGGCGATGGTGCAGCGCCAGAGCGCGCTCGCCGATGCGATCCTGAAGGACCCGGACGTGGTCTCGCTGACGTCGTACGTGGGTATCGACGGCACCAACGCGACGCTGAACAACGGCCGCTTCCTGATCAATCTGCGCGACCGCGACAAGCGCTCGGACAACGCGCAGGAAATCGCGCGGCGGCTCGCGCAGGAAGTCGCGCACGTGCCCGGCGTGAAGCTTTTCATGCAGCCCGAGCAGGACTTGACGCTCGACACGACCGTGTCGCCGAACCAGTACAGCTTCGCGTTGCGCGGCCCGAGCCAGGAGGCGTTCCAGAAGTACGTGCCGGAGCTCGTCGCACGCCTGAAGCAGGTTCCGTCGCTCTCGGACGTGCAGAGCGACCTCAACAGCGACGGCCTCAGCGTGAACGTCGAAGTGAACCGGCAACTGGCCGCGCGCTTCGGCATCACGCCCGCGACGATCGACAACGCGCTATACGACGCGCTCGGCCAGCGCATCGTGTCGACGATCTTCGAGCAGTCGAACCAGTACCGCGTGATTCTGGTCGCGAAGCCGGAAACGATGCCGAGCGTGCAGGCGATCGGCGATCTCTATCTGCCGAGCCAGACCAGCAGCACGGGTCAGGTGCCGCTCTCCGGCATCGCGAAGATCGAGATCAGGAAGGCGCCGCTCGTCATCAGTCACCTCGCGCAGTTCCCGGCGGTGACGGTCTCGTTCAATCTCGCGAAGGGCGCGTCGCTGAGCACGGCGGTCAAGGAGATTCACGCGGCCGAACAGGCAGTGGACCTGCCGCCGTCGATCACGTCATCGCTGCAAGGCGCGACCGCGGCGTTCGAGGATTCGCTCTCCAGCGAGGTTTATCTGCTGATCGCGGCGCTGGTGGCCGTATATATCGTGCTCGGCGTGCTGTACGAGAGCTTCATCCATCCGGTCACGATCCTCTCGACGCTGCCGTCGGCCGGCATCGGCGCGTTGCTCTCGCTGATGCTGGCGGGGATGGATCTCGACGTGATCGGCATCATCGGCATCGTGCTGCTGATCGGCATCGTCAAGAAGAACGCGATCATGATGGTCGACTTCGCGCTCGACGCCGAGCGCAATCACGGCAAGGCGCCGCGCGACGCGATTTTCGAGGCGTCGCTGCTGCGGTTCCGCCCGATCCTGATGACGACGCTCGCGGCGATGCTCGGCGCACTGCCGATGCTGCTCGGCACCGGCACCGGTTCGGAACTGCGCCGGCCGCTGGGTCTCGCGATCATCGGCGGTCTGACGCTGAGCCAGATGCTGACGCTGTTCACGACCCCGGTGATCTATCTGTTCTTCGACCGGATGGCCACGCGCGTGAACCGCTGGCGCGCCGAGCGTGCTGAGCGCGGCGGCGGCGAGCCGGGCGACCGGCCGCCCGAAGGCGGTGCGGAGGGCACGCGGTGAACATCCCGGCGCTCTTCATCCGGCGACCGGTCGCGACGACGCTGCTCGCGATCGCGATCCTGATCTCCGGCACGCTCGCGTATTTCCGCATGCCGGTCGCGCCGCTGCCGAACATCGCGTTTCCGGTGATCGTGGTGCAGGCGAACATGGCCGGCGCGAGCCCGAACATCATGGCGTCGACGGTGGCCGAGCCGCTGGAGCGACGGCTCGCGACGATCGCCAACGTCGAGGAGCTGACCTCGATCAGCTACGTCGGCTCGTCGATGATCATCGTCGAGTTCGGCCTGAAGCGCGACATCAACGGCGCCGCGCGCGACGTCGAGGCGGCGATCCAGGCCGCGCGCGCCGATCTGCCCACCACCTTGCGCAGCAATCCGACCTACCGCCAGTACAACCCGGCCGACGCGCCGATCATGGTGCTGTCGCTGACGTCGGACACGCTGACCAAAGCGCAGCTGTACGACTCCGCCGATTCGGTGATCCAGCAGCAGTTGTCGCAGGTGCAGGGCGTCGGCCAGATCACGCTCGGCGGCGGCGCGCTGCCCAGCGTGCGTGTCGAGTTGCAGCCGGGCAAGCTCAATAGCTACGGCGTCGGCATGGAAGACGTGCGCGCGGCGATCAGCGCGGCCAATGCCGACAGCGCGAAGGGTCATCTCGATGTCGGCGATCAGCGCTACGTGGTCACCTCGAACGATCAGATCACGCACGCGGCGCCGTATCGTGATCTGGTGGTCGCGTATCGCGACGGCGCGCCGGTGCAGTTGCGCGACGTCGCCCAGGTGCGCGACTCGAACGAAAACATCCGCAATGCGGGGCTCTTCAACGGCAAGTCGGCGATTCTCGTGATCGTTTATCCGATGCCGGGCAGCAATGTCGTGAGTACCGTGCGGCAGATCCGCAACGTGTTGCCGTCCATCGAGGCGACCTTGCCGAAAAGCGTGCACGTGGATGTCGCGATCGACCGCTCGCAGTCGGTCACGTCGTCGGTCAGCGATACCGAGCGCACGCTGTTCATCGCGGTGCTGCTGGTGGTCGGCGTCGTGTTCATCTTCCTGCAGTCGCCGCGTGCGACGCTCGTGCCGGCGGTCGCGTTGCCGCTGTCGATCATCGGTACCTTCGGGCCGATGTATCTGCTCGGCTATAGCATCGATAATCTCTCGCTGATGGCGCTGACCATCGGTACCGGCTTCGTCGTCGACGACGCGGTCGTCGTGCTCGAAAACGTCGTGCGCTACATCGAGCAGGGCTTGAGTCCGAAAGAGGCCGCGCTGAAGGGCGCGGGCGAAGTCGGCTTCACGGTGATCTCGATGAGCCTGTCGCTGATCGCGGTGTTTCTGCCGATCATCCTGTTTCCGGGCATCGTCGGACTGATGTTCCATGAGTTCGCGATCACGCTGTCGATCGCGATCCTGATTTCGCTGGTGATCTCGCTGACGGTCACGCCCGCGATGTGCGCCTACGTGCTGAGCCGCGACAACGCCGGTCACTCGAAAGCGCGCTGGGCGCAGTGGATCGAGCGGCAGTTCGATCGCTTCAAGGATGGCTACGCGCGCTCCCTGACAGCCGTGCTCGATCATTCGCTGCTGGTGATTCTGCTGCTGTTCGTGCTGCTGGTCGGCAACGTGTTCCTGCTCAAACTCGTGCCGGCCACCTTCTTTCCCGAGCAGGACACCGGCATCGTGATCGGCCAGATCATCGCCGATCAAAGCATTTCGTTTACGGCGATGCAGAAGAAGCTCGCGCAGTTGCAGTCGATCGTCCAGAGAGATCCAGCGGTGCAGTCGGTCGCAGGCTTTACCGGCGGCCGCGCGCTCAATACCGCGAACGTGTTCATCGAGCTGAAGCCGCTCGCGCAGCGGCACGCCACGGCCACTCAGGTCGTGAACCGGCTGCGGCCGAAGCTCGACGAAGTGTCGGGCGCGCGGCTGTTCCTGCAGGCGCAGCAGGACTTGCGCATCGGCGGGCGGCAGTCGGCGGCCGAGTACCAGTACACGCTGACGAGCGACGATTCCGCCGCGCTGTTCACCTGGACGCCGAAGCTCGTTGCCGCCCTGGCGAAGGAGCGCGCCCGCCTGCTCGACGTGAACTCCGACTTGCAGCAGAACGGCCTGCAGACCTATGTGTCGATCAATCGCTCCACTGCCGCGCGCTACGGCTTCGCGCCGAACCAGGTCGACAACGTGCTGTACGACGCGTTCGGCCAGCGCACCGTGTCGACGATCTACAACCCGCTGAACCAGTACTTCGTCGTGATGGAGGTCGCGCCCGAGTACTGGCAGTATCCGCAGACGCTGAGCCAGATCTACCTGAGCACGGCCGCGGGCAATCCGACCGGCACGGCCGCCACGCAGATGCCGCACGGCACGGTGTCGGCGACGGCCACGGCGAGCGCGAACAGCAGCACGACGTCGAACACGAACTCGCGCAACGCGGACGCGCAGTCGAACGCGACCAACAACAGCATCGCCAACAGCAAGGGCGGCAGCTCGACCGGCAGCGCGGACAGCACGGCCGCCGAAACGATGGTGCCGCTCTCGGTGTTGACGTCGTACAGGAACAGCCATACGTCGACGCAGGTGAACCACCAGAGCGGCCTCGTCGCCGCGACGATCTCGTTCAACCTGCCGACCGGCGGGTCGCTCTCCCAGGCGGGCGCGGCGATCGGCGACACGATCCGCGAGATCGGCATGCCCGCCAGCATCCACGGCTCGTTCGCGGGCGCGGCGGCCGCCTATTCGCAGTCGATGGGCGTGGTGCCGCTGCTGATTCTCGCGGCGCTCGGCGTCGTCTACATCGTGCTCGGCGTGCTGTACGAAAGCTCGATCCATCCGCTGACGATTCTCTCGACGCTGCCGTCGGCGGGCATCGGCGCGACGCTCGCGCTGCTGATCTTCGGCACGCCGTTCTCGGTGATCGCCATGATCGGCATCATCCTGCTGATCGGTATCGTCAAGAAGAACGGCATCATGATGGTCGACGTCGCGATCCAGTTGCAGCGCCAGGAAAAGATGCCCGCGCGCGACGCGATCCACGCGGCCGCGCTGATCCGTCTGCGGCCGATCATGATGACGACGTTCGCGGCCGTGCTCGGCGCGGTGCCGCTCGCGATCGGCCTCGGCCAGGGCGGCTCGCTGCGCCAGCCGCTCGGTATCACGGTGATGGGCGGGCTGATCCTGAGCCAGATGTTTACGCTCTATACGACGCCGGTGATTTATCTGTACCTCGACCGCCTGCGTGCACGGCTGGTCAGATGGTCCGCGGGTCTGCGCTGGAACCGCGACGCACAGCCGGGACAACCGGATACGAAGGCATGACGATGAAGATTTCGACTGAACGATTGAGAGGGCCGCGCTCCGGATTGCCGAGTGTCACGACGCTCGCCGCGGCGCTGCTGGCGCTGTTCAACGCCGGCTGCATGGTGGGCCCGGATTATCACCGGCCGCAAGTCCGCGTGCCCGCCACATACTCGGAGCTGCCGGGCTGGACCCAGGCCGAGCCGAACGCGACCGGCCCGAAGGGCTCGTGGTGGACCGCCTTCAATGATCCGCTGATCGACGAACTCGAACCGCTAGTCGCGGTGTCGAACCAGACCGTGCGCGCCGATTACGCGAACTACCAGGAAGCGCTCGCCGAAGTGCGCGCCGCACACGCGGCCCTGTTTCCGACCATCGGCGCGACCGGTTCGGCGACGCGCGAACGCGCGAGCAGCGGTTCGGTCAGTTCATCGGGAAGCTTCATCAATGGCACGACGGCGCGCATCGTCAATGCGGGCTCGCTCGAAGGCAACGTGAGCTGGGCGCCGGACCTGTGGGGCCAGGTGCGCCGTACGGTCGAGGAAAACGCCGCGACCGCGCAGTCCACCGAAGCGACGCTCGCGAATGCCACGCTCTCCGAGCAGGTCGCGCTTGCGACCGCGATCATCGAGCTGCGTACCACCGACGCGAACATCGACCTGCTGCAGGAAACGGTCGTCGCGTATCAGCACGCTCTCGACGTCGTCAGCGACCAGGATCGCGCGGGCACGATTCCGCCGAGCGACGTGATCACCGCGCGCAGTCAGTTGAATACCGCCAAGTCCGATCTGATCGCGCTCGGCGTCTCGCGCGCGCAGTTTGCACATGCGATTGCGGTGCTGGTCGGCAAGAACCCGGAGGAGCTGTCGATCACGCATAGCACTGCGATGCCGGCGCTGCCGTCGGTGCCGGTCGGGGTGCCGTCGACACTGCTCGAACGCCGCCCCGACATTTCTGCGGCCGAGCGCAAGATGGCCGCGCAGAATGCGGCGATCGGGGTCCAGGTGGCTGCGTATTACCCGGATATCTCGCTGTCGGGGGTGGCCGGCTTCACGCAGTCGCCGCTGTCCGGTCTGCTGAAGGCCGCAAACTACGTGTGGTCGCTAGGCGGCAGCGCGACCGAAACGCTGTTCGACGGCGGCCTGCGCAGCGCCGACGTCGATGTGGCGAAGGCGGCCTACGACTCGGCGGTCGCCAACTATCGCGGCACGGTGCTGGGCGCGTTCCAGAACGTCGAGGACGATCTGTCCGGCCTGCGCATTCTCGCCGACCAGGCGATCGTGCTCGAAACGGCGGTGGTCGACGCGAACCGCGGCGCGGAGATCGCGTTCAACGAATACGAGGCGGGCACCGTCGATTACACGACCGTCGCGACCGCCCAGGCGACGCAACTGACCACGCGGCAGACCGCGCTGAACGTGCAGGAATCGCGTTTGCTGCACGCGGCGTCGTTGTTCGGCGATCTCGGCGGCGGGTGGTCGACCGATGAGTTGCATGATCCGCGGCATCCGGCAGCTGCTACAGCCTCGGCCGCGTCGGCGCCTGCTTCGGCCTCCTCGCCTTCGGCAGCGTCCGCGCCTGCGGCGACGTCAGCGGCTATCATGCCGGGCGCGCGGCAAGCGCGGCACGATCAAAACGACTAAGGAATCGCATTGGCCAAAGGCACTCAAGGGCAAGACGTCAGCGACGCGGTATCGACACCCGGAGACGACGCGCCGCACCCCGCACCGTCATCTGGCGAAGTCACCTCGCTCGGCCTCTTCCTGATCTTCGCGCGCATCGGTCTGACGAGTTTCGGCGGCGGGCTGAGCGGCTGGTTCATGCGCGAGTTCGTGCATGACCGGCACTGGATGAGCGAAGACGAATTTCTCAACGGCCTCGCGTTGTCGCAGGCGCTGCCAGGCGTCAACGTGAAGAATCTGGCGATCTGGATCGGCTACCGGCTGCTCGGCTGGCGCGGTGCCGTCGCGGGATTCTGCGGGATCATTTTTCCGCCGGCCGTCGTGATCATCCTGCTCGGGGTGTTCTTCTCGGCGATCGCATCGTTTCCGCTCACGCATATCGCGCTCGCCGGCGCCGCGGCCGGCGCGATCGGGCTGTCGCTGTCGATGGCGATCACCGCCGCGCGTCGCTTGCCGCGCCGCGTGTTTCCGTATCTGGTGCTGATCGCGACGTTCGCGGCCGCCGCGGTGTTTCGCGTGTCGCTGGTGTGGACCGTGCTGATCGCGGGCGCGTTGAGCGTCGGCTATGAGTACGTGCGCGAGGCGCGCCAGACCTGATTGCCCTGGATCGCTGTTAGTCAAACTTCAGAAAAGCCTCTGCCGTGTCCAGAACTCTCATCACCCTGTTTTCGGTTTTCGCGCCGCTGTCGATCGTCACCATCGGCGGCGGGCAGGGGATCATCGCCGAAGTACAGCGCCAGGTCGTCGACGTGCACCACTGGATGACTCATGCGCAATTCCTCAGCGACTTCGCGATCGCGCGGCTCGCGCCCGGTCCCGGCTCGCTGCTCGCGACGCTGATCGGCTACCAGGTCGGCGGTCTCGGCGGCGCGCTCGTCGCGACGCTCGCGCTGTTCGGGCCGACCGCATTCCTGATGTACGGCGTGGTGCACGTATGGAACCGGCACGAAGGCGCGCGCTGGCTGAACGCATTGCAGGCCGGTTTGCGGCCCGTCGCCGCCGGGCTGATACTCGCGGCCGTCTACGTGCTGATCAAGGAACTCGAGGGCGGCTGGATCGCGTGGCTCACGGCGGCTATCGCCACGGTGCTCGTGATGTCGACGCGGATCAATGCATTGGTGTTGATCGCGGGCGGGGCGGTCGTGTTTGTGCTGGTGCATTTCGCGGGCTTGATATAGGCCGCCGGCGGGGAATGTGCGCTTGAATCGCTGATCGAGGCGCGGTGATTTCGCTATTAAAACGCATGCATCAGGCGTTCGAGAGTCGCTACCGCGTCGGCGCAGTCGTAAATGGCTACCGCAAACGCGCCGGATAGGTGATCGACGATGCCGCCGTCAGATCACCCGATGCCTGGCATCTGACGGTCAGGATTTTGCAGGACGGCCGGTCTTGACTTGCTCTACAGCCGATACTGCGGCGAGTAAGGCCTTTGGCGCCGCCGAATCGAGCATCAGCAAGCCAGCGCGTAAAAGCTCGCCCTTCTTGATATTGACGCCTGCCGCCAGACATTTCTGTTTCAGCGCTGCAATTTTGTCGTAGTCAGATTTGGGCATCGTGAAGCTATCCCGCACGACCTTCTCCTTCTTTGTGCGTTTTGCCTTGGTGCTCGCTTCCGTACTTGCCTGTTCAGACTTGATCTCCGTGCTGGGCTTGGTCGTGTCTTTCGCCAGGGCCTTCTTTTTCGGCATTTCCACTTGTGCTGCTACAACCTCAATTGCACCTTCCTTCCTGGGCACGTCGTTGGCTGATTTGGGGGAATGAGATTTCTTCTTTGTGTCTTTTTTGACGATGGGCTGTGTCACGGCGGTTCACCTTGTCGATGTTTGGTGAAAACAGTATATACCGTTTTTTCGATCGAAACATAGCCATCGTGACTGACATGCGCCGAGCCACTTGCTGCCCATCTTTCAGGGAAAAATAGCCGGTCCTGATCAAGGACAGGCTAATGAACACGCTCTGGTAGCGGCAATCAAAAGTTTGAGATTACAGGAGTCTCAGTTAGCAATAGCCCGGACCTGCCTCGAGGCTGCACGCATTCGTCGGTACTTCTGTTTTTCTAACCATTGCAACGATTCCCGCACGACCTCGGGTGGAACCCCGTTGAATGACGCGCTGCGAATCAACGCCTCGCTTGCGGCAATATCATTGAACTGGCCCAGCTTGTTCTGCACGGACGTCAACTCCTTGATAGTGCGACCGTACCTGTCTTTGATAACTGGCTTGAAAAACTCGAGCAGGTATCTAAGCTTTTTGCCCGCCTTTCTCACGTCGTGAAGTTCCTCCTCATGCGCCGGTTCGTTCAGTGCCGCACGTCTGCTTCGCCTTTGAAGTGCGCGCTGCGCCAGACGGACGCGTTCTTCCGCGAAGGGGCGAATGGGAAGATCGTTGCAGCGAGATTGCAGCGTGGTTTGCGCAAGAAGCAGGGCATCGTTCAGGAATGCCTCAACTTCGTCGCTCCTGATCATAGTCAGGCTATGTTCTACCGCCTGCGCACGCTTATCGCGTGCAGCGCTCACGAGCAGTTCGATTGACGCGCGTGACTCCGAGGCGGCTTTCAGGAGATCGCCTGCGATGTCCCAGTCACGCGTTCCGCCCGCAACCGCAGCAAGTTGCTTGAATTCTTCGGTGGCTTGTGCGGTGGCTTCCTCTCCGAGGTAGGGGGAGTAGGCCCAAAATAAGGCACGGAGCTTTCTGAACGCGACTCGAAGCTGATGAAACCCCTCGGCGTCGCTCTTCGTGGACAGCTCGTTCGCCCTTTGCACCGCCTCGGCTACGACTGGCGTCGCCAGAGACGAGAAGGTACTGGCGATCGAGCTTGTTCCTAAGAGAGATGAGCCGGCCGCTCGCCGGTCGATTTTGATGAGAGCGTTAGGCCGTGGCAGAGCCCAGTCACCATCCATATCCATTTAAGCCTCAAGTCCGACACATTATGTGTGTCAAGACCATATCACAGTCATCATTGAGCACAGTAATTCCTGTGACACTTTGATGAAATGCATACGAAACGTCGCATTTACATTGCCCTTGCGGTACAACATCTTTGTGCCGCCGCTGTTCTGTATTAGGATTTCACGCGAGACAGTATTTGCCCGACGCGCGGGCGCAGTGAACGCGCCCCGAAATATGTAAAACAGAAGTGGGAGCTCGGTTTGAAGAAACGCGCCACCGTGATCTGCCGTAGAGGCAACCGAATCCTGCTGGTTGCACGCAGCCAATCGAAATGGGCTTTGCCGGGCGGGATTCTCAAGCACGGCGAACATCTGTCGGATGCCGCACTTCGCGAACTCAAGGAGGAGACACGCCTCTCTGGCAAGTCAGCCAGGTATCTCTTTCAGCATCGTGGAGCACAGAAGCACCATCATGTCTTTTTCTGTGACGTCTCAAAGCGAGCCAAGGCTCGCGCGAGCAACGAGATCGCCAGATGCCGTTGGGTGCACCTTGAAGATATTTCCCGACTTGCGACCAGTGCGCCGACAAAGGTCATCGTGAAAGCTCTTGGTGAAAAGCGCAACGGCCTGCGGGGAAAGTAAAGGTGATGCGAGAGCGGGTTAGATCTCCTTGAGACGGACTCGCTCGCCAGTCTCCGAGGTGCCGGCCTCGATAACCACCTGCGTAATGCGTAGTCTGTTGACCTGAAAGGCGAGGTTGAGTTGCTGCTCAGACAGGTTGGCGGCACCGAGACGTGCTACCACGAGAGCTGCTGGTAGCGCATACGAACAGAAACCCCAGCCCGGCCCAAAGGCTGAAAAATGCATCTCGTCATTCGCAAGCACGGGTTGCGACAAGCTCAAGACACCCTCTGTCGCTGAAACGGGTTGAATCGTCATCGGGTTCCTCATCAGGTGCCGGGTGTTGCAGTTTGTCGCCAGCTTAGCACCTGCAAAGAATCGAGTTTGGTGAGCGAGATTTGCACTGTCGGTTTGACGGATGGCTCAGGGCTACCTGGCCAGGACCGAACGCCGCCAAGCGCCGAACTTCCGAAGTCGACTCAGAGTGGGTGAGAACGCGTTGATCGCCTAGCCTGAATCCTTTCGCTTGCGCTGCAACGCAACCGGGCCGTGCAACTTCGCGCTCGGGTAAGCCGCGGCAGCTTCCGCTGCATACATGTGATGAAAACAGGTTCGGACAGACGATATGTGCGACCGGCCCCAAGGCATCAATGGCTGCGCGCAATTCGTCGCTCAACGGAATCGGTGAATGCAGCAGCAACTTGCCCGATGAGAGCCGGACGATCGTCATGCGTGTGCCGACATGCAAATCCAAGAAAGTATGTGAGGCCGGCGCAGTCCAAATATTCGCCGCAAATGGCTGAAGAGCTGGCATCGCTGGACCCGTGTGGAAGGGATAATGTCACTCGAGCTTGATCGGCTGCCCATGCGGGGTATGACGCGCAGCGACGTCCCAGGCATTGCGACGCTGCCGGAGCGTGTCGACTGTCACCAGTCCCTTGATGGTGCTGATGCGCTCGAGCGCCGTCAGCCAGTGACTGTAATACGTGTTGCCATGGTCCGGGTCGCCAGCGGCCTGCGCATCACGGATTGCCCGATTCAGACATTCTGCCCATTCTGCCCAGGTGAACATGCCGCGCTTGTGCAGGGCTACTGTCATGGCAAACGCCTGGGCTTCCCACGGCGCACTGAAAACGGGCCCTGCGTCGTCGCAAGGCAACGCGGGTAAGGCGCTACGCAGCTCGGGCAGATTCGGCGGGGTGGAAGTCATGTCTGGTCTCCGCCGTCCGGGTCGTCGAGATACGGCTCCCAGCAATCGACGCAGACCGACGCCGCTGTCGTATCCGTCCCCCAGAGCTCGGATGCAAGGAAGCGCACCGTATAGAGCCATTGCGGCTGTTCGCCGAGCCCAAGCGCGTTGGTATCCGGAAAAACGTGGGCACCGTGCACTGTGACAATGCACCCTCGTCTGCCGCGGCAGTAGCGCGGCAGACGGGTGTGCGTGAGCGGATTCAGCTGTCGGGTCCGCACCCTGTCACCGACCTTGAAGCGTGCGCCGGCGGCCGCAGGGCGCTCGACAGGGCTGCCGCGGAGCAGCGCGGCAGCCACCTCGTCGGCCTTCAACACACGAGGGACCGGCGCCGCCTCACTCCTCGACTCGCCAGTCTCCATTTCCTCCGCTGTGGCCAGTCCGGTGCTCAGCAACAGCATTCGTAGTCCTTCGAACCAGATCTGGTAGTAGCTGCTCGAAAGATACTGCGCAGGCGGCAAGCTCTCTCGTGCGGCACGAGACATGTCGATGTTCCATTTGCCGACTGCGCCCATCGCCAGCGTGATCGCCAGCACCCGACGCTCCCAGTCGGCGTGAAAGAGCGAGATGTCGTCGTGCGCCTGGATCGGGCCGAATGCCTGCGTGCCGCCGAGGTCTTGTGCGCCGTTCATGCCGGCCCCCGTTTCGATTCCGGTGTTTTCGGCAATCCTGTGCCGATCATCGAGTCACGGGTGACCAGTTCAGCCAGCGCCTCCTCGGAGAGGCCATTGGTCCCGGGCGGCTGCATCGGCAACACCAGATACCGAATCTCCGCAGTGGAATCCCACACGCGAAACTCGACTTCGGCGGGAAGTTCGAAGCCGAACTCCTTCAATACGCCACGCGGATCGATAACCGCGCGCGACCGATACGGCGCCGACTTGTACCAGACCGGCGGAAGCCCAAGCACCGGCCAGGGATAGCAGGAACACAGCGTGCAGACCACCATGTTGTGCCGGGTGGGCGTGTTCTCCAGCGCCACCATGTGTTCGCCCTGCCTGCCGGTATAGCCGAGCGAAGCTATCGCCGCGGTCGCATCATCCAGCAGCCATTGCCGGTACGCCGGGTCACACCATGCCTTCGCGACCACGCGCGCGCCATTGTGCGGCCCGACCGTGTGTTCGTACGTCTCGATCAGGATGTCCAGGGCGCGGGGATCGACGTACCCCTTCTCTACTAGCAGGGATTCCAGCGCACGCACGCGCAAATCCATCTCGGACAACTCACTACCCTGGTGGTCGTGAGCGTCGCCATGCGCATGCTCTTGCGGGTCGCCTTGATCGTTTCCGTTCATCGAAGTCCGCTCGGAGGGTTGCCAGACAGAACCAGTATGGTTGGTCCAGGAGGCAAATGCAAAACCGGGCGGTGTCCCTCGCCGACGCAGTTCGCACAGGAGCGCGCCTGAATGCGTCGTGCGTTACGTCCTATGACTCGCTCACTTTGAACAGCACTGGATCGTTGCGGTACCGGGCGGGAAACATCCGCTTCAGTTCACTCACCTTCGGCAGATCATTAATAGCGATGTACGGATAGTCGGGATGGAGCGCGAGGAAATTCTGGTGGTAACTTTCGGCCGGATAAAAGCCCTTGAAGTCTTCGACGCGCGTAACGATCGGCCTTGAAAACACGTGTGCCTTGTCGAGTTGCGCGATATATGAGGTTGCGACGGAACGCTGCTGCGGATTAGCAGGGAAAATCGCCGAGCGGTATTGCGTGCCGTGGTCAGGTCCCTGGTAGTTCAACTCGGTGGGGTCATGCGCGACCGAGAAGAAAATCTGCAACAGACGTCCGTAGGTGATCACCGTCGGGTCATAGGTGATCTGCACGGACTCCGCGTGTCCGGTATCGCCGCCGCTGACGGTTTCATACTGCGCGGTGCCGGCCGCGCCACCCGAATATCCCGATGCGACCTGCTTCACACCCCGTACGTGTTCGAATACGCCTTGAACACCCCAGAAGCAGCCGCCCGCGAACACGGCGGTTTCGCTATGCATCGCGCCGGCTTTTTCGTCCTGAGCGGGCGGCGGAATCTGCGTTGCCGCTTCAGCTGAATTAGCGCTGCGCTGCGCAGCCAGTACGCTCGCCGCAATGGCGACGCAAATCGCGAAGCTGCTGATGACTGAACGCGTGCGCGAGGAAGTCCTGCTGGAAGATGTCGAATGCATTGTGTCGATCCCTCAAAGGGTCATTGGGTCATTGATTCACGCCGTCCGACTCGGGTTAGCCGAACGTAAATGCATAGGCCTGCACGCCGGGATCCAGAAACTCGATCGAGAAGGTATGGTCCGCGACGTCGCCCGTTTGCCGCACCAGTTGATAGAGACGCTGTTCCGTCACGATGCCGCTGCCATCGGCGGCAACGTCGGTGCCGTGTGCCGCGCCCGGTGCGGCGCCATCGACGCTGATGCGGAAACGAACCGGCTTGCCGTCCTTGTCCGGGCCGAGTACCAGGTGCAGATCGCGCGCATGAAAGCGATAGACGATGCGCCCGGAGGCAGCCGCGAGACTCGCGTGCTCGGCGCCGACCTTCCATGCGCCGGCCAGACCCCAATCGTTTACGCCGGGTTGTGACGGTGCCGTGTAGGTATGCACCTTGTCCTGCGCTTCGCCTCCCGGCGACGCAAAATTTTCCGCACGCTCATAACCGATGTAGGTTTCCGGCGACTCCATATCGGCGTTGTCGGCCGCTGCCTGCACGCCTTGTGCGCTCGTCCCGCTGATGCCGAGCGCGAGCTTCGACGCATCCGCGTGTCCCGCTTCGGTGAGCAGTTGCTGGATCACCTTTTCCGACTCCGCGTAGTCCCCTTCGCCGAAGTGGTGATAGCGAATCTGTCCTTTCGCGTCGACGAAATAGTGCGCCGGCCAGTACTGGTTATTCAGCTCTCGCCAGATCGCGAAGTTGTTGTCGATCGCGACGGGATAGTCGACCCCCAGGTCATGGGTAGCCTTCTTCACGTTGTCGATATTGCGTTCGAAGGCGAATTCCGGCGCATGCACACCGATCACGACGAGCCCCTGATCCTTGTATTTCTGCGCCCACGCTTTGACATACGGCAGCGAACGCAGGCAGTTGATGCACGAGTACGTCCAGAAATCGATCAGTACGACCTTGCCGCGCAAGTCCTGCACCGTCAGCGGCGGCGAATTGAGCCATTGGACGGCGCCGTCCAATGGCGGCAACACACCTTCGACCGGCAGCGGCGCCGCGCCGCTCGCCACGGCTTCCGAAGAGCGCATCATCGAGCCGGATGTAAGCGTCACATTGGCACCCGCCCCCGAAATCGCGCTGGGGTTGGCTGTCATCGCTGCTCCGTTGTCGGACCCATTGGCCGGATTGCCGGACCTCGTGTTCGGCGAAAACCTGTCGACCAGTTTCTGTTCAAGACCGCCGGTCGCGATCGTCGATACTCGCGCCAGCACGCCGGTGTCGAGACCCAGCGCGATCGCCACGACGCCGCCCAACATCGCTGCCCCGATCCCACGGCGAATCCATTCGCCCGCGCCCAGCGAGCGCTTCATCGCCGTGAATACCTTGCCTCCGATCAACAGCGCAATCGCAAGCGAAGTCGCAGCGCCGGCCGCATAGGCCGCCAACAGGAGCGTCGTGCCGACGCTCGCGCCGCGCAGTGCGGCACCGGTCAACACGAGCCCGAGAATCGGGCCAGCGCACGGCGCCCACAGCAGGCCGGTTGCGATGCCGAGCAGAAACGACGAACTCACGCGGACCTGCTGGCCGTCAGCCTGTGCGAAGTTCGACAGACGATTACCGGCGCTCACGAGCGGGCTCATCAGATGATCGGCGAAGCGCGGCAGCAGCAGCGTAAGGCCGAACACGGCGAGCAGCGCAATAGCGAGCCAGCGGCCGTACTGGTTCGCCTGCGTCACCCATCCGCCGCCCACCGCCGCCAGTGTCGCGACCAGAGCGAACGTCAGCGCCATACCAGCCAGCAACGGCAAACCGCTGCGCGCGAAAGGCTGATCGGCACGCGCGAAAACAAAGGGCAGTACCGGCAGGATGCACGGACTGAGGATCGTAAGGGCACCGCCAAGGTAGGCGAGAACGATGAGTAGCATGTCGGTTCCGGAGGTTCGTGCAGGTCGGTTGTGGTGAAAGCGTGAGCTCAGGCCGCAGCCGGCTTGAAGTTCAGCGCAACGCCATTCATGCAATAGCGCAGGCCGGTCGGTTTCGGACCGTCGTCGAATACGTGGCCCAGATGGCCACCACAGCGCCGGCAATGCACCTCCGTGCGCGACATGCCGAACGAACTGTCCTCGCGCGTTGCGACCGCGTGGTCGAGCGGTGCCCAGAAACTCGGCCAGCCGGTGTGGCTATCGAACTTCGTGCTCGAAGCGAACAGATCGAGCCGGCAGCCGGCACAGCCGAACACGCCCGTGCGATGCTCGTCGTTCAGCGGACTGCTATACGGTCGCTCGGTGCCTTCACGCCGCAGCACGGCATACTGGGCCGGGCTCAGCAACTGGTGCCATTGCTCGTCGGTGCGCGTGACTTCGAAAGTATTGCCGGGCTGGCCGGCATCGACCGGTGCGGCCGCCAGCGGGCGCCAGCGGCTTGCAGCCGCCAGTGCTGCCACGGCAGCCCCGCCTGAGAAAAGGAAGCGCCTTCTGCTTTGCATGATGAGCTCCTCGGTGCGAATCTGCGAAAGTGGCCACATCCTAGGACGCGAACGATGTCGAAGTCCTCACGAAAAGTTAAATTAAATGTGATAACTCGCTGCCCGGAAATTTTGCACAATGGCACGGTGGGCTCCCTTTACGGGCGCCCTCTCGATCCAACGTGCGTGGACCACGCTCCGCGACGCACTCCAAACCCGCCATGGACACTCCGAAGCGCATCCTGATCGTCGAAGACGACGTCAACATCGCCAACCTGCTGATGCTTCATCTGCGCGACGAACGTTACGAAGTCGTGCACAGCGCGGACGGCAACGAAGGGCTGCGCCTGCTGGAACAGGGCGGCTGGGATGCGCTGATCCTCGACCTGATGTTGCCCGGTGTCGACGGCCTGGAAATCTGCCGACGCGCCCGTGCCATGACACGATATACGCCGATCATCATCACCAGCGCGCGTTCGAGCGAGGTGCACCGGATTCTCGGCCTCGAACTGGGCGCCGACGACTATCTTGCCAAGCCGTTCTCGGTGCTCGAACTGGTTGCGCGCGTCAAAGCCTTGCTGCGGCGCGTCGAAGCGATGGCCAAAGACTCGCGCATCGACGCGGGCACCCTGCAGATCGCCGGGCTGACGATCGACCCGCTGCCGCGTGAGGCCGCGGTCGACGGCAGGCCGATCGAACTGACGCCGCGCGAGTTCGACCTGCTGTATTTCTTCGCACGGCATCCCGGCAAAGTGTTCTCCCGGATGGACCTGCTCAACGCCGTCTGGGGATACCAGCACGAGGGCTACGAACACACCGTCAACACCCATATCAACCGGCTGCGCGCGAAAATCGAGGCCGATCCGGCACAGCCGGAACGCATCCTGACCGTCTGGGGGCGCGGCTACAAACTGGCCGTGGCTGGCGACACGCCGACGCCGGGTGGTACACACAAGGACTTACCGTGAATCTGACGCTGACCCAGCGCCTCTCGATCGTCTTCTCGGCGCTGTTGCTGGCGTGTTGCGGCGCGTCGGCGTGGCTCCAGATCCGGTCCAGCGATCTGCACGAAAAGGAAGTCGTACAGAGTCTGTCGAAGAGCCTCGCCGAGCATATTGCGAACCACACCACCCTGATGGACGCGAACGGTTTGCGGCCCGACGCGGTGCGCCAACTGTTCGGCCAGTTGATGATGGTGAATCCTAGCGTCGAGGTCTACCTGCTCGACAATCAAGGGCGCATTCAGGGCGACGATGCGCCCGCGGGCCACCTCAAGCGCGAGCGGGTGGATCTTGCGCCGATCAGGCAATTCATCGCCAGGGATGCGCTGCCGATCCTCGGCGACGATCCGCGCAGCATCGACGGGAAAAAGGTGTTCAGTGCCGCGCCGCTGCAATTGCCCGGCCAGCCACCGTCAGGCTACATCTATGTCGTCCTGCTCGGCGAAGCCCACGATGAGCTCGCCGCACGCGTCGCTGCCAGCTCGGTGCTGCGCACCACGTTGTGGTCGATGGCGCTGGTCGCGCTGCTGGGATTGCTCGCGGGCTTGACGGCATTCGGCCTGATCACGCGGCCGCTGCGCCGCCTCACCGAAGCCATGCGCCGTTTCGACGCGGACGGCGAGCCGGACACCCAGCCGAGCGTGCCTCGCTCGGCACGGGCCGGACGGCGCGACGAAATCGCCGTACTCGAAGCGACGTTTGCGCAGATGGCGAACCGCATCGGTGAGCAGTGGCGCGCGCTGACGCGGCAGGACCAGCAACGCCGCGAGCTGATCGCCAATATTTCGCACGACCTGCGTACGCCGTTGACCTCGCTGCACGGCTATCTCGAGACGCTATCGTTGAAGGCCGACTCGCTGGGCGAAACGGAGCGCAAACGCTATCTGGCGATCGCACTAGCGCAAAGCGTCAAGGTGGGGCGCCTTGCGCAGGCGCTATTCGAACTGGCCCGGCTCGAACACGGCAATGTGCAACCGGCGCTCGAGCAATTCTCGCTAGTCGATCTGGTGCAGGACGTTTTTCAGAAATTCGAGTTGGCGGCCGAGGCGCGGCACATTCAGCTACGGGCCGGGATTCCTCCGCGCCTGCCGCACGTCTACGCTGACCTGGGGATGATCGAGCGCGTGCTGACCAATCTGCTCGACAACGCGATCCGCCACACGCCCGCCAAAGGGCTGGTCGAAGTCGATCTCGCTCACAACGAGGGCAAGGTGTCGATCACCGTCAGCGACACTGGCCCCGGCATCCCCGCAGAGCAGCGCGCGGGCCTGTTCGAGCGTCCGTTCAGTGCGAGCGGCGCGCATCGCGGCGGCGGGCTGGGGTTGCTGATCGTGCAGCGGATGCTGCAATTGCATCATAGCCAGATCCGTCTGCTCGAACGCGCGGGGAAAGGCACGACATTCTGCTTCGAGCTGCCGGCGACGGATAAGTCGGCCGCGCTCGGCATTTCGCTCAAGTCCTCGTAGCAGGAGCCGAACGGCCGGATGGGACGGACGGGCGCTGGGTTGGCATACCTGTGGAACAATAGGGCCTAATTCTTATCCATGGCGGCCGTATGAACGTACGCGAGCGGAATAATGTGCATGTGAACGGCAGTAGCGGGACGACCATGCTGTTTGCGCACGGCTTTGGTTGTGACCAGAACATGTGGCGGCTTTTTGCCCCGAGTTTCGAGGATCGTTACCAAACGGTCCTGTTCGATCTTGTCGGTAGCGGCGAGTCTGACCTGTCGGCCTACAGCCGCTCCCGTTACAACACCCTCCAGGGCTATGCGGATGATGTGCTGGAGATCATCGATGGATTGACGACCGGTCCAGTCATTTTTGTGGGCCACTCGGTCAGCACGATGATCGGCATGCTTGCCGCAATCAAGGCACCGGAGCGTTTCGCAGCGAACATCATGATCGGTCCGTCACCCTCATTTATCAATGACGGAAGCTATATCGGCGGCTTTGAACGCGCCGACATCGAAGAGTTGCTCGAAACGCTCGAGAACAACTATCTCGGATGGTCGAGCACGATGGCACCCGCGATCATGGGCGCACCCGGGCAGCCAGAGCTTGCGGAAGAGCTGACGAACAGCTTCTGTCGCACGGACCCGGAGATCGCCAGGCATTTCGCTCGCGTGACCTTTCTCGCCGACCATCGGGCTGACCTGTCCCGCGTGACGACGCCAACGCTCATCGTCCAGTCAAACGACGATCTCCTCGCGCCCGTCTCCGTCGGTCAATACATGCACAACGCCATTACGGGCAGTGAGCTGAGCATCGTCGATAACGTCGGACATTGCCCACACCTCAGCGCTCCCGGCGAGAGCAAGTCTGCAACGGACGCCTTTCTGAAGAGGTTGGGGCTCTGATGGATAGCGTTCGGCAAACGCTCGTTCCGATCGATGATGCATTCGAGCAGGCTCCATGCGGACTGGTGACGACCACCGTCGATGGCACCATCGTTCGGGTGAACGCAACGTTTTGCCGATGGACGGGCTTCGATGCACGAGAGCTTCTCGATCAGCGCCGGATTCAGGACCTTTTGACGATTGGCGGAAAGGTCTTTCATCAGACCCACTGGGCGCCGCTGTTGCAGATGCAGCGTTCAGTTGCCGAAGTGAAGCTGGAGTTCCGCCACCGGGACGGCCACAAGGTGCCGATGCTGATTAACGCGGTCAGGCGTGGGGCCGGTGACGCCGAGTTTGACGATTTCGCGTGCGTAGTCGTCAATGATCGCCACAAGTACGAAAAGGAGCTTCTACACGCGCGTCGGCAGGCAGAGGCGGCGCTTGAGGCGAAAAGCGCGGCAGAGCTGGCATTGCAAGTTGCCGACCGGCACAAGGATGAGTTTCTCGCGACGCTGGCTCATGAACTGCGCAATCCCCTTGCGGCAATCCAGGCTGCTATTCGCCTGTTTTCAACCAAGGAATTTTCGGACCAGCAGGTCATCTGGTCGCGCGGCGTTCTGGAGCGTCAGGTTGCACTGATGGCCAGGCTCGTCGATGACCTGATGGACGTCTCGCGCATTGCGGAGGGCAAGCTCGAACTGCGCAAGGAGCATGTCGAGTTGTCAGCGGTGATGCAGCTGGCTATCGAGGGTTCCAGAGACCTCTTACGGGCCGAGTCGCATCATTTCACGGCAAAGTTGCCAGACCGTCCCACGTATCTCGATGCCGATCCGACGCGGCTGGCACAGATTGTTCAGAATCTGCTCAACAACGCAGCCAAATACACGCCGTCCGGCGGGAAGATCGAACTGGAGGCACGCCGGGAAGACCATGAAGCGGTTATTTCCGTGCGCGATACGGGCATCGGAATCGCCTCTGAAAATCTCGCCACGCTGTTCACCATCTTCTCGCAGTTGCCTTCGGGGCAATCGCGATCACAAGGCGGTTTGGGTATCGGTCTGTCACTTGTGCGGGCGATGACGGAGCGGCATGGCGGAACAGTGACTGCCACGAGTCCAGGCATCAATCAGGGCAGCGAGTTCGTTGTCCGGCTTCCGCTTTCAACGATTCAAACTGCTGCGCCAATCCTCAACGTGCCTGCGTCAACCGCGCAGTACGAGAGGCGTCGTATCCTGGTCGTGGACGACAACGAGGACACGGCCGTCAGCCTCGCCGTATTACTGGAAGGCGACGGTTACGAGACGCGCACCGCTGCGAGCGGTAGTGCCGCATTGCTTCTTGCATCAGAATTTCAGGCCGATGTGGTTTTACTCGACATCAGCCTTCCAGACATCTCAGGGCATGAGGTTGCGCAACGGCTGCGCGCCGACCCGCTCAGAGGCAAGCTGTTATTGATTGCACTCACCGGTTGGAGTCAGGAGCAGGACAGACAAACGGCGCTACACGCCGGCTTCGATCATTATCTTCTCAAGCCGGTCCACTATGATCGCCTGCTCGAACTTCTGAAGCAGGCGACGTAGTGCGCGAAATATGAGGTTCGAGTGACGGATCAGCAGTTCGGGGGGCTAATGTCGAGCGGCGATGCGGCACGGCCCGCAAGGCGAAGTGCCCAGGGTATATAGATAAACCCGTTCTCGTTATATCCCCAGAAAAGCCGCACTGTAAAATGCCTTGGCAAATTCCAGGGCTTTACGGTCCGAGTCAGCAAAACTCTTGAAACCAGGATTAACGCCACTCAACTTCCAGCGACTCGCATCCGTTGTTCGAGATACAGCAATCGCATCCGTTTCTCGATCAATCGTAACGTATACGCTATAGGATGCTGTTTCAGTTCCCGTCTCCCAGCCGCCTTTCTCTTTCGTCAGGGAAAAAGTTACATGGAAATCCACCCATTCCTCATGCTGCTGGGATATTTCGATGCTCGCGTGTGGATAATGCACCATTTTTTCATTGAACCAGCAGTATAGATTTTCAGCCCGCATTTTGCGCTTTCTGTACGCCCCCTCAAATAATTCGCCCTTTATGTTTACGACGTCTTTGATGTTCGCTGTCTTCACGGCACACTCCTTACCAGTTGTGCTCACGAATCCGGAGAATAGATCACCATCCACCAAAATCAAGTACAGACGTTAGGAGTGCGACACCGCCAGCACAGTGGAGCATTCTGGGCTGACACTTGATTAGTGTCGTGTCTTCTGTCGGGCGTGGCCGGGCCGCATGTCGATGCGGTTGCGCCACGCGCGATCGAGACCACCTATTTTTGCAGGCTTTGCGCGGCCCTCGATTTCAGCATGTCGTATTTCTCCGGCGACGTATCCGCGAAGGCCGCCTCACGACTCGAACGCGTGTCGTCGAACGGAATCGGTTCGGCAAACTGGCCGATGGTCAGATCCCATCGCTTGCCATCGATCAGGTTATAGAAGTGCGTGCCGCCCGACGTGCGCGTCGTCAGAATTTCGCCACCGAAGTAGTCCTGAACGATCAACGCCGTGACGCTGCAATGATTCTGCGCCGGATTCGTTGCCGACCACGCGTGTGTGGGGCTCGACGTGTCGCCGGACCACGCGCGTGCAAGGGCACGATACAGATCGATGGGCGTCGCGAAGGTCTTCGATACGGCAGGTGTTTGTGCTTCAGGTGTCATGGCGGCAATCCTTCGTTTGATGAGCGGATCAGGTCGCAGAAAGCAGAAAGCCCCGTCGTTGCCGGCGGGGCTTTCTGGCGCATGTCGCTGCGAATGATGTCTAGCGTCGTATGCGTATGCGAGTCCCCACAGGCAGTCCCACGCGAGCATGCGCATGATGATGCATCGCAATCGTGTGGGACGTGAGGGCTTGCATAGTGAGCGAGTGTGCCTTCAATCGCGCGACGCGTCAACGAAGTGTCGGTTGCTACGTCGCGCTCATCATGCTTAGGATTTCGCGCCGCTCAGAATCGCGAGGCTCGGGCAGTAATGCGTCGCGCTCAGATACGCGGCCTGCTGCGAGCGCACGCCTGCGCTGCTCGACGTGGGCGGATCGATAAACACTTGCGCATTGTTCGATCCTGCCGGAGCCGTCAGCGTCATCGTCACTTTCCACCAGTTGCCGGATTTCACTGCGCTCAGTGCCGTCGCCTGGCCGCCGCCCCACGTACCGCGCACGATTGCACCGGTGTTGGTGTTCAGCACCCAGCCGAACTCGGTGCCGCCCGGATCGTCGGTCTGGATCGAACCGCCGGGGAACACGGTCGCGTTGGTGGTGGCGAGCACGTAGTCGGTGAACGTGTACGACTGGCCGCCCTGCACGCGGATCACTTCGTGGATGTTCGACACGGCCGAACCGTTCGTGCTCGTGAGCGTCGCGGCGCCGCGATTCACGCCCGAGATATCGGTGGCGGGCACGGCGGTGCCGCCGTTCGACTGCGACCATGCGTCCGGCGTCGCGAGACTGAGCGGCGAGTCGATCAGGTTGTTCGCATAGCAGGCCGATGCGGCCGCGTTGGATGGCGGTCCGTAGAAGCTCGCGATGCTCGACTGGATTGCGTTGTCGGTCGTATCGGACGTCGCCTTCGTGATGATCGCGCCTTCGAAGAACTGGATCGGCGCGGCGCTGCCGTCGCCGCCTTCGCCGAGCGACAGACCACCTTGCCATTGGCCGTTGAACGCATGACCCGCGTCGTTGCCGAAGATCAGCGCTTCAGGCGGCGCCTGGTCGTACAGCGAGGTCAGCACGCTCTGCGAAGCGGAGCCGCCTTTGACCACGAAGAGATTCGAGGCGGTGACCGGCGAGTACTTCGACAGCACCGTGACGAACTTCTCCTTGGCCGGCTGCTGCGGACCGTACAGATAGACACCGGCCTCCGCATCGACGCCCGGCCAGTTGGTATCGAGCGCATTGCACACCGGGTCCTTCACGTTCGACGGCTGGATCGAGTCGCCGTCGCAATAGCCGAACACGGCCGCGTTGCCGTTCGAGAAAGCGAGCGCGAACATTTCGCCTTCCACTTCGCCGTGCGAATAGGTGCTCGGATTCGCGCTGTTCTCCATGTTGCCGTAGGTGCCGCAGCAGGTCGACGATTGGCTGTAGTGCGCGCCGGCCACCATATACTCGGCGATTTCGCTATCGCCGATCGACTGGTTCACGGTGCCGAAGCGTTTGCGATAGGCCTGGCCGGCCAACGTGCCGAGAGCCGGGATCTGCGCACCGTTGGTCGTGATGAACGCGAGCCTGGCGGGCGTGCCGGGTAGCGCGGGCAAGTCGTTGCCGATGGTCAGTTGCTCGGTCGGCGCTTGCGCGGTCAAGGCGGTCGGCGGCTGCTGCAGTTGCACGGTCAGCGTGCCCGCGGTGCCCGGCAGCGTGATCGTCGCGAAGCCGTTGAGAACCGGCACGGTGGTCGTTTTCTGCGAGCCCGAACTGCCGTTCGGCACGGTCAGGGATTGCGTGCCGTCCTGGTTGAGTGTGAGCGTCGCGGGTACGTTGCCGAATGCCCCGCCCTTCAACGGCGCGACGAGGTCGATCTGATCGTAGATGTAGGTGACGGAACAGGTCGTGTTGTTGCAGAAGGATTGCGTGCTCTGCACATTCGCCGAGCCGACCAGCGAGCGGTCACCGCCCTTCAGCGTGCTGTTGGTGTACGGATAGACGTCGAGCGTCGTGTTATCGGACGCGCGTTGAATCTGGAATAGCGGGCCCGTGTAGTTCTTCGTCAGCAACCGGGTCACGCTGTGTGCCGCGGAGCAGGGCGTATTGGCCGTGGCCGCGGCGTCGCAGGGCAGCGCGGTGGTCGTCGTCGCGGTGTTGTCCACCGATGCATTCGAACTCGATTGCGACGCGCTATTACCCGACGCCGAACTCGAGGTGGCCGCATCCGCCACCGGCGATGTCGACGCGCCACTGTTGTCGCCATTGCACGCGGCGAGTCCGACGGCCGTCGCCAGCCAGACCGCCACCAATCCCATTCTTCTGGACATCATGACTCCTCCTGTTGAACCGCTGATCGGGTGGGAATACTTAGTTGTACGGATCGAGATAAAGAATCGTTTTGATCGCGGGTTGCTTCACAAGACAGCCGGGGCGGTCGGCGCCGCACATCGGGTAGGTAATAATATTAGTCAATAATATCGATTTGGCGGCATGGGGTAATCCCGCATGTGTGCATTATGGAAATGAAAGATTCGAGGCGTACGGGCGCACGTAATCCGCATACGCTAGAAGCTCTGTCAATTTATTACTAATATTTCGATCGACGCGGCCCGCGCCGTGCCGAACCAAGGCGAGGATGCGAGGCTAGGGGATGGATGGAAATGAAACTGAAGCGCGGCGAATCAGGAGTTCAACCGCGCATGGCGCGCGCCGGTGGACTTCAACGCAATTCACCCACCGGACAATACTGAATCTTCGATTTCGTAGCGCTCATTGCCAACCGAAATCAGATTGATGCCCGCATTCTTGCGGGTGAGCGTGTCGCCGGGCATCGGCTGATCGCTCGCGGACGCAGCCGTGCCGATCACCCGGCCGTGGATGCCGAAGAAGATCGCCCGCGTTGCGCCATCGGGCCAGTAGACCACCACCGTCGTCGATCGATCGCTGTGATGCACGACGCCGAACTTGCACATCGTCCTGGTTTGTCCGTTGCCGCGCTCGCAGGGCAGCGTGCCGCTCGCGCCAAGAGGCGATTGCTTTTGCGGCGTGTGGCTCTGCTGCTGCGAACCGGCCGGGGCGCCTTCCGTCGAAATCGATATCAGCGTCACACCATCCGCGTGGCCGACCACGCGCGCGTGCCGCTGATGACCGAGGATCGCGCGCGTGGAGGCGCTATCGCCCGGTCCCGGACAGCCGACCAGCATCGCCATATGGTCGAGATAGTTCGCGGTCGCGGCCGACTCGCCGAGACGCCGGCATGCATCGCCCGAGTGCGGATAGCCATCGCCGAGCACGACGAACGACGCGGGCCATTCGAACGGATTTTCCGTACCGGCGGTTTGCGCTGAAGTCGAAGCGCTACCCGCGCCGAAGGCCATCGCCGCGCACAGCACTGAAGCAAACCACCGGGAAGCGCGTCGCATCGAAGTTCTCCTCGCCTTGCTCACGCCCGTGCCGCACCCGACGCCAATGCGGTCTGCGCACGCTGCAGCCACTCGCGATTATGCTCGCGCGTGTGACGCGGCCAATGTTTGGCATCCTGAACGATCTCCGCATAGAGGGCCCCGGCGCGGCGGCGGTCCGCCTCGTCCGGTTGCGCGGCGAGCCACTCGGCAAACAGGCAGCGCGGCGCGACGTCGTTCGCGCAGGTGAGCGCCTGTTCGAATGCCGCGCGTGCGCCCGGCGCGTTCAGCGCGGCCAGCGTGCGTGCATACATTAGCGCCGGGCCGCCCTGATTGCGCGCCTGCGGATTGACCGAGAACAGATTCGCCAATGTCGCATCGGCGGTGGTGTAGTCGCCGAGCGCGAACTGTGAGCGCGCGAGACCGAGCAGCAACACGGGATCGTTCGCGAACGGGCCGTTCGCCGCGGCCTGGAAATGTTCGAGCGCCTCGCGCGGATTGCCGGCATCGAGCAAGGCCTCGCCGAGGCGCATCCGATGCTGTACGGTCGGCGCGCGGTCGAAATCGGCGCGCGCTTCACGCAGTGCGCGGTTCGGATCGACGAATTGGGTAATCGCCTGCGTGGCTACGCGCGCCCCGCGCGTATGGCGCAGCCCCGGTAGATAGATCGCGAAGAAGTAGACGACGCTGCCGAGCAGCGGGAAAGCAAACAGAATGAATAGCCAGTAGATGCCCTGGTTGTTGCGCATCGCGTGGACGGCGAAGAAGATCGCGATAAAAACGTGAAGACCAATTCCAAAGAAGTAGGGCATATCGATTCAACCTTCGAGCATTAGGAAGCGCGTGCCGCGAGCCTCGCCATTAGCGTGACCGGGCTTTAATGCAGCGACCCGACCCGTAGATATGCGAACAGAAGCGACAGCGCCACGACGATCACGCCTGTCACGACGACGAGACGATTGGCCAACAGTCGACGCATCGCAAATCTCCTAAACGAAGCTGTAGCGCTCGGAATGGTAGCGCATGCGCGGCACCTTCATTTCGCCGAGCGCCGTTTCGATCGCATCCATCATCGGGTCCGGGCCGCAAATGAAGTACTCGTGATCGGCGAACTCAGGCGGCAGATGACGCCGGAACATCGCGGCGTCGATGCGCCCGGTTTCGCCGCTCCAGCCTTCGGGCGGGTTCGTCAGCACATAGACGATGCGCAGATCGAGCCGCGTTTTGAGCGCATCGAGTTCCTCGCGAAACGTCAGCGAGTCCAAACTCTTGCCGCCGTACAGTAGCACGAGCGGACGTCGGTCGCCGCGATCGGCGAGCGTGCGGATCATGCTCATCATCGGCGTGATGCCGATGCCGCCCGCGATCAGCACGTGCATGTCGGTCGGATGGCCGATCGTGAATGCGCCGTACGGTCCGTCCAGATAGACGCGCTGGCCCACCTCAAGCGTCTTCACCGTGCTCGTGAAATCGCCGAGATTGCGGATCGTCATTTCGACACGGCCATTGGCGGCCTCGGCGCTCGACGAGAACGAAAATGGATGTCCGGTGATCCGGAACGGACTGCCCCACACGTTGAGCCAACCGAACTGGCCGGGTTGGAAGCGAAAGCCCGCGTGACCATCGGGCTGCATGACGATCGTCGTGGTGTCGCCGCGCTCGGCGCGCACTTGCGCGATCCGGTACGGGCGCCTGAGCATGAAAAGCGGCTTGAACAGTCGCACGTATAGCAGCAGCGCGATCCAGAAGATCGTCATGCAGACCCACAGCGTGCGTTTGATCGGGTCGGTCAGATAGAAGCCCCAGCCGATCATATGCAGCACGCCGCCGAAGATCGCGAAGAGCGCTAACACGATATGCGACAGATGCCACAGCTCGTAAGGGATCTTCAACTGCTTGCGCCACAGCGCGGTAATCACCAGCACGATCACCGAGCCGATCGACAGGAACGCGAACCATGCGCCCCACGGCACCTCGAGCAGCGAATCGGGCATCGCGACCTTTTCCGAGCGAATCGCGAACAGGATCAGCGGATGCACGACGACGAGGCTGACCGCGAGCAGCGACACGCGTCGATGGAAATGGTAGATGACGTCCTCGCCCCACGGCTCGGTCACATGGCGAAAACGTGCGGTGAGGCCAAATTGCAGGCCCATCATCGCGAGACCTGAGTAGCCGAGCGCCACCGAGAATTCGGTGCCGAAGTTGCGTGCGGGCGGCAGCGTGCCGGCCAGCAGCGCGAACAGCGGCGCGAGAATGAACAGCAGATAGATGGCCGACCAGACGGCCTTGCGCGCGAAATCTTGAAACTGCATCAGTGCTCCTCCACGCGGGGGTGCGTCGCCCGGCTCGCGCTCAGTCCGCGTTCAGACGCAGGTGGTGAGCAGCAGCGCGGGCCCGAACGTGACCACGGTCGCGACGAGCGCGGCGATCAGGGTCCAGACAACGACGGTATGCATGAACGAACTGATGCGTTCGGGCCCCGGGTCGCGCGTTGCGGCGCGATAACGCCACAGCCAGCCGATCGCGATCAGATGCAGCAGCAGGATGATCGCGAGACTCGCGCGCAGCGGTCCGGTCGGCCACGCAAACGCGCAGCCGATCGCATGCAGCGCATACAGGATCACGAACGCGAGACACCAGATCGTGAAGCCGACGGCGAGCCACCACAACCGCCGTGGCGAAAGCGGACGCGCATTCATGGCCTGGCTCCCAGCATGGCGACGAGGCTCGGCAGCGCAAGCACGAGTCCAAGCGCGATGATGCCCGTCGCTAACGTGTAATCGACCCACAGGCGCGTTTGGCGCAGATCGGTCAGGCGTCGCGCGGAGACGAAGCCCGCGCCGACTCGCAGCACGTTGCTGATCAGGAACATCAGCCCGATGCCCGCGTGAACCGCGATATACGAGAGCAGCGCCGCGGCCGTCGCGCCGAGCGCATGCTCGCGCGGATTCGGTGTCACGCCGTTGATCAGCATCACGCAGGCGGCGAGCGCGACGATCAGGGCGACCGCGCTCAGTCCGATCGTGCCGTGCGGCTTGCGCTCGGCGGCGGCCGCGCGCAACGAGCCACGCGTGGCGGCCGCGGCCACTGCAAGCGCGACGATCGCGACCAGTGCCAGCAGGCGATTCGGATGTGGCGCCACCGCGGTCGGCCAGTTCGGCGCCGCGATCCACAGATAGAACGTGCCGAAGATCAGCGAGGTGAACAGCGTGCCGTTCGCGATCAGCGCGCAGATCAGCGAAAGCCATGACGGCGCGCCGGCCACCTCGGTATGCGGCGGCACGCTGACGCCGCGGCCGACCGGCAGCGCGCCGTAATCGCGCGCGTGGCCCGCGCTTTGCCCCGCATAGATGAAGAGGCCGAACGTCACGAACGCGACCGCGACCGACAGCAGATAGAACTTGAACAGCATCGCGAGCACTGCCGCGGCCGTCACCACGGCGGTGACGAGCGGCAGATAGGTCGAGTTAGGCAGCACGATCAGCTGTTCGGGCTCGCCCGAAGTCATATGCACGCCGAGCGCCTCCTGCCAGCCGTTACGCGTGAAGCCGAGATAGCCTTCGCCGCGCGCGAGCGAAGTTGCGAGCTGGCCGGGCGGGATCTTTTCGGTCTCGGCGTCCATGTGCGGGAGCGACGCGAACGCATACGGCGTAGGCGGAATCGGCATGGCCCATTCGAGGGTGGTCGAGTCCCACGGATTTCGCCGCGCGCGCTGGCCGAAACGCACCTGCACGATGATGTCGATCACTACGAGCGCGAAGCCGATCGTCATCACGAAGCTGCCCACCGACGACAGCAGATTGAGCCAGTTCCAGCCTTCGTCGCCGCTATAGGTGAAGACGCGCCGCGGCATGCCGAGCAGGCCGGTCAGGTGCATCAGGAAGAACGTCATGTTGAAGCCGATGAACACGAGCCAGAACGCCGGCACCGACAGCTTGTGCACGGCCGTGCGCCCAGTCAGCAGCGGCAGCCAGTAATAGAAGGCCGCGAGCATCGGAAACGCGAGCGCGCCGGCCACCACGTAGTGCATGTGCGCGACGACGAAGTAGGTGTCATGGGCCTGCCAGTCGAACGGCACGATCGCTAGCATCACGCCGGTCAGGCCACCGCACGTGAACACGAAGAAAAAGCCGAAGATGTACAGCATCGGCACGTCCCAGCGCGGCCGGCCGTGCGACAGCGTGGCGAGCCACGCGAAGAACTGGATCGCGGTTGGCACCGCGACGATCGCCGAACCCGCCGAGAAGAACGCGAGCGCGAGATGCGGAATGCCCACCGTGAACATGTGGTGCACCCAGATGCCAAAGCTCAGGAACGCGAGCGCGATGATCGCGACCACGATCGTGCGATAGCCGACGAGCTTGCGTCGCGCGAACACCGGGATCATCGTCGAGAGGACGCCGGCCATTGGCAGGAAGATGATGTAGACGTCCGGGTGGCCGAACAGCCAGAACAGATGCTGCCACAGCAGCGGATCTCCGCCGCGGGTGGGATCGAAGAACGGCAGGTTGAACGCGCGCTCCACCTCGAGCAGGATCGAGCCCAGAATCAGCGGCGGAAACGCGACGATCATCATCATCGCTGTGACGAGGATGTACCACGCGAAGATCGGTAGGCGGTCGAGCGACATGCCCGGCGCGCGTATCTTCAGGATCGACACGACGATTTCCATCGCGAGCGACAGCGCCGAAATCTCGACGAACGTGATGCCGAGCAGCCAGACGTCGGCGTTCAGGCCGGGTGTGTACACGTTGGAGCTGAGCGGCGTGTACATGAACCAGCCGCCGTCGGGCGCGCTGCGCAGAATCAGCGAGACGGTCAGGATCGTGCCGCCGAACAGATAGCACCAGTAGCCGTAAGCGGTCAGGCGCGGAAACGCGAAGTCACGCGTGCCGAGAATTTTCGGCGTCAAATAGACCGCGAAGCTTTCGACCATCGGGATCGCGAACAGGAACAGCATCATCGATCCATGCATCGTGAAGACCTGGTTGTAGGTCTCCACGTCCATGAAGGCCGCATGCGGCGTCGCGAGCTGTACGCGCGTGAGCATGCCGAGAATCCCGGCGATCGCGAAGAACACGAACGACGTGATCATCATGCGCATGCCGAGGATCGTATGGTTGACCGCGGCGAGCTTCTTCAGGCCCGGCCCGGTGCCCCAGATCGCGGCAAGCTGGCGGTGCAGCCGCAGCGCGTTGCTGCCCTGTGATTGCGGCTCGACCGGCACACTCATTTCTTCACCTCCCCGTTGGCGGCGGCGCTTTTAACTGCGGCCGGAAAGTCTTCCGGTCGATCGACGATCACGGTGAAGTGCATCTGCGCGTGACCGATGCCGCAAAACTCGTTGCATTGCCCGGCGTACTCACCGGGCTGATCGGCCTGGATGCGTAGCAGGTTGCGGTGGCCCGGCACCGCGTCGATCTTGCCCGCGAAGCGCGGAATCCAGAACGCGTGCACGACGTCCAGGCTGGTCACGGCGATGTCGACCGGCGTGCCCGCCGGCAGATGCAGCACGTTCCCGGTTTCGACGTTGCCGAGCTCCGGATAGCGGAAGGTCCAGCGCCATTGCTGCGCGATCGCCTCGATGCGCGCGGGCGCATGCGCGCGCAGCGGCAGCAGCAACTCGCCCGCATACAGCGCGTAGCAGACCAGCGGGATCAGGATCACCGCGGGCAGCACGAGACCGCCGAGCACGATCCAGCGCGCGGGCGAGACATGCGAGCCCCAGCCGGGCCGGAAGACCGTCATCAGAAACAGCACGAGCACCATCGCGAACAGGATCGCCGCGCCCGTCAGCATGACCCACCACAGCCCGGCGATCGATGCTGCGGCGGGGCCCGACGGCTCGAGTGTCGAAAGCGGCCCGGTGCAGCCGGACAACGCCGCGAGCGATCCTGCTTGGACCACCCGACGCAAGCAGCTATGATGGTTTGCACCACCAGGCATTTGACGCGAGGGCACAGCACCATGGCAAGCAAAGGCAATTCTGGAACCGAGACGAGAAGCGAAGTGATGCTCGAACTGTCGCGGCTCGACAAGGGCTCGGTGGTTGCGCTCGTCGGTCATCCGATTCACGTGATGATGGTGCATTTCCCGATCGCGTTCGTCGTCGCGACGTTGGGCGTCGACGTGATCTACTGGTGGACGGGCGACCCGTTCTGGATTCGCGCCGGCCTGTGGGCCGCCGGCTTCGCGTTCTGGAGCGGCGTGGCCGCGAGCGTGGTCGGCACGGCCGAACTGCTGCTCGTGCGCGGCATCCGCCTGAAGGAAGCGAGCTGGTCGCATGCGGTGGCCGCGATGACGCTCGTCGCGCTCGCGGGGGCGAACTGGGGCGTGCGGCTTCTGTACCCCGACCAGATCTTGCCGCATGGACTCGTGCTCTCGGTGCTCAGCTCGGTGATGACGGGCTTCGCCGGCTGGCATGGGGGCAAGCTCGTGTTCGATCATGGCGTGGGGATTCTCGTTTCGCCGAAGGAATGATGCAGCCACCGGCCAAGTCCGCCGGGCTCGAACAGATGCGGGACGAACATGTTCGAGTCGATATGCGGCTTGGCCAGCACGATCCAGATGATCGCGACGATCACGATCAGATAAGCGATGGTCAGCGCGATCGCCGAGCCGCGGCTGAACCGGCCGTCGGGCAGATACAGATCGTGCAGTACGAGGCCGGCCAGCACGTGCAGCATCGCCATGATGCCGACGAACACCATCTTCGCGGTGAACCACTCGACGAAGGTGGTCTGTAGAAAAATCAGCGCGGTGCCGCTCGCAATCGCGACGAAAGCGGCGGGCGAGGTCAACTCCACGAACACGAGCCGCGTAATGCGATGTAGCCGGTCGAGTTCGGTGCCGGCCGTGAGCCCGCGGCGCTGCCAGAACAGGTACGGCAGCACGATCAAACCGCCCGACCAGATTGCGATCGCGCCCAGATGAATGAATTTCAGAAGGATCGTCACAGTGCGGGCTCTCTGACGCGCAGGCTTGACCAGACGAGCGAAAGTCCCGCCGCGAGATAAGGGATCATCGCCAGCACCCACATCAACAGTCCGGCAAGTTGCTGGTCGGCGAGCGGGGTGAACCCCCACGCGGCGGTGGTCGCGAAGTGCACGACGTAGAGCGGCACCGGCGCGAACACGATCAATGCGCCGAGCAGACCCATATGGCCGATCGTCGCGACGAGCGCCATCAGCGCGGGGCCGGTCGGCAACAATGGCGAGAAGATGCTGCGCCACATGAGCCAGGCACTACCAAGCAACGAGAGTTGCATCAGCCAGTAACCGGGCACGGTCGACAGTCCCCACGCATACGGCCCCGGCGCATGCCAAAGCCAGATGATCACCGCATGCGCGGCGACCACCGGCACGAGCGGCGGATGCGCGAGCCGCGGCAGCGGGAACGCGAGCGCGAGCAGCGGCGCGACGGCGGCGATCAGAATGATGTGATGAGTGACGCGCGCGGAGAATAATGCCGACGACAGCGCGCACAGCGGCGACACGAACACGACGGCCATCAGCGCGACGGCCACCCATCCCGCCCGTGCATTCGCGGAGCGGCCGCTGGCCACGATCCATGCGAGGGCCGCGAGCGCGACGAGCAATGGCGGATCCGTATTCCAGCGCAGCCACAAGCTCTCGGGGACAGCCGCGGGACCACAGTAGGCGACGGGAAAATATGGCATGGCGCGATATCTTCAACGAGTCCAGGCGCTTCTTTAGTACACGCAACAAACCACGTGGCAGAAAACACCTTTGAATTGTCGGGACGGCTCACGATCTGGCTGATCGCTCATGTACTCTAGCGCAAATAAACTGTTTAGGGACAGCTATCTGAACCTGTAAGTTTTGGCGTGACAAAATGTTTGCGATTGGTCGGTGGCGGCTTTTGCCTGCTGCATAAAGGCCGGTGCAATGGCGACAATAGGATTGCGATGGTGCGGCGCAACACTGCAGATCTATGCCACCCGGCGTAATATGACGAAATCATGTGACGGAGGTGCGCCGTGTTTCATGATCCAATTCAGATTCCGGCAATGATCGAATTGACATTGCTTGCAATCGTGCTGATTGTTGTCAGCATCGTGCGGGCGAGGCAGCAAAGGGAGCGAGCGCGCAATCGCGCAATGACGGATCAGGGAAGATCGGATAGAACGCGAATGTAATATTCGCTTTCAATGAATCTTTCAATGCTTCCCTATTGAGATTTATTGTGGCAGCTTCTTTCTATCAATGGATTTTCGGCGTGGCGAGCGGCCACGCCGGTCGACTTTATAGCGGCGGGCGCTCCAGTTGAACCCACTGTTGCACGCTGGCACGCTGCCATTGTTGCGTCGCATATTCCTTCAGCTTGCGCGGAACAGGATCGCCATTCAGCACGAGGCGATTGAGCATCAATGCGAGGTCCGTATCGGCGATGCACCACTCGCCGAACAGGTTCGACGAGTGGGCTGGAAGCAACGCATCGGCGGCGGCGAAGAGTTTTTGCGCCGCTTCCTCTGCGATGGCTGAAAGCGGGCCGCCGCGCGATCCGTAGAAGATGACTTCGGTGGAACGTTCCTGACGGATCGGTAGCAGATCGCTGCGCAGCCAGGCCTGCACCTGGCGCGCTCGTGCACGCAGACGCCGATCTCGTGGATAGGCGGGCGTCTGCGGAAAGCTCTCTTCGAGGTATTCGGTAATTGCCGACGACTCGGACAATGCAAAGTCGTCGTGTATCAGCGTCGGTACGCGCCGTGTCAATGACCGGGCCGCGTAATCGGTCGCGTGATTCGCCTTGCTCGCGAGATCGACGGTTGAAAGGTCGAACCGCAAGCGCTTCTCGCGAAGCGTCACGAACACGGACATCGCGTAAGGGCTTGCGAACTGGGCGTCGGTGTAGAGGTGGAGGGGGTGTTGTGGCAAGGCGGCTCCGTTTTCCTGAATCATCGATGTCGAGATTCGAATACTAGCGGTTCGTCACGCTTCGCGCGCCCTGTCACCAACGCGGATTAGCCATGTCGCATGCGAGCAGACAGCCTGCCGCCGACACGGTGCCAACCGCGCCGAGACCAAACCCGACGGCAAGATTCTCCGCCGTCGTTGCGCAACCCTGCAGCATGGATATCGACGTCAGCAGCGATGCGAGAAAGAGACGATGCCGGAGTCGCGAAGAAGATGTGCGTCGTGGTGACATGGTGTGTTAGCCGTGGAGAGCGCTCTTTCAGCGCATGAGCGTGCGAGCATAGCGGCCCACCATTTCCCGCATTCCCCGGAGTAGCGCCCCACAAGCGTCACACCTTACGACCTCTTGCGAGGTGACGGGCAGCGCGTAAACCGGCCGCCGGGCATCGATATGGCGTGACTTCGACCGGCATCGCGATCGCCGAACAAAATCACGAGAGGGGCTTCAAAAAAATAATCCAGCTGCTACAATGGCGCCCCTCTGCCCAGGTGGCGAAATTGGTAGACGCACTATCTTGAGGGGGTAGCGCCGAAAGGCGTGTGGGTTCAAATCCCGCCCTGGGCACCATCAAGTATCTGTTTTTAAAAGATACCCGCTTTCGTCGATCGCAAAAATCCAGGCTGTTTTTGCCTGATCACTCGACGATTCGCCGGCTTCTCCTGAAGCGAACAAGGCGACGGTTCTCCCACCTGCATCCGGATCAGAACTCCGAATCCATTGGCCCTATTGCTGGCCCGAGCAAACTTCACATCGCAACGACCCGTGAGGGTCTTCGTGTCTTCTGCCGTACGCCGGTCCAAAACATGACAGCGGCGTTTCTCAGTTCCCCGAAGTAGTTTGCCTCAGTTTCAGCGGGCCGGATAAAGCCGAGCGCAGCGCATAATCAATATACCGCTGGCATGCCATCTGGACGATGTTTGAAGCGTCGATGCACCCAGTAATACTGGGCAGGGAACTTCAGTATCTGGGTCTCGAGAAACGCATTCATGGCACGCGCATCATTCGTGTCGCTTCCCGATGGGAAATCGACAAGCGGCGCAAAAACGCTCAACTTATACCCTTTGAAATCCGGCAGTACTTCTGTGACAAACGGCACAACACGCGCATGCCCGATTGTCGCGAGTCGCGAAACAGAAGTCAGCGTGCACGCAGGGACGCCGAAAAAAGGCACGAAGACAGAGTTTTCGATGCCATGGTCCATATCCGCGGCAAGCATGACCGACTTGCCCTCCTGAAGGAGTCTTACGATCTTCCTGGCGCTTGTCGAACGCTCGATCATCTCTGCGCCGAATCGGCCGCGCTGCCGTCGGGCCAAATCGCAAAGGCGCTTGTTCGACATGTGCGTGTACAAGGAAGCGGCAGGCATCTTCAGTGAGTAAAGCAGGCATCCGATCTCGATGCCCACGAAATGAAAGCCCATAAAGATCGTCGGTGGGGCATTCCCGTCTTCGAGATCAATCGCGCTTTCGACCTGGACGAGCTTTCTGATCCTTTGCGCGCTGCCAAACCATTGAACGCCTCGTTCGAGATAGCTGCGGACCACATGCCGGAAGTGATCCCTCGCAAGCTCATCGTACTCACGTTCCGACTTTTCCGGAAAGCAGAGGCGCAGGTTGACAAGGACGATATGTTTGCGGCGGCTGGGAAGCGCATATAGGGCCGCGCCGACCGCGCTGCCAAGCCTGGCGACCAATTGGTACGGAAGTATCGAGAGAGTGCGAAGCAATGCTACGACGAGCAGATGACCGAGTTGTTCCACTAGCAGTTCCTGTGCGGCGGACGGCCCGTAAGGCGGGTGTCCAGTGACAATCGCTTCTGCCGTCGCGCGTCCATTGTAGTTGACGCCGGAAAGGCGGGACAAAAACCCGAAGGCGACCTTGCGTGAGCCGATGACCGGATTGCCGTGGAAGCCGTCGTCATGTAGCACGGCCGGGTATGACTGGAGAGGGTCGCGCGCCGCCTGTCGCCGTAGCCGACCGTGGCCATCGAGACGACGACCGGTGTCGGCGCGAGCAGGCTCGACGCGTTGATGCCCTCGAGCACCTAGTCGATCACTCCCCGTTTCGGGCCGCCTTGGGACCAGCACTTTGTTCGCCTCATGAGGTGACGTAATAAAGCGAGTTCGCGGGGCGGGAAGGGTGTACAGTGACTAGGCCGCCCGCAATATGTGGAGCGGCCTTTCAGAGGTAGCCATGCGATTAGATATCACGAAAGCAGTTCCTCTCGCGGCAAATGACACGGCTTACAACCAGGATCGTCGGGCGCAGCTTCTCATTCTCAAAACTGCGGACGTAAGACGGGCAGATCAGAGGCGCATCAGTTATTCACTCATCGATTCCACCGCAAGTAAGTGGCGGTATCCGCCAACACCATAAGAAGCTGATCGTGTCGCTCCATTTTCCGAATCCGAGCCGAAGCTACGATGCCGCCAGGCATTGCGTGTATTTCTGGGGGTATGACGATTCCCGGGAAATCACGTTCGAGGTCGACAGCGCAACGCTCAAAGGCCTGCAACCCGCACTCGGATCCGACGAACGGTCATTTCTCGTGGCATTTGACGAATTTCGCGAAAAGCTGGTTGAGATCGCGCAAAAGCGATACGTGCGTGGTCCGCAGAATCGATATTCGATTTGACGAGAATACGGCCCGGTCGGGTTGTTCCTGCAGCGAGTGGCCGCGAGATCCCATCGAGGTGTCGCTAACAGCTGTGAAAACTGGTCAAGCTCGTCTTTCATGCGCCGAGTTACGACTTGGCCCAGTCGACTGATTCCCCTCTTTGCTTTCCTGGGCCCGCACACTCGGTGGTCGAATGGGGTACGACCGATTGTGGGCGATTGTTTTTGAATGCGAGCTTGATGCGCCGCAACGTGGGATCATCTTCCGTGGTGTCTTCGGCAACGCGGCCGGAATCAGCGAAATCACGGAGGATTCATGAAGCTTCGCGTCGGATACGAATTGTCGTACGAGTGCACGCAGCCCACGCCGATGATGCTGATGCTGAACACGCATTTTTCGCATGCGAAGGATATTGTCGTGGCGGATTTGCTCGTTGCCGATCCACCGGTGCCGATTCGCCAATATCGCGATGTGTTCGGCAACCTGTGCAGCCGAATCGTCGCGCCCATCGGGCGTATGGGATTGCGCACGACGGCGCTGCTCAACGTGTCAGGTGCTATGGAAACCCGGCCCAGTGACGGTTGGGGCCATCCGGTGGAGCAACTGCCCGACGATACGCTGATTTTCCTCTTGGGGAGCCGCTATTGCGAAACCGATCTGTTCGTCGAAACCGCGTGGCGGATTTTCGGTCAGTGCACGCCGGGCCGCGAGACCGTGCTGGCAATCTGCGACTTCGTGCACCGGCACATCGAATTTGATTACGGGCATGCGCGGCCGACCAAAACCGCGCGGGACGCGTACCGCGAACGCAAAGGCGTCTGCCGCGATTTCGCGCATCTTGGCGTCACGCTATGCCGCGCAATGAATATTCCGGCGCGCTACTGCACCGGCTATATCAGCGATGTGGGCTTGCCGCCTGTTGCCGCGCCGATGGATTTCGCGGGGTGGTTCGAAGCCTATGTGGGTGGTAGCTGGCAGGCCTTCGATCCGCGAAACAACGCGCCGCGCATCGGTCGCGTATTGATGGCATACGGTCGCGACGCCGCGGATGTCGCAATCAGCACCGCATTTGGGCCCGCCGTGCTGACGCACTTCAAGGTGTACTGCGACGAGGAATGACCGAGCTACGACTCCCCCAACGCTGAGAGCGGGGCCGCCGCGAGCATTGCGGGTGAGACTTCTTGCGCTTCGCGAATGGATGACCGCCACGCGCGGCGGCCGTGCGTATGGGAATACGGCACAAGTTCTAACGCAGGTTCGATCGCCTAGAACTCGTTCCGATAAGCAAATAGTCCGGGAAGTCCGCCGCTCATGGCGAATAGAATCTTCTGTCCGGCAGGATGCTTCCCGGTACGCACGTCTTCGACAAGACCCGCAAACGCCTTGCCGCTATATACGGGATCGAGCAATAGACCTTCCGTCGATGCCATCAGGCGGACGGCGGCGCGCATGTTATCGGTCGGAATGCCATAGCCGGGTCCGCGCTGCGTTTCGTCGATCGAGATGGCGTCTTCACTCACGCGCAGGCTCGGATCGATCAGTTGAAGCGTCTGGTTCGCTTTTTCCAAAGTAATCGGGCGCGCCTGGCCAGCACTTCCCAGTACCGTGAACGCGGCAATACATGAGGGATCCACGCCCAGCGCAACAAACCCCGCGACCAGCCCCGCTTGCATACCGCCGCTTCCGTTCGGCACCACGATGCGATCGAAAGCGATGTTTTGCGCGTGCGATTGAGCGACGATTTCGACGGCGCAGTCCACATAGCCGAGGCAACCGACCGGGCTCGAACCGCCAAACGGACACACATAGACATGACGGCCTTGCGCGCGCAGCTCGTTCGCCCGTTCCTCGGCGAATTGCATCGAGTTGGCCGTGCCGGGAAGATCGTGTATGCGCGCACCGAACAGCACATCGAGCAGTACGTTGCCGTTCTCCATATAGTCGTGGTCGGAACGTGGCACGGTCCTCGTCAGCACGAGCTCGCATTGAAGTCCGACGCGAGCCGCCGCGGCCGCCGTGAGCCGCGCGTGATTCGATTGCCGCGCGCCCACGCCGATGATAGTGTCCGCGCCGCGGGCGAGAGCGTCGCCGATCAGGAATTCGAGCTTGCGCAACTTGTTGCCGCCGCCACCCAGCCCCGTCAGATCTTCTCTTTTGACGTAGATGTCCGCACCGCCGAGGCGAGCGCTCAGACGTTCAAGGTGTTGAATGGGCGTAGGGCCTTCGAGAAGCGTGCGGCGCGGAAACTTTGATAGATCGAGGCTGAGCGATGAGGCGGAGTTCATGGTCGTATGCGAGAAATTGAATTGAAAGAGACGCTCGGATTCATTTGACTGACGCAAAGTTCTCATTGACCTGAGTGCTCAACGCGTCAACGTTCGTATCCCAGCCAGCAATTTTTCTATCTCGTCGTTGGTGGTCAGATAGCTGACCGATGCGCGCGCGATCTGTGTCAGCCCTCTGCTCGTCATATCGAACGGCGTGTATGCGACACCATTCGAGCCGATCGTGATGCCCTGCACCGCCAGGGAACGTCGCACTGCAGGAGCATCCATTCCGGCGACGTTGAACGACACGAGCCCGGATCGCTCGACACCCTGATCGAGCACGGACACGCCCGGTATCGCGGCCAGTTGCTCGCGCAATACCTGTGCGACCTGATCGATCCGCGCACGGATGTTGTCGATGCCGATTTCCAGCGCTTCCTCCAATGCATTTGCCAATCCGCAATGCAGTGCGAGCGAGGCCTCCGATGATTCGAGACGCGCGGCATCGTCGCGCAGTACGGGTTCGCCATTGGCATCGAGCGGCGCGGAATACGTGTCGACGAAGGCCGGCATCAGGCGAGGCAGAAAGTCCCGCCGTACGTACAACAGCCCGGTGCCGCGCGGTCCGCGCAGTGCCTTGCGGCCCACGCCGGCCAGCACGTCGCAGCCAAGCTCGGCCACGTCGATCGGAAGTTGCCCGACGGCCTGTGCGGCATCGATGAAATACGGAATGCCGTGACGGCGCGCGATCTGCCCGATCGCGGCGGCCGGATTGATCAGTCCGCCGTTTGCCGGCAGCCACGTCAGCGCAATCAGTGCGACGCGATTGTCGAGCATCGCTTCGAGCGCGCGAGGATCGACCCTGCCGCTGGCGTCGGAAGGAATCGTCTCGATCGACGCGCCGGCTCGCTGGGCCAGGTGGCGCATCGTCGCGAGATTGCCGCCCCATTCGTGTTGCGCGACGAGGATGCGTTGCGCCGGGTGCCACGGACCCAATGCCGCGAACGCGGCGCCCCAGCCCGGCGAGTTGCCCGTCGTCAATGCGATCTCGGCGGGTTGCGCGTTCAGCAGTCGCGCGGCGAGCGTGCGTGCGCGCTCGGTCTGTTCGCCGGCGGCTGCGCCCGCTTCCATCGGCCCCATCGACGCTTCGCGCAACAGATGCGCGTGAATCGCGTCGAGCGTGGCAGCCGACGGCAACGACGCGCCGGCATGATTGAAGTGCGTCGTGGTGCGAACGCCTGGCGTGCGAGCGCGCAATGCGTCAATGGCGGCGGGCGACAGCGGAGAAGACATTGATGGCTCCGAGGATATGAATTGAATTCAGGTGTTCTTCAATGCGATCACGGCTTCGACTTCAACGGCGACGCCCGCCGGCAGCGACGCGACACCGACCGCGGGGTTTGGCGCTCGAATAGCGCGATGCCGAGATCGGCTTCGAGCTTCTGGATCTGGTGGCTGACTGCGCTTTGCGTCACGAACAGTTCTTGCGCCGCGCGGCTGAAACTCAGGTGCCGTGCGGCGGCTTCGAAAGCGCGCAGAGAAAGGAGAGGGGGTAAGGGGCGGGTGGAGCGCATCGAATCGAGCGATAACAGCGTGAGCGAAGTCTGCCGTTATACGCCTGAGGCGACGCAAATAGAACCCTTACCGTCCGGTTTCATTCCTGCCACGCTTCCCCTTCCGGAAACCAGTACCTGTCCAACGATTCTTCCAGCATCTCGATGCTATAGCCCGGCCTTTGCGGCGGCATATAGTGTCCATGACGGATCACGACGGGATCCACGAAATGCTCGTGCAAATGATCGACGTATTCGAGCACGCGATTGTCGAGCGACGCCGATACGCAGATATAGTCGAACAGCGAAATATGCTGCACGTACTCGCACAAACCGACGCCGCCCGCATGTGGGCACACCGGTACACCGAACTTCGCGGCCATCAGCAGCACGACGATCACTTCGTTGAGTCCGCCGAGCCGGCAACTGTCGATCTGGCAAAAGTCGATGGCGTCGGCCTGTAGCAGTTGCTTGAACATCACGCGATTGTGGCAATGCTCGCCGGTGGCGACGCCAATCGAACCGAGCCGCCGGCGAATTGCCGCATGACCAAGGATGTCGTCGGGACTCGTCGGCTCCTCGATCCACCATGGGTCGAACTCGGCGAGACGGCGCATGTTGGTGATTGCTTCGTCGACGTCCCACACCTGGTTCGCGTCCATCATCAGCTTCAGGTTCTCGCCGATCTCTTCGCGCAGAATGCGCGCGCGCCGCACGTCTTCTTCCAGATCGCCGCCGACCTTCTGCTTGAAATGCGTCCAACCCTGCGCGACGCCTTCGCGTGCGAGTCGGCGAATCTTCTCGTCTTCGTAACCGAGCCAGCCCGCGGATGTCGTATAGGCCGGATAGCCGTGCGCGAGCATTTCCTTTTCGCGCTCGCCTTTGGTTTTGGCGTGCCGGTGCAGCATTGCCAGTGCTTCCTGCGGCGTGATCGCATCGGTCACGTAGCGAAAGTCCAGGCAGCGCACGAGTTCTTCCGGACTCATGTCGACCAGCAGCTTCCAGACCGGTTTGCCGACGGCTTTCGCCCACAGGTCCCACACCGCGTTGACGACCGCCGCGGTGGCCAGATGGATCGCGCCTTTGTCCGGGCCGATCCAGCGTAGTTGGCTATCCGAAGTAAACGCGCGCCAGAAAGCGCCCATATTCGCGGCGATATCTTCGAGCTTCTTGCCGACGATCAACGGCATCAGTGCATTCACGGCCGTCACGCAGATCTCATTGCCGCGTCCAATCGTGAAGGTGAGGCCGTGGCCGACGAGATTCGGCGTGTCGGTTTCGAGCGTGACGTAGGTGGCGGAGTAGTCCGGCGCGGCATTCATCGCGTCGGAGCCGTCCAGAGAACGTGAAGTGGGAAACCGGATGTCCCGAACGGACAGCCTTGTGATCGTAGTCATTTGTGCGCCCTCCGGGGCTATGGCTATCGGCTTGTCGTCTGCGAACACAGACGGATCGGCTTCGTGCGCACGTTCTTCGTGTGCGCATTGCTGCTGCGCGTACGGGTAAGCCCGCAGTTCCCAGATACCAGGTATCCCTGAGGATTCCCCCAGGCATTTGTACGCGTTGACAACATGGCAATCACTTTCTAGCATGCTAGCATGTCTTCTCGAAATCAAGGCCTTCGTGAACTCCTCGGTTGAACTGGAGAATGCCGCCGGCAATCCTTATGTCGCACTGCAAAAGATTCGCGGTGGCGAGCGCGGCAGTTTGACCGACGCGGTCGAGGCTGCGTTGCGCGAAGCGATTGTTACGTTGGCGCTGGAACCCGGCATGATGATCGACAAGATGGCCGTGTGCGAACGGATGGGCGTGTCACGCTTTCCTGTTTCTTCCGCGTTGGCGAGGCTTGCGCATGCGGGTCTCGTCGAGGTATTGCCGCAGCGCGGCACGCGCGTCAAACCGATCGCGCTCGACGACATCCGCCAGCATCTGTTCATCCGCAGCGCGCTGGAAGTCGAAACGGTGCGCGGCGTGGCGCTGATGCATGACCGGGCGACGCTCGATGCGTTGGCCAGTAATCTCGACCAGCAGCGCAGCGTGGCCGGAAGTGGCGAACGTCTGGCGTTTCATGCGCTCGATCTGGCCTTCCACGAAATCCTGCTCGACGCGGTGAGGCTGCCGCGCGTGAAGGAAATCGTCGCGGTGTCGCGCAATGCGCTGGACCGCGCGAGGCAATTGCTCGCGAGTCCAGAGCGGCTCGTGCATACGCTGGAAGAGCACGAGAGCATTTTCAAGGCCCTGTGCGCCGGCGACGGCGATGCGGCCGCGAAAGCGATGCACGATCACCTCGACCAGGTGGTTGCCGAATTGCACCGGTCCGCGAAATCGCGGCCCGATCTGTTCGAGCCTTGAATGAAAGCTCGAATGAAAGCCGTTGTTCAAGCCGTAAAGTCCTCCACTGTAAAAGCGTTGGTGATATAGGCAGCCCTCGGCAGATCAGCACATGAACCCACTCATTTCCGTCAACAAGCTTTGCAAGAGCTTTCCGGGTGTAAGAGCGCTTCATGAGGTCCGGTTCGAACTCATGGCCGGTGAGGTCCATGCGCTGATGGGTGAAAACGGCGCGGGCAAGTCGACGCTCATGAAAATTCTCGCCGGCGTCTATACGCGCGATTCCGGTGAAATATTGTTCGACGGCAAGCAGGTCGATTTTCAAGGTCCACGCGACGCGCAGGCGGTCGGCATCGGCATCATTCATCAGGAACTGCAACTGATGAATCATCTGAGCGTCGCGCAGAACATCTTTATCGGCCGCGAGCCGCGCAAGGGTCTCGGTCTGTTTCTCGACGAAGACAAACTGAATGCGCAGGCGCGTGAGATCCTTGCCCGCATGCACGTGAATCTCGATCCGCGCACGATGGTCGGCACATTGACGGTGGCGAGTCAGCAGATGGTCGAGATCGCGAAGGCGCTGTCGTTCGATTCGCGCGTGCTGATCATGGACGAGCCCACGTCGGCGCTCAACGACGCCGAGATCGCCGAGCTGTTCCGCATCATCCGGCAATTGAAAGAGCGTGGCGTCGGCGTCGTCTATATCTCGCACAAGATGGACGAGTTGAAGCAGATCACCGACCGCGTCACAGTGATGCGCGACGGTGAATATGTGGCCACCGTGCCGACCGAGGGCACCAGCGTCGAGACGATCATCGGCATGATGGTCGGGCGCACGCTCAGCGATGTGACGCCCGTGGAGAGCACGCCCGGGAAAGGCGAGCTCGCGCTCGAAGTGAAAAACCTCGTCGCGGGTCCGCTCGTGCGCAACGTCAGTTTCGAGTTGCGCAAGGGCGAGATACTCGGCTTCGCTGGCTTGATGGGTGCGGGCCGCACCGAGGTTGCGCGCGCGGTGTTCGGCGCCGATCCGGTCGAATCGGGCGAGATTCTCGTGAAGGGCGTCAAGGCGTCGATCAAAAAGCCGAGCGATGCGGTCAAGCGCGGCATCGGCTACCTGTCCGAAGATCGCAAGCGCTTCGGTCTCGCTACCGGGATGGATGTCGAATCGAACATCGTCATGTCCGATCTCGGCAAGTTCCTCTCATTCAATATGTTCCTGCGGCGCGGGCAGATTCGCAAAAGAGCGCAGCACTTCATCAAGCTGCTTGCTATTCGCACGCCGTCCGCGACGCAGCCGGTGCGGCTTCTGTCGGGCGGCAATCAGCAGAAGATCGTGATTGCGAAATGGCTCGAGCGCGACTGCGATGTGCTGTTCTTCGACGAACCGACGCGCGGTATCGACGTCGGCGCGAAAAGCGAAATTTACAAGCTGCTACGCTCGCTGGCGTCGCAAGGCAAGGCGATCGTGATGATTTCGTCCGAGCTGCCTGAAGTTCTGCGTATGAGCGACCGCATCGTGGTGATGTGCGAAGGCCGCATTACCGGCGAACTGTCCGCGAGCGACGCAACGCAGGAGCGCATCATGCATCTCGCGACGCAGCGCGAAACCCTGAAAACGGCACAAGCCTGAAGAGGTCTACGACATGTCATTGCAAACGGATACCGCGGCGCTCGATAACGAAAGGCGCACTTCCGGGCTGAAAGCGCGCCTGTTCGCGCCGACCACGGTGCAAAAGCTGCTCGCGTTCGCGAGCCTGATCCTGTTGCTGGTTTTCTTCAGCTTCGCGTCGCCGGCCTTCATGCAGATGGACAACATCCTCGGCATTTTGCAGGCGACCGCCGTGAATGGCGTGTTGGCGATTGCCGCCACGTTCGTGATCATTACGGGCGGCATCGACCTGTCGGTCGGTACGTTGATGACATTTACCGCCGTCATTTGCGGGGTGTTTCTCACCTACTGGCATCTGCCGCTGTGGATGGGCGTACTTGCCGCAATCGCGACAGGCGCGGTGTGCGGCACGGTATCGGGCACGTTGACCGCGAAAATGAAGATCCCGCCATTCATCGCGACGCTCGGCATGATGATGCTGCTCAAGGGGCTTTCGCTCGTCGTTTCGGCGGACAAGCCGATCTATTTCACTGATACCGAGAACTTCTACCGTATTTCCCAGGACTCGCTGATCGGCTATTTCCTGCCGGGCGTGCCCATTCCGAATGCGGTGCTGATCCTGTTCTTTCTCGCGATCGTCAGCTCTATTACGCTCAATCGCACCGCGCTCGGCCGTTATACCTTCGCGCTCGGCAGCAATGAAGAAGCGGTGCGGCTCTCGGGCGTCAATGTCGATCGCTGGAAGATCGCGATTTACGGCGTGGGCGGCTCGATCTGCGGCATTGCGGGCCTGCTGATCGCCTCGCGGCTCAATTCGGCGCAACCGGCGCTCGGCCAGGGCTACGAGCTCGATGCGATCGCCGCGGTCGTGATCGGCGGCACGTCGTTGAGCGGCGGTTCGGGCACGATACTCGGCACCATCATCGGCGCTTTCATCATGAGCGTGCTGACCAACGGACTGCGCATCATGTCGGTCGCGCAGGAGTGGCAGATCGTCGTGACGGGTCTGATCATCATTCTGGCGGTGTATGCGGACATCCTGCGGCGCAGCCGGAGAAGTTGACGCGGGAGCAGGGAAGCAACGCAAAGCAGGAAAAGTAGGCAAAAGTAGGAAAGCAGAAGCAGGAGAGAGAGGGGCATGTGAAGGCTCCCTCGAAGCTCGATAGCGGCTTGATAGCCCAACCATTGGAGGAGGCCCCATGTTGAAGAGAAGACTAATCGGTATCGTGGTCGGTGTCGGTGCGCTCGTCGGCGGAAGTTGTCTCGCGTATGCGGACGAGCCGTATATTCCGCTTATTTCGAAGGGCTTCCAGCATCAGTTCTGGCAAGCCGTCAAATCGGGCGCCGAGCAGTCCGCGAAAGCGAACAACGTCAGGATCACGTTCGAGGGACCGGAAACGGAGGCGATGGTCGACAAGCAGATCGACATGCTGTCGGCCGCGCTCGCGAAGAAACCGCAAGCGCTAGGTATTGCGGCGCTTGACAGCAAGGCGGCGATTCCCTTGCTCAAGCGTGCGCAGAACGACAAGATTCCGGTGATCGCGTTCGACTCGGGCGTCGACAGCGATATTCCTGTGACCACCTGCGCGACGGACAACCTCGCCGCCGCCGCGCTCGCCGCCGACAAGATGGCCGAGTTGATCGGCAATTCCGGCGAAGTCGCCGTGATCGTGCATGACCAGACGAGCCGCACCGGTGTCGATCGCCGCGATGGTTTCGTCAATCAGATCAAGTCGAAGCATCCGAACATCAAGATCGTGTCCGTGCAATACGGCGCTGGCGACCACCTGAAGTCGGCGGAAATCGCCAAGGCAATGATCCAGGCGAATCCGAACCTGAAGGGCATCTTTGGCGCGAATGAAGGTTCGGCGGAAGGCGCGGCGATCGGCGTCAAGGAATCGGGCAAGAAGCTCGTGCTGATCGGCTTCGACTCCGGCAAGGAGCAGAAGGAGAACATCATGTCGGGCCTGATGGCCGGCGCGATTACGCAGAACCCGGTTGGTATCGGCAAGTGCGTGGTCGACTCGGCGGTCAAGGCGCTGCATGGCGAGAAGCTGCCGAAGAAGGTCGACACCGGCTTCTACTGGTACGACAAGACCAATATGAACGATCCGAAGATCGCGGCAGTGCTGTACGACTGAGCGAAGCCGGCGATATCGCCTCGGCGAGCCGGGGCCAGCCGGAATCATCGAAGAGGAAGAGCCGCGCTCTTCCTCTTTTTTATTGTCCAGTCGCAGCGTCGGAATATCGCTGCGGCCGCTGGCTGCGCCCCATCAACGCGCAATGCGAACGCCCGTACTGGCAATCGTGCCGTGCTTTAAACGCACGGCTGCTAGTCATTTCACGCCATTGCACTTATTAATCTGATATTTTATGTTTGTGTAATCGTTGCACGATTCGTCCAATCGTCCATTCGCATGCCGATTCGGACCCGCTAACCGCCCAATGCGCAGGTCATGGCTTTTACCGAACCCAGGTCGCCATTTTTCAAGTGGGTCGTGTCCTCCGCCCAGAATCTGAGCCCGGACAACCGGCAGATTCTGCTTGCCAATCTGTTTACGCGAACCGCTTCGATCATTTTCGCGTCGATTTGCGAAATCAGCGTTTGTGCGACCGCGTATTACCTATATCCGATTCCGCTGTATGCCGCCTGGGGCAGTGCGGTCGTCGCGTTACTGATTGCACGGCTCGTGCTGATCTGGCTATGCCGCACGCGCGCCGCGCAAGGGCGCCCCACGCCGACTTCCGCGTTTATCTTCGCGAGTCTCTTGTGGAGCGCGCTATTCGGCTTCGGCACGCTACTGTGCAATATCAGCGGGAATTCCACGCTTTTTCTACTCGGAAACGTTTGTGCGGTCGGTGTAATCGGCGGATTGGCGGGACGTAATGCGGGCACGCCACGGCTCGCGTTATTGCAGATCGTCTTTATTCTCAGCTTTCTCAGCGTCGGCGCGGCGATGTCACCGGGTAACGGCAAGCTCGTGCTGCTGTTTCAGGCACCGTTTTGCGCGGCCGGCTTTTTCACGGTCGCGCTGCGCAGTAATCGCGACACCGTCGCACTGCTGCTCGCGCGCGAAAACAGTCATCGCCTCGCGCGCCAGGACAGCCTGACCGGATTGCCGAATCGCGCGCGTCTCAGCGAACTGCTGCTCGAACGCACCGGCGAGAGTTCGACGCGGCACGGTGAGTCGTTCGCGGTGCTGCTGATCGATCTCGATGGCTTCAAGGCGATCAACGACAGTCTCGGCCATGCCGCCGGGGACCAGATTCTTCAGGAAGCGGCGACGCGTTTGCGCGATCTGCTGCCGAGCGGCAATCAGGTCGGCCGTCTGGCGGGTGACGAGTTCGTGGCGATTTCCGACGGCGCCGGGCAGCTTCGCGACGTGCGCGTGCTGGCCGATCGTATCGTCAGAACGCTGGCGCGGCCATTCGTATTGAGCGAAGCGCTCGTGCATATCGGCGCGAGCGTCGGCATTGCGCTCTATCCCGAACACGCGAAAACGGGCCCGCAATTGCTGATCTGCGCCGATCGAGCGTTGTACGGCGTCAAGCGCAGCGGCAAAAGCGCGTTCGCGATTTTCGATGCCGAGAAGCACGCGTCCGACGAAAGCCTGAGCCTGTTGCGTAGCGATCTGGAAGGCGCGCTGAAGTCGTTCAACGGCTTGCGCATGGAGTATCAGCCGATCATCGATCTGAATACGGGCGCGGTAGCGGGCCGCGAGGCGCTGATTCGCTGGACCCATCCGACGCGCGGCGAGCTGTCGCCGTCCGCGTTCATTCCGACCGCCGAGCGCACCGGCCTGATCCTCTCCTTGGGCGAATGGGTGCTGCTGCAATCGTGCGCGGCGGCGGCGACGTGGCGCGACAAGGTGATCGTCGCGGTCAACGTCTCGCCGGTGCAGTTGCGCGAGGAATCGTTCGCGTCGACGGTGACGGCAATACTTCGGAAAACGAAGCTTTCGCCGATGCGGCTCAATCTCGAGGTCACGGAAACAGCGCTCTTGAACGACGACGAAGTGACCCGCCGCAATATCACCAGGTTGCGCGCATTGGGCATCGGGCTCGCGCTCGACGACTTCGGCACCGGCTTTTCGACGATGTCGACGCTCGTGCGCTTCTCGTTCGACAAACTGAAGATCGACAGCTCGTTCGTTCGCGAGTCCGTGCATGGGCGCGAATCGGCAGCCGTGGTGCGCGGCATCGTCGCGCTCGCGCGCGAGATCGGCATGCCGACCACGGCCGAGGGCATCGAAACCCAGGAGCAGCTCAATTTCGTGCGCGTATGCGGTTGCACGCATGCGCAGGGTTATCTGCTCGGCAAGCCAATGCGCGGCGACGAGATCGAGCAGATCGAAACGGTGCTCGACGCGCGTGTCGCCGACAAGGCCGCGCCCGCGGACTTGTGAGATCCGTTACCGACACGATCGAGGCTGCGATGTCTTCACCCTTGCAATTCCAGCTGCGAATCACGGCATCGGCGGCGCTCGCCCACTCGCTGCGCTCGGACCCAACGTGCGCGGCGCACCCGGCGCTTCGCGCCATTCTGCAAACCCATCACGCCACGCTCAAATGCCAGTTCGATGCATTCGCCGACTATGTCAGCGAAGCGGAGAGAATGGGCACGGAGGGCTACCCGCTTTATCAATGGACGCGGCAGACCATCGAGAACCCGGAGAAGAAAGCGAAGTACCAGCTATCGTTCACGCTCTATGTGAATGGCGACGAAGTTTATGACAAGGACGCCGCCGATGCATTGGAGGCCGGCTTGTCGAAGCTGATCGACACGAACGGCATTGTTCGCGTTTCGAGGTATGACACCAATCCCGCGAACAATCCCCAGCCGCCCGCGAGCGTGTGAGGCAGGCGCTTACATTTCACTCCGAAAGCTTCACGGTCAAGCGGCTTAACAATTGACGACACGACACCAGGTTCGTGAGACGATGCAGTTTCACTTATTTTTGTGGGAGTGCGACATGGGACTTCTGGACGAAGTGGGCAAGATTGCCGGTGCGGTTGCCGCCGTTGAAGCAGCCGAGAAAGTCGATCCGGAAGCGGGCCTGTTGACGAAAGGCGTGGCCGCTATCGCTGGCTTCGAAGGCGCCGGCAAGCTGGAATCGCTGGTGGAAAACAGGGAAGAAGAGAAGAAGGACGACGCCAACGACGCTCAAGCCGCGGACGATACGAGTTCGCAGACCTGAGCGAACGTAAGGCGGATTGCCGGTTGCATGCGCGGGATCGAATCACGCGCTGCACCGGCAATCTGTTTTTATAAGCGCATCGATATCAACCCTCTCCTCCCGCTGTTCGTCCGATGTTTTCATCGGGCTGTCATCGCCATCCGGCTACGATCCCTCGTCACTTCCCGTCCGCGCTCGCCCCGCGGGGTGTTGTTTTGCGCTGGCATTCTTCCACCTGAACAACCATACCGGACATGTCCAACAGAAAAATCGTCAAGACTGCGCCTGCCGATGAGCATGGCGCATCGATCGTCTCGCGGCGCGGCTTTCTGAAGTTTGCCGGCGTATCGGGTCTCGCGACGGCGGCGGGCGCGCTCGCATCGACCGCGCGCGGCGCGAATAGCGGCACACCCGATGGCACTCCCGAACAGATTCACCTGACCTGGGGCAACGACCCGACGAGCGAAGTCACGGTGTCGTGGTCGTCGCTCGCGCCCGCGGTCAATCCGCAGGTTCGCGTGAGCGGCGCGAACAGCGGGGACCACGCGAAACAGACGGTGCACGCGGTGCAAAGCACTTACACCGACGGCATCAACGGCGAGGTCGTGTTCAACTACCACGCGCGCGTGCGCGACCTGAAGGCCGACGCGAGCTACCAGTACGAAGTGACGGCCGACAACGACAGCAACGCATCGCAGCCTTTTACTGCGAGCTTTCGGACCGCGCCGCACGGCCGCGCACCGTTTCGCTGGACGAGCTACGGCGATCTCGCGACGCCGAATACGAACTGGGTGCTGTCGTCGCCGCAAAGCCGCTTCGCAGTGGCGGCAGTCGAGCGCTTCCAGCCGCTGTTCCATCTGCTGAACGGCGACCTGTGCTACGCGAATCTGAACCCGACGCAGCAGCCCGAGGTGTGGCGCGACTTCGGCAACAACGCGCAGACGTCGGCGTCGAACCGGCCCTGGATGCCGTGCCCAGGCAATCACGAACTCGAATTCAACAACGGCGAGCAGGGCCTGGCGTCCTATCTGTCGCGCTACTCGCTGCCAGATAATCACACGCGTTTTCCGGGTCGCTGGTACACCTTCCGCGTTGGCTCGGTGCTGTTCATTTCGCTCGACGCGGACGACGTCGTCTATCAGGACGCCGCCGCGTTCGTCGCTGGACCTGCCCCGCTGACGCCGGTAGCGAGTACCGGCAATCCGCCGATTCCGGCGGGCACGTCGCTCTATGTGCGCGGCTATAGCAATGGCGAGCAGACACGCTGGCTCGAAAAAGTGCTGCAGCATGCGTCGCACGATGACGACGTGGACTGGATCATCGTCCAGATGCATCAGGATGCGCTCAGCTCGTCGAAGACCGGCAACGGTTCCGACAAGGGCATTCGCGAAGCGTGGCTGCCGCTGTTCGATCGCTATGGTGTGGACCTCGTGCTGTGCGGTCACGACCACGACTACGAGCGCAGCTATCCGGTGCGCGGTTGCAATCACAACAAGGGCACCGACATCGCGACGGGGCGCCCGGTCGATACGTTGCAGCCCAAGCCGATCATGTCGGCGGTATCGGCGGGTGCATCGACGTTCGATACGAGCCACGGCACGATTCACCTGATTCTCGGTGGTGGCGGCACGAGCGCGCCGCTCGATGTGTACGGCGTCGATACCGGCACGGGTCTGCCCCAGGCGCGCATCTTCACGAAGCCGAATCGCCCGATGCCGTCGACGACCGCCGGCACGTTCGTGCGCGCGAGCGCCGATGCGGTCGAAGACGCAATCTGGTCCGCGCAACGCGACACCGGCACCGGCTACGGCATCGCGGTGTTCGATTACGATCCGGGGCAGCCCGGCAGCGATACGACGATCACGATGAACTACTACCATGCGCCGGGCGCGGATCAGACGCCGACAGCGGACTATGAGCTGTTCGAGACGATCGGGTTGAAGAAGAAGCGGCGCGGGTGAAAGAAAGCGAGGGCCGCTCATCAGGAGCGGCCCTTGTGTTTCATGCTTGCCGCAAAAACAACGGCAAATTCATTTTGTTACACGTCTTACCGGCACAGGTTGCCGTGGTTACAACGACCTTTCGGAAGCGCCGCTATACTCGGCGCCGTCTCATAAAACAAAGACCCGATATGTCGAAGAAAATCATCCAGATGGTTGCCGTGGCTGCACTGAGCGCCGCAGCCTCGTTGCCGGCACTCGCCGGTGATATGAACAACATGCTCGGTGGCGCGCTCGGTGGCGTGGCCGGCGCGGCAGTCGGCGGCGCGGTGGGCGGCAGCACCGGCGCCGTGATCGGCGGCGCGGTGGGCGGCGGTGCGGGCGGCGCGGTCACGTCGAATCGCCGCGAGCGTACCGGCGCGATCGTCGGCGGCGCGCTCGGTGGCGGGGCGGGCACAGCGGCTGGCAATGCAATGGGCGGCCGCACCGGCGGCCTCGTCGGCGCGGGGCTAGGCGGCGGCGCAGGTTCGGCGCTCGGCGGCAACATCTCGCGCTCGAACTCGTATGCCGACGACTATTCGCGCGGCTACCATTCGGGCAAGCACCATCACAAGCATCGACGTTACGACTGAGCGAACAAGGGCCGTCGCGCAACGCGGCGGCCCTATGGTCCCTCACGCATGCAGTACCAGCTTCTGAATACGCCAGTTCAGCAACTCGGCAACAAATAATACGTTCTCCGAAGGACACGCCATCTCGTGAATCCAGCCGAACTGTTTCGGCTGTTTGCCCGCTTTGCCGAGCACGCCGAGCACCTTGCCGTCGAGTGTCATCTTGTAGATGCGGCCCGGAAACGCATCGGCGCTATAGAGCACCTGATTCGGTCCCGGCGAAATGCAGATCGCCCACGGCGAGCCCGGCGCGAACGTGCCCGCCGCGATGTCCGCTTCGTTCGGCATGCTGCCGATCGCGGGACGCGCATCCGGCGGCACCGGCACGTCGATCGTGAACTGGCGCAGGAACGTGCCTTCTGTATCGAACACCTGGATGCGCCGGTTGCTGCGATCCGCGACATACACCTGGTCGTGCGCATCGACCGCGATGCTATGCGGCGTATGGAACTGGCCCGGACCGGTGCCGCGATCACCCCATGACTTCAGCCAGTTGCCGTCGCGATCGACTTTCGCGACGCGCGAGTTGATGTACCCATCGCTGATATAGGTGTTGCCCGCCTTGTCCCACGCGACGTCGGTCACCTGACGAAAGCGCCCGGGTTCGGACGGCAGCGGCGGATTCGGATGCTTGAGCGGCGCGGTCTCTTCGTCCGACGCTTCCTGCTTGCGGCCGAACACCATCGCGACGCGTCCTTCGGGCGTGAACCTGATCACCATGTCGGAGCCCTTGTCGGTGACCCAGATGTTGTCGTGCCGGTCCACCTTTACCGTGTGCGCGAACGACCACGCATACAGGTTGTGGCCGATCTCGCGCACGAAGCGGCCGTCGGGCGCGAACTCGAGCAGTTGCGCGGCGGCCGCGCCGTAGGCGGGCCCGGTGGAGTTGCCGCGCGACAGCACGAAGATGTGACCACGCGAATTGAGCGCGACGCCCGAGCATTCGCCGAAGTACACGTCGTTCGGCAAACGTACGGGGTTGGGAATCGAGTCGTAAGCAATCGTGGGTACGGCGGGTGTATCCGCGGCGAACGTGGACGGCATCGCGAGCCCGGCGGCGCTGCCCGCCAGCAGGTTCATGAAAGTCCGGCGGCTCATCGCCCGATGCTCGGGACTGCCGCAGCATGCACACAACGACTCGTATCGTTCGCTCATTCGTTGTCTCCGTTGATTGTCCTTCAGGTTTTGCCGGCTCACACCCGGAACGGGCAAAGGCAATCGTAGTGCACAAAACGCTTAATGGCTAAACCGTTTTGCGAAGCTGGCAGAGCGCACTTCCTGCGCTGCGCGATCACGTGCTCGCGGTAGTGGGCCGCAACCCGCTGACAGGCAGGTGGAATGTGCGGTGACGGTACGGCAGCGCGATCCCTCTTTGCTACTATGTATGACCGCGACTGCTTTGGTCCGCTTTTGTCCCGCATGGGCCCATCACACAAGGAGATTCGAATGAGCAAAGGTTATTGGGTGTCGTCGTACCGCAAGACGAACGATCCGCAGAAACTGGCCGCGTACGCGCAGCTGGCCCCGGCCGCGGTGGCGGCGGCGGGCGGCAAGTTTCTCGTGCGCGGTGTGGCGGACGAGACGCGCGAGCAGGGCCTCAAGGAGCGCACGGTCGTGATCGAGTTCCCGACCTACGAGCAGGCCGTCGCCGCTTACGAAAGCGAGGAGTACAAGAAGGCGCTGGCCGCATTGGGCGATGGCGTCGAGCGCGATCTGCGCATCGTGCGCGGTACCGACTAACGCGCGCCCCGCATGCGAATACTGCGCGGCATGCGCCGCGCAGCAACTTAAGCTTACTTCACCGCACCCAGCGCGAGCCCCTTCACCATATAGCGCTGCAACCACGCAAACACGATCGAAACCGGCAACGTCGCGCACAACGTCGCGGCCATCACCAGATGCCATTCGACCACGTACTTGCCCGCGACCATATCGGTCACCTGCACGGTCAACGTCTTGTTCTCCGGCGAGCGGATCAGCGTATAAACGACCGCGAACTCGTTCCACGCGTTGATGAACGTGAAGATCGCGGTCACGACGATGGCCGGCACCGCGAGCGGCAGGAACACCTTGAACACCGCGCGCGTGCGGCTGCAGCCTTCGAGCCACGCGGATTCTTCGAGATCCTGCGGCACGGTCTGAAAGTACGACGACAGCATCCACACCGCGAACGCGATATTGAACGCCGCGTACGACACGATCACGCCGATCCTCGAATCGACCAGGTTGCCGTCGCCCCACGGAATCATCGCGGCGAGCCGGAACAGGCCGACCACGAGCAGGATCGGCGAGAGCATCTGCGTGACCAGCAGGAACTGCCGATACAGTCCGCGTCCGCGAAACGGAAAGCGCGCGAGCGCGTAAGCGGCGGGCAGGCTCACCGCGAGTGCGAGCGCGGTGGACAGAAAGCTGATGATCGTGCTGTTGCGCAGCGCGACACCGAAGTTGGCCGCGTCCCACATGTCGATGAAATTGCGCCACTGCCACTGCACCGGCAGCCAGCGCGCCGGGTAAACGAAGATCTCCGAGGCCGGCTTGACCGCGGTGAAGAACATCACCGCGAACGGAAACAGGATGACGATCACGAGCGGCAATAGCGCGAGCCAGCACCACAGCGAGCGTTTCGTCTTCGCGCTCAGACTCATGACGGCACTCCTTCTTTCGTGCGTTGCAGACGCAGATAAGCGATCGAGAACGCGAACAGCATGACGAGCATGATCAGCGAAACGGCGGCCGCCTCGCCGGGACGCCCGAGCCGGAAGCCGAGTTCGTACAGATAGGTGACGAGGATGTGCGTGCTGTTGTCGGGGCCGCCTTGCGTCATCACCCAGATGATCGGAAACGAGTTGAACACGTAGATCACGTTCAGCAGGATCGCCATGTTGATGAACGGGCGCAGCAACGGCATCGTCAATTGACGGAACTGCTGCCAGGCGCTGGCGCCGTCGATCCGCGCCGCTTCATAGATATCGCCCGGCACCGAAGACAGGCCGCCGAGAAAAATCGTCACCGTGAACGGAATCGACACCAGAATGCCGACCGCGATTTCGACGGGAAACGCGAACTCGGGCGTGGCGAGCCAATGAATCGGCCCGCCGATCAGGCCGAGCCGCTGCAGCGTGACGTTGACCATGCCGTAGTCGTCGTTGAAGGCCCAGCGCCAGACGACGGCGGTCATCGTCAGTGACACGGACCACGGCAGCATTACGATCGTGCGCGCGATGCCGCGGCCGTGAAAGTCCTGATTCAGAATCAGCGCGACAGGTACCGAGATTGCCACCGTGCCGCCAACCACGCACACGGTCCAGATGATCGTGCGGCGCACGGAAGCGAGAAACACCGGGTCCTCGAACACGTTGATGAAATTCTGCGCGCCGGTGAAGTCGCGGATCGCGCCGAAGCGCGATACCTCATGCAGCGATTGCCACACGATGTTGAAAATCGGATAGCTGATGATGAACAGCGCGAGCACGAGGCTCGGCGCAATCAGCAACCAGGGCGCGTGCGTGCGCGGAGAAACGGAACGGCTCATGCGTGCTCGATCGTAAGACGCGCCCGCCATCGGACGGCGGGCGCGGCGGAATGGGCCGGAGAGTGCATCGTGCTGCGACGGCTCGATTGCGCGGGTGGCGCGACGGAGCGCGCGACGCCGTCGTAACGGCGCCGCGCGTTTCCTGTTTACCTCGTTACTGCCAAAAGCCGCGTATCAGTGACCGAGCGACTTGTTCGCCTGCGCAGCCGCCGCATTCAACGCGTCAGCCGGTTGCGCCTTGTTCAGGTAGATCGCCTGCATCCCGTCGCTCACGGCCTTCGCGGTGTCTTCCCAGCCGGTCACGGTCGGCGCGAAGTGAGCCGTGGGCAGCAGCGCGATGAATGCCTTGAGGTCCGGATCGTTGAACGCCGGGTCCGTCGCTTCGGCCTTCGTGGTCGGCAGGAAACCTTCGGTCGTCGTGAACTCGACGCGCGGTTCCTTCGTGAACAGATAGTCGAGGAACTTCCACGCGGTCTTCTTCACCTTCGAGTTCTTGAACATCACGATCGAGTCGGTGACCGCGTAGGTGGCGTGCGTCGTGCCCATCGGCACCGGATCGATGCCGTACTTCAGGTTCGGCGCTTCCTTCTTGATCTGCTTGGCGAGGAACGGCGCGGAGATCACCATCGCGACGCGGCCCTGCTTGAAGAGGTTCTGCACGTCTTCGCGGCTATAGCCCGTGACGCCCGGTTGCGTGAGGCCCTGGTCGATCATCTGCTTGTACATCGTCGCGGCCTTCACGCCCGCGGGTGAATTGAACGCGGCCTTGCCGTCCTTGCCGACCACGTCGCCGCCCATCGTCCACAGCGCGTAGTAATAGTAGACGTCGGTTTCGATTTCCTTGCCTTGCAGACCGAAGCCGGCGATGCCTTGCGCCTTCAGCTTCTTCGATGCATCGATCACGTCGTTCCAGGTCTTCGGGCCGTCGGGGTAGCCGACCTTCGCGAGCATGTCCTTGTTGTAGTACAGCGCGCGCGCGGAAGCGGCGATCGGCAGGCCGTAGGTCTTGCCGTTGATCTGGCCGGGAGCCAGGAACGGACCGATGAAGCGCGCCTTGAAGTTCGCGTCCATATAGCCGTCGAGCGGCTCGGCAACGTCGTCCTTCACGAAGTCGAGCAGCCAGCGCGTGCCGACGATCGCGAGGTCGGCGTTGGCGCCGCCCGAGATATCCGTTTGCAGCTTCTGTTGCAGCGTGTCCCAGTTCACGTCTTCGATCTTGATGGTCGTGCCGGGGTTGGCCTTCTCGAAGTTGCGGGCCATTTTCTCGAAGTACGGCGCGGTCGCGTCGCTGTAGTGAGCGACCGTCACGCGGACCGTGTCGGCGTGGGCTGACACGGCGATACCTGCAAACGCGAGCGCCACGGCGACTTTGCCTAGCGCGAGGGAAGCACGGGCATGCAACGACATTTTTCTCTCTCCTGTGGGTGGTTTGCTGCCGTCGCCGGCCGCCTTGGGTAAATTGTTTGAAAAAATCCTACATGACGCAAAATAGCTTGTCACGTAGGGTCTGCGATATTTTTTCTCGGCCGGTTTTGTGCCTAAGATGCTGTAAAGCATGGAGTATTCTGCACTGCGAGACGGTAGGAAACCCACTCTTCGGGATGAACCGGCAAGCGTTGCCAGTTGGCCATGTAGGAAATTTACAGTACGGCGCCCAGCGTGAACCGGGTGGCGGAAGGCGACGGCAAGACGGCTGAAACGGCCGGCCGAACGAGCGAGGATCACATGGATCGTGTCGTGTTGGTAACGGGCGCATGCGGTGGTATCGGCAGCGTGTTATGCGAGCGCTTCGTCGACGAGGGCGATACGGTGCTCGCGCTCGACATCGACGCGGCCGCGCTGCAAACGCTCTGCGCGCAACTCGGCGAGGACAAGGTCGTGCCGGTCGCGGTGGATCTCGGCGACGCTGCCGCGGTGCAGCAAGCGGTGGCCGAGGCGGTCGCGCAGCGCGGGCCGGTCGACGTGCTGGTCGCGAACGCGGGCGCGGCGCTCGGCGCGTCGCTCGCGAGCACCGACGCCGCGAGCTGGCAGCGTGACATCCACCTGAATCTGAACGGCACCTACCACACGGTCGAGGCGGTGCGCGCGTCGATGATCGAGCGGCAGCGCGGCGTGCTCGTGCTGATCGGCTCGGTGAACGGTCTCGCAGCTCTTGGTCATCCCGCGTATAGCGCGGCGAAGGCCGGCCTGATCAGCTATACCAAGGCGCTCGCGATCGAGCTGGGCCGTTACGGCATTCGCGCGAACATCGTGTGTCCGGGCACCGTGAAGACGCAGGCGTGGCAGGCGCGCGTCGACAAGAATCCGCAGGTCTTCGAGGAACTGAAGAAGTGGTACCCGTTGGGCGACTTCGCGACGCCCGGCGACATCGCCGACGCGGTGCTGTTTCTAGCCTCGCCGCAAGCGCGCGTGATCACCGGCGTTGCGCTGCCGGTCGACGGCGGCTTGATGGCGGGCAACCGCTTGATGGCGCAGGAGCTGACGCTCGAGTCGTTCTGAGCCGCGCCGCGCGTGCGATAGGACACCCGCAAATACAACACGCAGCAAGACAATGAGGACAGCATGGCAGCAGTGCAACTGAGCGGCATCTTCAAACGCTATGGCGACACCCAGGTCGTGCACGGCATCGATCTCGACATCGACGACGGCGAGTTCGTCGTGCTGGTCGGTCCGTCGGGCTGCGGCAAGAGCACGTTGATGCGGATGGTGGCCGGACTCGAGGAAATCAGCGGCGGCGATCTGATGATCGGCGGCACGCGCGCGAATACGCTTGCGCCGCAGCAGCGCAACATCTCGATGGTGTTTCAGAGCTACGCGCTGTATCCGCATCTGTCGGTGTACGAAAACATTGCGTTCGGTCCGCGTATTCGTAAGGAATCCTCGGCGAGTTTCAAGCCGCGCATCGACGCCGCCGCGAAGATGCTGAACTTGAGCGGCTATCTGGACCGGTTGCCGCGCGCGCTGTCGGGCGGGCAGCGGCAACGCGTCGCGATGGGCCGCGCGGTGGTGCGCGAGCCCTCGCTGTTCCTGTTCGACGAACCGCTCTCGAATCTCGACGCTAAGCTGCGCGTGCAAATGCGCACCGAAATCAAGGCGCTGCATCAGCGCCTGAAGAACACGGTGATCTACGTCACGCACGATCAGATCGAAGCGATGACGATGGCCGATCGCATCGTCGTGATGAACGCGGGGCGGATCGAACAGATCGGGCGGCCGCTCGAACTGTATGACCACCCGGCGAATCTGTTCGTCGCGAGCTTCCTCGGCTCGCCGTCGATGAATTTCGCCGAGGGCGTGATTATCAATCGCACGCAGGGTGCGGGCCTCGCATTGAAACTCGCCGACGGCAGCGAGGTCGCGCTCGAAGGCACGCCCGCGTCAGCTGTGGCCGGCGCGAAGGTCACGCTTGGCGTGCGGCCTGAGCACATCGAGATCACGGCGCAGATACCGGATGCCGCGCTCGACGTCGAAGTGGTCGAGCCGACCGGCGCCGAGACGCACCTGTACGGGAAAATCGGCGGTGCGTCGTGGTGCGTGACCACGCGCGAGCGCTCGAAGATCGATCCCGGTCAGCGTGTCCCGCTGCGTCTGCCGGCCGAGCACATTCATCTGTTCGATACGGAGAGTGGACGCAGGCTGGTCTGAACCGCGCGCGGCTCGAACGTTGATCAGGGCGATTGAAGCCGAAGAAGCTGCAGGCGACGCGGATCCATACGCAAACAGACCCTAAGGAAACACCGGGTGTCCGCACCGAACTTGATTCCCCACATCCGCAGCGCACTCGCGAGTCTGCGGCCCGCCGAGCGCAAGGTCGCCGACATGGTGCTCGCCGACGTCGACTTCGCGATGCGTGCGAGCATCACCGAACTTGCGCAGCGCGCGGAGGTGTCCGAGCCTTCCGTCACGCGTTTTTGCCGCGCGATCGGTGCGCACGGTCTGCGCGACTTCAAGATGCAACTCGCGCAGAGCGTGGCGGGCGGGCTGCCGTATGCGTCGACCGCGGTCGCGCGCGACGACGACGTGCAGACCTTGATGGACAAGGTCGGCGAGGCGGCGATCGACGGCATCACGCATGCGCGCGGCGCGCTCGATCCGGCCGTGGTCGAAAGCGCGATCGCGGCGCTCTCCAGCGCCCGGCGCGTGTTTTTCTTCGGGGTCGGCTCGGGCTCGGGGCTCGTCGCGCAGGACGCCGCGCTGCGCTTTTTGCGCATCGACATCGCGGCGGCCGCGTTTACCGACGGTCATTTGCAACGGCTTTACGCGGGCCTGATGGAACCCGGCGACGTGGCGTTCGCGATCTCGCATTCGGGGCGCAGCGTCGAAGTGAACGAGAGCATCCAGATCGCGAAGGAGCGCGGCGCGACGACGATCGCGCTGACCAACGTCGGCTCGCGGCTCGCATGGCTCGTCGATATTCCGCTGCTGCTGCGCGTGGCGAGCCCAATCGATCCGAATACGCCGGGCGTGTCGCGGCTCGTGCATCTGTGCATCATGGACGCGCTCGCGATCGGCGTCGCGCTGAAGGCCGGGCCCGAGACGCTGGAAAAGATGCGCCACGCGAAGGCGAGGCTCGTGCCGCATGAGCCGGAAGGGGCGGGCGGATAGAGCGGCCAAAATGTCGCTTCCGGCTATGATGGCCATCTGCCGCATCCGTCCGTCCCACCAGCCAACCCGAACCGGCTCGCAGCGTTCCCGTTCAAGTCCGTCCGCCCATGTCCTTCCGTTCCGTCGACACCGCCTCGCACTCTCCGACCACCTCCGAGGCCCAACGCCTGCCGACACTGCTGCTCGCCGCCGCGCTATCACTCGGCAGCGCGATCGCGCTCGGCCTCGCGCGCTTCGCGTACGCGTTGCTCCTGCCGTCGATGAAACTCGACCTCGGCTGGAGCTTCGCGCAGGCCGGCGCGATGAACACCGCCAACGCGCTCGGCTATCTGCTCGGCGCGCTCGTGTTTCCACGCCTCGCGCGCCGTTGGTCGGCGGGCGCACTGTTCGCGGGCGGCTGCGTGCTGACCGCGCTGCTGATGGCCGGCGGCGGCCTCACGGCCGGCACGCATGCGCTGCTGACGTTGCGCGTGATCACCGGCGCGAGCAGCGCGGCGATCTTCATCGGCGGCGGCGTGCTCGCGGCGCGGCTGGCATCGACGCGTCCGCGCGATGCGGGGCTCGTCCTCGGTCTGTATTACGGCGGCACCGGATGGGGGATCGTCGCGTCGTCGCTGCTGGTGCCGGTGACGATCCTCGACGTCGCCCACGGCTGGCAATTCGCGTGGTTCGCGCTCGCTGTGGCCTGCGCGCTGTTCGCCGCGGTCGCGATCGGCGCATCGCGCAGGATCGAGCGTGCGCATCTGAGCGCGGCCTCGGTTGCGGGCGTCACCGACGTCGCCAACCCGCCACGCTGGCCGCAATTTGCTGCCGCGCTCGTGGGCTATGGCCTGTTCGGCGTCGGCTATATCGGCTACATGACGTTCATCGTCGCGCTGCTGCGCAATGCCGGCATGAGCGCGGCGGTCGTCACCGGTTTCTATCTGCTGCTGGGCGCGGCGACCGTGGTGTCGGCGCGGATCTGGTCGAGGCTGCTCGATCGTATGCGCGGCGGCCAGGCGCTCGCGGTGCTCAACGCACTGCTCGCGATCGCGACGCTGCTGCCCGCGCTGTTCACGCAGCCGTGGGTCGCGTTCGTGTCGGGCACGCTGTTCGGCGCGACGTTCCTGTCGGCGGTCGCGTCGACGACCGCGTTCGTGCGCCACAATCTGCCCGCGCGCCACTGGGCGAAGGGCATCAGCGCCTTCACGATCGTGTTCGCGTTCGGGCAGATAGTCGGGCCGGTCGTGATCGGCTGGGTCTCGGATAGTGCGGGGCTCGCGCGCGGGCTCGTGTACTCGGCGCTGCTGCTCGCCGCTGGCGCGGTGCTCGCGGCATGTCAGAAGGCGTTGCGTGCCGCGTGAGACGCTTTGCGCTTGCTTCGGCGTTCGTGTTTAGCGATACGTTCAGCACCGCTGCGCGACGAACGTGAGCGGCGGCACTACGCGCTGAAGCGCGAAAGGGGCCGTTATGAATTGTCGCGCGTTTCGGCCGTGCGTCTACCCTGGAACACGGGCAGCCGCCAGCCGTAGCGCAGCGAAGCCAGCCGCACCATCACGCACGCCAGCGTGGCGAACCACGGTGTCCACCAGTCGGTCCAGCCCGCATACGAAAAGCCGACCTGCACCGCCGCGCCGAACAGCGCGGCCGATGCATAGATCTCGCGCTCCAGAATCGCGGGCACGCGCGAGAGCACGACATCGCGCATCACACCGCCGCCCACCGCGCTGACGATGCCGAGCAGAATCGCGAGCTCGGCATTGTGGCCATACGCGAGCGTTTTCTGCGCGCCCGACACCGCGAACAGACCGAGCCCGATCGCGTCGAAGAACAGCACCGGCTGACGCAGCCGGCGCACCTGCGGATACGCGAGAATCGTCACCGCCGACGCGGCTAGCGCGACAGCCAGATATCGCCAGTTCGACAGCCCCGCCGGTGGGATCGCGCCAATGCAGAGGTCGCGCACGATACCGCCGCCGCACGCCACCATGAAGGCGATCACGACGATGCCGAACAGGTCGAGTCTTCGTTGACGCGCGGCGACCGCGCCGCTGATCGCGAATACGAAGGTGCCGATCAGATCGAGAATCATATAGACGGCGTGTGAATTCACTGAGTAGTTTCGTGTTGGTCGAGCCACGCACCGGCCGCGCACAGCATGGCTTCGAGACCCGTGCGCAGGGTCGGGTCGAGCACCGGTGCGAACTTCGGCGAGTGATTGCTCGGAATTTCGTTGAGCTTTTTCGCGGCGAGCGCTGCGCGGAACACCTCGGGGTCGGTGCCGCCGACGAACCAGAACGAGTACGGCACGTTCCACTCGCGGCCGAACACGCTGAAGTCTTCGCTCGCGGCAGCCGGCGGCGATTCGTACGCGCGCTGGCCGAACTGCGCCTCGAACGCGCTGCGTACGCGCTCGGTGGTCGCCGCGTCGTTGATCGTCAGCGGATAGCTCGATAGCGTCGTGAATTCGGGTTCGCGCGGCGCGTTCGACGCCGTGCACTCGGCGCAGCAGATACGGCGGATCGCGCCGAGCATGTACTCGCGCACGTCTTCGTCGTAGGTGCGCATGTTGAGCTTCAGCGTCGCATCGTCGGGGATGATGTTTTCTTTCGTGCCGGCCTGCAGCGAGCCGATAGTCAGCACGGCGCTGTCGCTCGGCGCGATTTCGCGCGACACGATGGTTTGCAGACGCAAGGTCGTCGAGGCCGCCATGATCACAGGATCGATCGAGGTCTGCGGTTGCGAGCCATGCGCGCCGCGGCCGAACAGCTTGACCTTGATGCTGTCGCCGGCCGACAGGATCGTGCCGCTGCGATAACCGACCGTGCCCGCCGCGCCGACCATCACGTGCTGGCCGAGAATCACGTCGGGCTTCGGGAAGCGCGTGGTCATGCCGTCGTCGAGCATGCTGCGCGCACCGCGGCCGACTTCCTCGCCGGGCTGGAACACGGCCATCAGCGTGCCGCGCCATGCGTCGCGATGCGTGGCCATCAAACGCGCGACGCCGAGCAGCCACGTGACGTGCATATCGTGGCCGCACGAATGCGCGACGCCGACTTCGATGCCGTCTTCGTCTTTGGTCCTGACCGTACTTGCGTAGGGCAGGCCGGTCGCTTCGGCCATCGGCAGCGCGTCCATGTCGGCGCGCAACATCACGGTGGGACCGTCGCCGTTGCGCAGCAGCGCGACGACGCCCGTCACGCCGACGTTGCGCGTCACGTCGTAGCCGAGCTGTTCCACGTAGTCCGCCACGATGCCCGCGGTGCGCACCTCTTGCATCGACAGCTCGGGGTGCGCGTGCAGGTCTTTGTAGATCACTTCGAGTTCGGGCAGCAACGCGTCGATCGCGGTCGCCATCGTTTCGATCAGCTTCGACATGGAGGGCTCCTGGTTAGCGTGAGCGCGAGGGAGGGCAGCGCAATGCGGATGGTCCTTCAGGATTTCGCCGGTGGCGCGCTTGCGGACCCGCTTTCGCTTTCGAGCAGGCTGTGCGAAAGCTTGCGAAGCAGACGCTCGAGCGTCTTGCGCTCGTTCTCGCTGAGCGCCTTCGCAAGCTCGCCTTCGAGTTCGGTGCCGACCGTTTCGGACGCCTGTGCAACTTCGAGGCCATGCGCCGTGGCGCGCAACGCGATGCTACGGCGGTCCGACGCATGCATGCGGCGAGTGATCAGGCCGCGCGTTTCAAGCTCTGCAAGGACCTTGGAGAGCAGGGTTTTTTCGATCAGCGCGCGCTGCGAAACGGACTTGGGGGTGATGTCGGGCTCGGCGCAGACGAGGCGCAGCACGCGCAGCCCACGCACGTCGAGATCCCAGCGCTCGCGGTAGACCGTATTCGCGCGGTTGATCAGCAATGCGCTGGTCAGATCGAGCCTGAAAGTCAGGAAGTCCGAGTACAAGAAATTGCTCCGCTGTCGGCCGTTGTACGCAGTGCAGGCATTATAGGCAAGTAGTTGAAATTTTCAAATACTTGCGCGGAGCGCCACGGTGGTTCGGGACAGCGGAGTGTTAGCGAGCGTCGTGCCCGGAGCCGGACTCGCGTGCAGCGCCTGGGACGCGAGGTCTCGTCGGTCGCGCTCAGCGATTGAGCGCTGCTGCCGGTCAAAGCTGCTTGCAATAGAAGGTCGTGCCGCAGAACGCACCGTCGGGCATCAGCGCGTAATTCGGCACGCTGCCGACGCGTTGCCAGCCGGCACGCTGATAGAGCCGCTCGGCATCGCCACCGGTCACGGTGTCGAGCACCAGAACCGATTTCTTCTCTTGCCGCGCGATTTGATCGAGCTCGCTCATCAAAGCGTGAGCGATGCCGCGCCCGCGTGCCTTTCTATGCACGAGCATCTTCGCGACATCCGCGCGATGCGGCTGATTTTCGGGCTGCGCGGTAATTAGCTGCACGGTGCCGACGACGTCGCCGTCGCGATCTTCGGCGATCAGCAATGCGCGCTCGCCGCGTGCGACGCCCTCTGCGACGTCGCGCCAGAACGCGAGCGCGGTGGCGCGCGAGATCGGCAGCATGAAGCTGACCGACGCGCCGCCTTCCACACAGTCGATCAGCACGTCGGCGAGCGCTTCGACGCAGTGCGCCGCTTCGTTCGCGTCGACGCGCCGTATGGTCACGTTATCGATCATCCGTTTCTCCGTTCGTTGACTGGCGAGGTGGTCAGCGCGACGAGATAGCGCGCGCGTTTGCGCGTGGGGTTGCGGAACACGGTTGGGCTATCGAGGCGCATCGCGAGACAATCGCCCGCTTTGAGCCGCCAACTGCTGTCGCCGAGCGTGATTTCCATCGTCCCTTCGAGCATCCACACCTGTTGATGAATGTCCGCGTCGCGCGCGCCGGTTTCGAAGCTGACGCGTTGGCCCGCGGGAAAGTTGACCTCGACCAGCTGGATCGCCGAGCGCGCGGTCGGCGACAGATGACGCCGCACATAACCGGAGTTCGGATCGGTCCATACCGCCTGCTCGGCCGCGCGGCTGACCGGCGATGGTTCGGCGGCCTGCGCGCCATCCTGCTCGAATAGCGACGCGAGCGGCACGCTCAACGCGGTTGCGAGCTTGTCGAGCACGGTTGCGGTGGGACTGCTTTGCCCGCGCTCGATCAGCGAGATGTTCGAGCGGCTGACCTTGCTACGCTCGGCCAGCGCATCCAGCGACCAGTTCTGCGCGTCGCGCAGTTCTTTGACCCGGCGCGCGATCAGGGCGTTGATGTCCATGGGTTCCAATTTAAGAGACGTTGCATCCAGTAAACTAGACATCGGTTTTTTTGTTGTCAATACCGGATGGCCAACGTGCGTCTGTAATCACTTGCAATGCAGCGCTTGCCATTTCTTAAGTGATATTTCGCTGACAATTAGCCGGGTTCGTGATCTGGTTGATCCGAGCCTTTTGGAAGGATGCGAATTCGATTTGTCGAGAAATTCGGCGGCCGACATTGCGGCTGTCTCCTGCCAATAAAGACCCCTCTATGCGGCTCAAATGCGACGTGTACGGCGCCATGAGCGCGCACTTTTGTGCCTCTGCTCGGAGAGAGTAGGGCGTCTCGCTCGTCTCCGTACATTTTTCCGAATTCACAAATGTGAATTAAAAATACGGAAAAAATCGCCGCCGATTTATTCGATTTGATTCGACAGCTTTCAATTAGCCTGTGTAAGAAAAGCCTTACGCCCCATTACGCATAAAATTACACGTATTGGTATAAATACCGATGCTGTAGTCAGACTACATTCCTACATTAGTCACCACGAAGAGTCGCTACAACCCATCCAGTTGCGCTGATTCTTCTTCCAGCAGGCAAACGTTTGCGGTCATCACCGCATGCCTGTTTTCGCGTCCGCCTTCCACCCACCCGACGCGCGCCGCTGCCACCAGAAAAGCACAATTTCGGAGAGACAACTATGCAGAAGAAACTTTGGCCGGCCGTTGCGATAGCGGCGGCCGTGAGCGCTGCTGCGCACGCGGAAATCCCCACTCCCGGGCTCGACTTTGCACCCATGTCGACGGTGCTGAACGCATTCGCCTCGGCGGCCGCGCATCGGCGCGCCGAAACGCTCGTCAACAAGATGACGATCGACGAAAAGCTGCAGTTCATTCATTCGGAGTACGCGATGTCGGCCGTGCCGGGCGGCGGCGCGGGCTACATTCAGGGCGTGCCGCGTCTCGGCATTCCAGACCTGAACATGGTCGACTCCGCCACGGGTTCGGGCAGTACCAACCAGCAATCGACGACGTTCCCGGCGACGCTCGCGGTGGCTGCTAGCTGGGACCGGGCGCTGTCGTGGAACTTCGGCAAGCAGATCGCGATCCAGTTGCGCCAGCAGGGCTTCGGCATGGGCCTCGGCGGTGGCACCAACCTCGCGCGTGAGCCGCGCGGTGGCCGGCTCTTCGAGTATCTCGGCGAAGATCCGGTGCTTGCCGGCGAAATGCTCGCCGAGCGCACCGACGGGACGCAAAGCCAGAAGGTCATCGCGACGATCAAGCACTACATGGGCAACGAGCAGGAACATAACCGCGGCGGCGGCAACAGCCAGATCGACGAGCGCACGATGCGCGAGCTCTATCTGCTGCCGTTCGAAATTGCCGCGCGCCGCGCGCAGCCCGGCAGCGTGATGTGTAGCTACAACGAGGTCAACGGCACCCAAGCCTGTGAGAACCCGCACATTCTCAACGACGTGCTGAAGAACGACTGGCACTTCGACGGTCAGGTGCAGTCGGACTGGGGCGCGACGCATAGCACGGCGCCCGCGATCAATGCCGGTCTCGACGAGGAAGAAGATGTCGGTTCGACCGTCTATCTGACGCCCACTCTGGTCAAACAGGCGATCGCGAACGGCTCGGTGTCGACCGCGCGGCTCGACGACATGGTCGAGCGCAAGCTCTATGTGATGATCCGCACGGGCGTGATGGACGATCCGGCGAAGGGTGGCGCGACCATCGACTTCTCCGCCGCGAGAGCATTCACTCAGTCGGTCGAAGAGCAATCGATGGTACTGCTGAAGAACGCCAACAATCAGCTGCCGCTCGCCGGCGGTTCGTTGTCGCGCATCGCGGTGATCGGCGGCCACGCCGACGCAGCTGTGCTGACGGGCGGCGGTTCGGGCAACACGCGCGATCCGGTGACGGGCGCGTTCGCCGGTTGCGGCGGCCTGAGCTTCGGCACCTCGACGGGCTGCAGTTGGTGGACCAACCCGTGGCTGAAGCTGCCCACGCCGATCGTGTCGGCGATTCAGGCGCTCGCGCCGCAGGCCACGGTCACGTTCGCCGGCAACAGCGATCAGCAGTCGCCGTTTGCCGCCTACACGCAGCAGCAGATCACCCAGGCGGCGACGCTGGCGGCCAACTCCGACGTTGCGATTGTCGTGGTCGCGCAGCCGGCCGGTGAGGACATCGGCGATCAGCCGAGTCTGGGCCTCGCCAATCCGACCAACCAGGATGCGCTCGTCGAAGCGGTCGCGGCGGCCAATCCGCATACGATCGTCGTCGTCGAAAGCGGCAACCCGGTACTGATGCCGTGGAAGGATAGCGTGTCGGCGATCGTCGAAGCGTGGTATCCGGGTGAAGGCGGCGGCAACGCGATCGCGAACGTGCTGTTCGGCAAGGTCAATCCTTCCGGCAAGTTGCCCGTCACGTTCCCGGTGCGCGACCAGGATACGCCGACGTGGGGCACGAATGGCGCGTATGCGGCGAACCCGGTCTACTCCGAGAAGCTCGACATGGGCTATCGCTGGTACGACTCGCAGAACATCACGCCGATGTTCGAGTTCGGCTACGGCCTGTCGTACACGCACTTCGCGTACTCGGGTCTGTCGGTCCAGCATCTGCCGGGCGGCCTGATCGACGTGTCGTTCAACGTGCGTAACGATGGTCGAGTGGCCGGTGCGGAAGTGCCGCAGGTGTATCTCGGCGTGCCGTATCAGGGTGAACCGCCGCGGCGTCTGGTCGGCTGGGACAAGGTTGGTCTGAACCCCGGCGAATCGCGCCACGTTCACGTGGTCGTGACGCAGCGCATGCAAAGCGTGTGGGATACGACGAACAACCGGTGGCTCTATGTACCGGGCAGCTCGGTGTACGTCGGCGCATCGTCGCGCGACATCCGTCTGCAGGGCCACAGCTGATTAGTGTGACGGTGTAGCGAATGCGGGTGCGCGAGGTTGCGCGCCCGCATCGCATCCATTGCTCATTACGCTTTCAGCGTGTTCTTGTAGAACTTCCCGTCCTTCATCACGATGCGCAGGTTCTGCTCCGGATTCGCAATCAGGTCGAGATTATCGAGCGGATTGCCATCGACGAGCAGCAGATCGGCGTACGCGCCTTCCTCGAGTACGCCGAGCTTGCGCGGATACGGATTGCGGTGACCGGACAGCGCGAGCAGTTGGCCATTGGTGCCGGTTGCCATGCCCAATGCTTCGGCTGCGCTATACCAACGCGTCATGTGCGCGAGCATCGTGCCTTGCCGCGTGGCGACGACCTGCGAAAAGAGCAGGTCTGAGCCGAACGCGACCTTGATGCCATGCTTGTGCGCGAGTTTGAATGCGTTATCGGTGCCCGCCACCACTTCGAGAAATCTTTCGCGGCTCTGTGGAGCGAGCGGGCCCACGTCCTCTTCACTGAGGAACGGCTGGGTGCTCAACCACGTGCCGTTCTTTGCCATCAGCGCCGCGCTTTTGTCGTCCATCAGATGACCGTGCTCGATGCACTGCACGCCCGCCGCAACGGAGCGCTGAATCGATTCGGGCGTGTACGCATGCGAAAGGACATAGGTGCCCCAGTCAGCCGCGGTTTCGACCGCCGCGCGCAGCTGCTTTTCGGTGAACGTGAGCATGTCGAGCGGGCTGCGCGGCGTCGATACGCCACCGCATCCGACCAGCTTGGCCTGCGACGCGCCCTGAATGAACTGCTCGCGTACGCGCAAGCGCACTTCGTCTTCGGTGTCGGCGATCGCGAAGCCGCCATCGCGCTCCCCTTGCGTGACCTGACTGCTGGTACGCGGCAGATCCGTCAACGGACGAAAATCGCCGTGACCGCCGGTCGTGGTGATCATCGCGCCGGACGGGTAGATGCGTGGCCCGGAAATCAAGCCGCTATCGATGGCCTGCTTCAGCGCGAACGATGGACCGCCCGCATCGCGTATCGTCGTGAAGCCGCGCAATAGCGTGCGTTCGGCTTCGGCACTCGCCGCAAGGTGGACGAATGCCATGTCCGATTGAAGGATGACCTGAATCGGCAGCGCCGCGAGCAGCGCATGCCAGTGCATGTCGATCAGGCCGGGCATCATGACCTTGCCACCACAATCGACGAGCGTCTTGCCTTCGCTCGAAGCGGGCTGCCCGTGACCCAACTGGCTGATGCTGTCGCCCTGGACAACCATATAGAGGCCGTCGCGCAATGTCGACGATTTGCCGTCGAACAGACGGAAGTTCGTGAACAGCACCGGCTTCGCGGGCGGTCCTGGCGGTGGGTTGCTTTGAGCATGGCTGAGTCCGGGCAGAATCAGACTCAGCATCGAGGCCGCGAGACCGGTGACAAAACCGCGGCGCGACAGATCGGCACTGATACGGCGGTTTGCATATTGCGCTTGAGACTTGTCACAAAGACATGAAAACGACGGACTGACTGTTTTATTGCCGATGTACTTTCCTGAAGGCATAGCTCACCCGTAACGTAGATCACCGTGCATCGAAAGCCGCCATCTGACTACATTTCACAATTGGCGACGCGAACGTCAAGCCAGCAGAGAGTATCGCCTGAGACTGAAGATGGCAAATCCGGGTGAATTAATACAAACATCGAAGTTGCATCTATTTCACGATTACGCAGTTGCGGCACGTAGTTAAAAAAATCTGCTTGCGACTGTCGAAAAGAACGGGCTATGCTCGTACCACTCATTCTGTCGGTGAATCTCCCGTAAGAAGGCGCAATACTCAATTATGTTGGGGAAGCGAGATGGGTCAGACAAACGTCCCAGTAAAGCGATTGCATCGGGTAATACGAACTCGCGCTTCATCATTGCCATCCTCGCTTGAGGCGACAGGTCAACTTTTAGTGACGCTGCAACACGCCTTTATTCTTTTTTCCACGGAGAAACCGAAATGATTGATGTGTCAAAGCCGCGCATGATCAAGGTGCTGGCGGGGTCTGCCTTGTCGCTGTTCGCCGTCGCCGCGATGGCGGACGATACGCTCGGTTTGTCGGAAAGCCTGTTCTCGATCGGCGCGCCGGAAATTACACAGACGCCTGCCGCGAATGCGAGCCCGTGGCGCTTTACGGTCGGCGCCGGGGTCGTGAACATGCCGAAATTCCCTGGCGCGAGCGGGACGAAATGGGAAGTGGTGCCGTCGGTGAGCGCGAATTACGACCGCTTCTTTATCGGCGCGAATCCGGATGCGGGGTCGTTGCTGTCGCTCGGTGCGTATCTGTATCGCGATAGCAACTGGCGCGTCGGCGCGGCGATCACTTACGATTTCATCGAACCGCGCAGCGAGTCCGACGACTCGCGCTTGCACGGACTCGGCGACGTCAAACGAACCGCTCACGCTGAGCTATTCGGTGTTTATACCTGGCAGTTCATCTCGGCGCGTGCGAGCGTGTTGACCGATATTGCCGGCAACGACCGCGGCACTGTGGCAACGTTCGATCTGCTTGGCCGCTATCAACCCATTCCGCAACTGACGCTGAGCGCGGGGCCGGGCCTGACGTGGGGAAGCGCCAAGTACAACGAAACGTATTTTGGCGTGACGTCCGAGCAGAGCGCGCGCTCTGGATTGCCGACCTACTCGGCCGATTCCGGCTTGAATCAGTTGCGCTTCTCGGTCAACGGGGTGTACCGGATCGCGACGCGCTGGAACGTCGGAGCGAGCGTGTCGTTCGCGTGGCTGCGCGGAGACGCGACCGACAGCCCGATCACCGAGAAGACGAGTCAGATTACTTACGGCCTCTTCGCCAATTACCTTTTCTAGTCGGGTGATCAAAACGCAAGCCCCCATGCGCCGGATTGCTCGGGCGCATGGGGGCTTTTCCGCTTTATGAGTCGGCCAACACTTCGTCAATTCTTCTGCGCGAGCAGCGCCTGAATCTTCGCTTCGGTCTGCGCGTAGTCGCCTTCTCCGAAGTGCGTGTAGACGATCTGGCCTTTCTTGTCGATCAGATAGAACGCAGGCCAGTACTGATTGTTATAGGCACGCCAGGTCGCGTACTGGTTGTCCTGCGCAACCGGATAGCTGATGCCGAGCCGTTTGAGCGCGGTCTTCACGTTACCGGTGTCGCGTTCGAACGGATATTCGGGCGTATGCACGCCGATCACCGTGAGCCCCTGATCCTTGTACTTCTGGTTCCAGCTTTTCACGTAAGGCAGCGTGTTGGCGCAATTGATGCAGCTATAGGTCCAGAAGTCGACCAGAACCACCTTGCCGCGCAATTGCTGCAATTTGAGCGGCTCGCTATTGAGCCATTGCGTAATGCCGGTGAATTCGGGCGCGGGCGGTCCACTCTCCTGCGGCGCGGCGATGGCGGCCGTACTCGCCGCGAGCAGCGCGCAGGCGGCAAATGTGCTGGACAGTGCAAAGTTTTTCAATCGGGAAGTCATGTCAAAGTCCTTTGAGTGAAGGGAAGAAGGCGGCGAGCCGCGCGTACAGCAGCACGTCGTATTGCAGATAGATGGCGAGTGCGGTCAGCATCACCAGTACGCCGAATACCTGTTGCAGGTGCTCAGCGTGACGTGCGACGACGCGTACATGGCGCGCCACGTAATGTCCGCCGTAGATGATCGTGAGCATCGGAATGGCCGCGCCGATCGCATACAACGTGAGCAGCAGCGCCGACCAGCCGAGATCCTGTGCCTTCACGACGAGCACCAGGATCGAGGCGAGCACGGGGCCGGCGCAGGGTGTCCATACCGCGCCGAGCGACATGCCGAGCACGAAGCCGCCCGCGTTGCCGCTGCCGGGTTGCGTGCCCGGCGCAATGAGCGCGCCGATGCGATCGAGCGGCCCTTGCAGTTGCGCGACGAGCCAGTCGTAAGGGCGCGGCCAGATGCGCAGGAATCCGGACAAACCGAGCAACGCAATGCCGGTATTGCGCAGGACCTGTTGCGCGACATGGACTGTGCTCGACACCGCGCCCAATAGCAGCGCAAATGACGCGAAAGTCAGAATGAAGCCAGCGACGATAAAGAGTGGCCGCGTGCGGCTCGGTTGTTCGACGGAAGTGCCGAGCAGGATCGGCATCACCGGCAGCACGCAGGGGGAGGCAATCGTCAGCAGCCCGGCGAGCAGGGCGAGCGGAGTTTCGAGAGTGCTGTGCATGATGGGCGTTCCGTTGGCTGGGATGGCCGTATTGGAACGCCCGCACGTATCTGGTTTATGTCGGCGATCAGGCGTGCGTGCAATGTTGTGTATCCGTGTACTGCTCAGATACATTGCTACACAAATCGCCTGAGGTGCCGATGGGCGCGGGGGCTGAGGCGGGGGGAAGGGAACGCTGGATCAGCGTGTCTTGCGCCTTCGCGAAGCCGCTCCCGTAGCGCCCGTGACTCGATTAGTTCTGGCCGTGGAGAACATCGGCATACGCTCCTGAATCCAGCGCAGCAGTTCGAGCGGTCCGGGCGCGAGCGGGCGGCCGGTTTTGACGAGCACACGCGCCTGCGCACCGGAAAACAGCGGATGCGCGATCGGAACCGTCGTCAATTCGCCGCTCGCAATTTCGCGGTAGGCGGCGAATTCGCCGATTAGCGTCATGAAGTTGTCGACGGTGACGAAGCGCTTCAATGCACTCAGCGAGTTGCTCGTCAGCGTCGCGCGAATCGACACGTTTTCCGCGAGTTCCGCCATCTTGACGACATGACCGATCCCAAAGGTGGGCGGCATCAGTGCAAGGGGCCACGCGCGCAGGTCGTCGAGTGTCGCGGGTTTTTTGCGCTTCGCGAGTGGATGGTCGCTTCTCAGCAACAACACGACCGGTTGTGGCGAGCTCGCGCGATACTCGATACGCGCATGCGGCGGCGGATTGTACGCGAGCCCGATATGGGCACGACTGTCGGCGACTTCTTCCTGGATCGCGTCGACGGCGAGCATATCGAGGGCGATCTCGAGTTCCGGATATTGGGCGCAGAATGGCGCGAGCACATCGTCGACCAGCGTATCGACGAAGCCTTCGCTGACCGCTAGCCGAATCTGCCCTCGCTGCAGGCCTTTTAACGCGTGCAACTGATCCTCGAGCTTCTCCTGTTGCGAACGATAGCCGCGCCAGAATTCGAGCAGATGCGTGGCCGCCTCGGTTGGCTTGACGCCGCGCGGCTGCCGTTCGAACAGCACGGTGCCGAGTTCGTCTTCGAGCAGCTTGATCTGCCGCGTGATCACGGACGGCGACGTATTGATGCTTTCGGCGGCACCACGAATGGTGCCGTGCGTGAGCACCTCGTTGAAATAGCGAAGGCGTTGCTGATTGATCTCTCGCATGTTTTTACTCGGCAGCGGCTGTTGTGTTGCCCGTAAAGCAACGATATGTGAACTTAGTTGCTCTTGCTCATGGTGGCTCGCGCTGTCACTATTCATCTCAAGCGTTGCGACAGCGGTAAGCCGGCGGTTCGGTCGTCAAGGTGTCCCGGTTTCCTATTCGCGCTACCTGTCTCGTTCGATTCGTTTCATCGGATTGCCATTGAAGTCCGTTCTGCTTGCACGGTGCTCGCGCGCCCGCGTGATATTGCGCGCGAGCGGACCCGATCAATTCCGTATCAAAGCCTGACCAAAGGAGAATAACCATGTCGGATCAGATCAATGGCCGTCGCCGTCGCTTTCTCGGCACGGCCGTGGCGGGTATCAGCCTGCTCGAATTGGGACTGAGCGGGCTCGCGCATGCGCAATCGGCCGACACGGCCGGCAACGCGAAAGCGGGCACGCATGTCGCGTCGTTCGAGAACATTCGCTCGATCAATGCCGGCACGCTGAACGTCAGCTACGCGGAAGCGGGCCCGCAGAACGGACCGGTGGTCATTTTGCTGCATGGCTGGCCTTATGACATCTACAGCTTCGCCGAAGTGACGCCGTTGCTCACGGCGGCCGGCTATCGGGTGATCGTGCCTTTTCTGCGCGGCTACGGCGGCACGCGCTTTCTGTCGGCGGATACGCCGCGCAACGGTCAACAGGCGGTGGTCGCGGTCGACATCATCAACCTGATGGACGCGCTGAAAATCGACAAGGCCGTGCTCGGCGGCTTCGACTGGGGCGCGCGTACGGTGAACATCGTCGCCGCGCTGTGGCCGCAACGCGTGAAGGCGATGGTGTCGGTGAGCGGCTATCTGATCGGCAGCCAGGAAGCGAACCGTGCGCCGTTGCCGCCGCAGGCCGAACTCACGTGGTGGTATCAGTTCTATTTCGCCACCGAGCGCGGCCGCGCGGGCTATGAAGCGAACCGTCATGACTTCAACAAGCTGATCTGGCATACCGCCTCGCCGAAATGGAATTTCGACGACGCCACGTTCGAGCGTTCCGCCGAATCGTTCAATAATCCGGACCATGTGGCCGTAGTGATTCACAACTACCGCTGGCGTCTGGGCCTCGCGCAGGGCGAGCCGCAATACGACGAACTCGAAAAGCGCCTCGCCACCGGACCGACGATCGCGGTGCCGACCATCACGCTCGAAGGCGACGCCAACGGCGCCGCGCATCCCGCGCCCGCAGCATACGCGAAGAAGTTCACCGGCAAGTATCAGCACCGCAATATCAGCGGCGGCATTGGCCACAACCTGCCGCAGGAAGCGCCGAAAGCCTTTGCCGATGCGATTCTCGACGTCACGCGCCTGTGATTGAGCCGGCGTGCGCCGGCTTGCTCTTCTGAACAGAACCCCAGCAGTCGATTGTCCGGCTGCTGGGGTTTTTTCATGGGCGCGCGAAACGTGACACACACGACGTACGAAATGCCTCGAAGCGCTTTTTGTATCGCAATGTATCAACACCGTACACAGACAAACACGCTTGCACAAATGGGGGGTGAAGAAAACATTGCAGATACGTTGGCGCGTTCAAATGTCTTCACGCAAGGTTGATTCACAACGTTGCGTGTGAATCAGGCGGGACATGACAGTGTATCTGCGTTGATGCCTTCGCGTCCTGCTCAATCCTTTGATCCCAGATGGTTATAAACCGGAGAAGACTCATGAAACTCGTTCAATCGCTGATCGTCGCCGCACTCGTCGCTGTTCCCGTCGTTTCGTTCGCACAATCGCAACCGCAACAGGCGCTCACGCGTGCTGAAGTTCGCGCGGAGCTGGTCCAGTTGCAGAAGGCCGGCTACAACCCTTCCAGCGACAACACGCAATACCCGCAGAACATCGAGGCGGCAGAGGCGCGTATCAGCGCGGGCCACGACGCGGCCGCTTACGGTGGCGTCGCGAACGGCGCTTTGGGTTCGGACTCGCGTACGCCGATGAAGCATGTGGCGGCACGTGCGAACGACGGTGCCAACGTCGTCGGCCTCGGTTCGATCTACGCGCATTCGTGATCGGTGCAAATGAGCAGGCTGTCCGCGCGGATCGACTCACGTCGACGTGCGGACGGCCCATCAAGACTTATTCCTCAACCTCACGAGACATCAACAATGACCACGCTGCTGAAGAAAATCCTCGGTTCCGTTCTATTGTTGGGCGGACTGTTCGCGTTGCAGGCCACGGAGTTCGCGCAGGCCGCGCCGTCCGATGACCTGAAGGGAAAAAATGTCGTGCTGGTACACGGTGCTTTCGCCGATGGGTCCAGCTGGGACAAAGTGATCCCGCTGCTCGAAGCGCGTGGCCTGCATGTGGTGGCCGTGCAGAATCCGCTGAGCTCGCTTGCCGACGACGTGGCGGCAACCCGACGCGTGATCGCGCAACAGAACGGCCCCGTGATTCTGGTCGGCCATTCGTGGGGCGGCGTGGTGGTCAGCGAGGCTGGCAACGACGACAAGGTGAAGAGCCTCGTGTACGTGGCCGCGTTTGCGCCCGACAACGGCCAGTCCATTGCCGACATGACGAAGGACAAACCCGCGCCGGTCTGGGCGAGCGAGTTGCGCAAGGACTCGGCCGGTTATCTGACGCTGTCGACCCAGGCGGTGCTCGACGACTTCGCGCAGGATCTGCCGCTGCCTCAGAAACGCCTGATCGCGGCGACCCAGCAGCCGTGGGCGGCGGGCTGTATCGACGACAAGGTGACGAACGCCGCATGGCATGACAAGCCGTCGTACTTCGTGGTGTCGGGCCGCGACCGCATGATCGATCCGGCCTTGCAACTGGAGATGGCGAAGCACATCGACGCGAAGATCACGCGCGTCGACACGAGCCATGTCGCGATGCTCCGCCAGCCGCAGTCGGTGGCCGAGGCGATCATCGCCGCTTCGCGGGCCGCGCATTAAAGCGCGCGCAGTCAAATTGCGATCGACGGAATGCTCTTCATGCAGCGCAGCGCGAACATCGAGCGGCTATGGCGAATGCCGGCGATCTTGTAGAGCTTTTCGCGCAGGAAGCGTTCGTAGCCCGCGGTGCCGTCTACGGCGACCTTGACCAGATAGTCGTAATCGCCGGATACCAGATACGCTTCGAGCACTTCGCTGAGCGTCGCGAGCTCTGCGCCGAAACGCGCGAGCGCGTCCTCGTCGTGCCGGTCCAGCGTGACTTCCAGCAGGACCACATCCGCGAAGCCGAGCTTCTGCTGATCGAGCAACGCGACATAACCGCGGATATAGCCTTCGTTCTCGAGTTGCCGCGTGCGATTCCAGCACGCGGTGGTCGACATGCCGACCAGTTCGGCCAGCTCCGCATTGCTGAGCCGGGCGTTCTTCTGAAGCTCGCGCATGATCTTGCGGTCGAGGGTGTCGAGAGGGCGGTTTCGGGTGGTCATCGGTGGGTAACGGAATAATCTTCTGTTAATGTGGATTATAGGTGAAGATTGTCCCGACGAAGCGGTACAACTGGATCCGTTTAAGAAGCCTATCCAGCGTGGCTACACGTATATTTTCGGTGTGCATTCATGCCCGGGACAACCGCCCGGATCGCAGGCCCACGGCCGGCGATACTCCGCGGCCACAAGCCGCTTTCCGGTGTCTCGCCGCCTTCACGGAAAGACGGCACGCGGGCGAATTCCGGCGTTACCCGCGCCGGAAGGCGCGTTCGCCGGGCATGGACGCATCTCTGCGCATGTGTCTATCGCAACCCTCTTTTGTCCGCTGATTCGCCGATGCCGATCCAGTTGTACGTTTCGTTTCTTCTCGCGGCCGCCGTTCTGGTTTATTCGCCCGGTCCGGTCAATGTTCTGACGATGAGTCAGGCGCTCAGCGCCGGGTGGCGCGCGGCATTGCCCTGCGTGTGGGGCGGCACCTGCGCGGTATTGCTGCAACTCGCGATTACCGCGTTGTGTCTGAATTCGATCTTGCTGTTGGATTAACGCGCACTGATCGTGCTGCGCTGGGCCGGCGCGGTTTATCTGGTTTATCTGGGCTTCAGGCAATGGAGAACCGGCACGTTCGGGACTTCGCCCGTTCCGCCCGATAACGCCGGACGACGCGGATTGTTTTGGCGCGGCTTCGCGACGTCGGGCGTGAATCCGAAGACGCTGCTGTCTTTCCGTCCTTCTTTCCGCAGTTCATCAGCACCTCGTCGAATGAAGCGCATTGGTCGGCCAATCATCAGTACCTTCTGCTGGCCAGTACTTTTGCGCTGATCTTCGCGTTGGGCGTCGCCTCGACGGCGATCTTCCCGCACCGTCTGCGCACGGTTCTACAGCAGCCGACGCGGCTGCGCATCGTCAATCGTCTGATGGGGAGCTTACTGGTCGGGATGGGCGCGCTGATGGCGGCGGTACGCTGATGACGAATCAGCCGCATACCGCCGCCGCTAGTCTGTACCGCGCGAGAGCGATCAATGAAAAATGAAGTACAGGATGACCAGTACGATCAGCGGAACGCCAAGAAGCCAGCCAAGTAGGTAAGGCATGATGTCATCTCCTTTCGTATTGAAGTTCGGATACGCAGGAGTTTGAGCAGGCAGCGTGCCTGGGGGTAAGGCGCCGCGCCGCGACGCGGCATGACATCATGCGAGACGGCCCATGCTGCGGGCCATCAAGGCAGGTTCTCCCGCAATACGATGCTGAACTGAACGGGCTTGACGTCGCTCAGCGCGTCGCGCTTTTCGCGCACGTTGCGAAAAATCCGCAAGCAATTGCCTACCATCGACTGCGGCGTTTGCGTGATCAGTGCATCCATCGTTCCGTCGATCAGCAACGCGCGTGTATCGGGCGTCAGGCCGTGTCCGACGAACAGGATCTTCTGTTCCGAACGCGCTTCGACGATCGCGCGCGCGACGCCGTCCGAACCGCCGCCGCTGTTGTAAATTCCGGCGAGATCGGGATGCTCCTCGAGCAGCTTGCGCGTTTGCCTGTCGTTGCGCTCGCTATCGTCGTGTCCCTCGCGCAATCCGATCACGCGTACTTGCGGAAACGTCGACTCGATCAGATGCAGAAAGCCGATTTCGCGTTCCTCATGGCCGCGGTAATTGAGGCTGCCCGCGAGCATCGCAATCTTGCCGCTCGGCCGCGGTCCCATGAAGCGGCCCAATAGCAGCGCCGCGGTGCGTCCCGCCGCACGATTGTCGATCCCGACGTAGGCGAGCCGTCGCGCATTCGACGGATCGGAGATCAGCGTGATGGCCGGAACGCCCTGGTCCGCGAGCGTATTCACCGCGTCGCGCACGACCGGATGTTCGAGATCATGCTCAAGGGCGGCCCGATGGGCGGTGCCGATCTATTCGAGCAATTGATCGAGGGCGATGCGACTCCGCCCACGACGAAATAGCGAAGCCGCCGCCTACCGGCGCGCGGCTTCGCGCGGGTAAGCGGCGGCCCGCGTGGTGTTCCAGTCCGATCCGCGTGGCCTATATCACGCCGGCAACCAGCAGCACGATCACCACGATCAGTACGACGCCGAGTCCGCCGGTCGGACCATAGCCCCACGCCCGACTGTGTGGCCACGCCGGAAAAGCGCCGATCAGCAGCAGAATCAGCACAATCAGAAGAATGGTTCCTAGCATGTTGAGACCTCCGCCTGGTTGATAGAGACCTGCTTTACCTAGGTTGGCCACAAGGCCGCAGGGTTCTCCGATCAAGCAAACCATGTACCCGACGAGGTCGAACCTAATACTCAGATGACAGGGGCGGCGCGCGCCGCGTGCGGAGATTCGCGAGTCAATCAAAACGGCACCCGTCGCGTGCATCAGATAGGCAGGGGTGCCGTTTTTCCAATTGCGGACACGTCGCGCGTCCTATAGATAGGTTCCGCTGATGCGGCCTTCGAAGATCGCGGTGTTGATTTCCCAATCGTCGACGGTACCCGTGCCGTTGCCGTCCACCGTGACGACTACCGAGCGGCCGCCGCGCAGCGTCTTCATCTGTTCGACGGTCAGCGTTTTTTGGTCGGACGCGTCGTTAGCGCAACGCGGCAGGTCTTTGATGATCACAGTGGCTTTCATGGCATGTCTCCTTGACGTCAAAAGGCGAGCACCGTGTGGCGCCCGCTTCGATTTCTGCAAGGCCTATGCCAACGTGAGGGGAAGTGAGCCGCAAGATAGAGCGGGGGCCGCCATGCAAAGCCTGGCAAGGATGTACGCCATCGGCCTGTTCAATCGCAGTGGAAACGCTCGCGCTTGCGGGTCGAAGTGTTCGCGCGCGTCCCACCAATCGCGTGGACATGGTTGGGGCGCCGCGCATTGTCGCGCCCGGCAAACTCAGGAGTGCAACACGCACATCGAAGCGCAAAAAGAAGCGGCACGCGCCATGTGCGCGTGCCGTTATGATGAAACGCTCAAGCAAGCCGCACTAGCGGCGCTGCCGTTTGCGCGGCGAGGCTGCTTCGGCGATACGCAGATGCGCGGCCGGAAAGCCCGGCGGGTACTCGACGACGCGCATCGCGGCCGGCACCAGCGGCGCGGCGAGACTCGAGCGCGCGCCCACGTGCGCGCCGCCGACGATCGCGGCCATCGCCTCGCGGTCGAGTTGGACGCTTTCGGTCAGATCCTTGATGATCAGCTTGGCCATGACGGCTCCAGAAAAACGCTCCGGCGGCCAGACCCGTTCGGGTTCCGGCCGCCGTGCTTGGAAGATATCCGGTGTGTCGTTCGTTGTACTGAGGTCTCAACGCACTATCAGTATAGGAAATCCGTTGGCGGCGCGCGTGGCCGTGATGTTGCCGCGGCAGTGAAGGAACCCCCTGTCCCTCGCTGCTGCCGAGGCTTATACGGCCGAGTAGTTGGCGCCCCACAGCGTGGGGTCGACGTTCAGCTTCAACGGCACGAAACCCGCGCCGATCACGCCGACGTTGTTGAGCGCGGCGACGTTGATGTTTTGCTGCTGCACCAGATTCTGGTTGACTACGACATTGACATTGGCGAAGCCGGCAAGGCTGCCGAGACCACCAGGGACGCCCGAGGGCATGGGCACGTTGCTGCCGGTGCCGCCGGCGATCCCGGACATGGCCCGGCGGTCGAGATCGCGGGTGCCGGACAGATCGCGAATCATGAGGGATGACATGGCGTTTCTCCAAAGACGTACGGAAAGCGGACATGAATGGTTCGCGGCGAAGCGGCCCGCAGCTGCGGGCGCCTCGCCGCGCTACGCATTAGCCGTTAGAGTTGCTCGCGAAGATAACCGGATTGAGGTTCGATTTGATGTCGCCGGCGAGCGCAACGTCGTTGCCGTTGGCGTTCTGGAAGTTCAGTTCAGTAGCGATCGCTTGCGTGGTGGTGGTGTTCTTGACGGAGGTCGGCGCATAGACCGGGGCGAAGCTGTAGTACTGGCTGGGGCCGAAGCCACCGCGTACGGCTTGCATGGCCTTGCTGTCGAGTTGTTCGGTGACGGACAGGTCTTTGATCATCAGCGTTTTCATGGTGAGTCTCCTGAAGGAAGTTTTCGCAGTGGTGCGAGTGGTTTCGAGCAATCCGTTTGCTCGGACATCACTAATGCACAGGCTGTGCCAGTTCTATTCGAGGGGCCGCGAGATATTGACGAAGTCCCGTCCCATTGGGGCTTTGCGCGGGGTTCGGCCGCAGTACTGGATAACTCGACGCCCGTTACCGCGCTCCGAACGGTGGCGGCAGTCCGACATCGCAGCGAGCCCTGTTGGTTCGCGCACGACATGGCGCGAACCAGGACTCGGCGCGGCGTGCGGTTCATGCCTGGTTTGCCTGGTTTGCGAAAGCGCGGACCGGGAGCTAGTATCGAAGCGGCGCATGTAACTGGTTACGACAGCTTCTCTATCGACCCGCGTGGCGTCGGTCGCATGCGACACGGTCCAGCGGCAACGGCGGTGCTTCGCACAAATGGCTAGCTTTGCGAGCGTGATTCTCGATTTCCAGAGCGGCGAGCTGTCGCGGGACGAGTTCGTCGCGCAGCTCGACAGCGCGTTGGCGACCGAGCAACTCGGTCCGACGCGGCTGCTGGAGATGCTGTACGCCGCGCATCATCAGACTCCGTTACCCGAAGATCTCTATCTGGAAGTGCGGCGGCGCATCGAGCTGCTGCGCGTGTCGAACGTCGCGGCGGGCGGCGAGGAAACCGGCATACAGACCACGGTCGATTTGCCCTCGCTGCGCTCGTCGAGCACGGGGAGCCTGGGTAGTGCGGGCGTCGGGGGGGCCGCGAGTCCTGCCGGAAGCGCCGCGCACGAGACCATTAAGGGCATCGGCGACACGCTGAATAATCGCTTTGTGCTCGAGGAGTGTCTCGGCGTGGGCGGCATGGGCACCGTGTACAAGGCGCTCGATCTGCGCAAGCTCGAAGCGTCGGATCGCAAGCCTTACCTCGCGATCAAGGTGCTGAACGTCCAGTTCCGCGGCAATCCGAATTCGCTGGTCGCGTTGCAGCGCGAGGCGCGCAAGGCGCAGGTACTCGCGCATCGCAACATCATCACCGTCTACGACTTCGACCGCGACGGGCCGATCGTCTATCTGACGATGGAGTACCTGAACGGCAAGCCGCTGAGCCAGCTGCTGCGCACGCCCGGCTATCAGGGCATGCCGGTGCGGGCCGCGTTGCCGATCGTGCGCGGTATGTGCGCGGCGCTCGCGTACGCGCATGAGCGCGGCTTCGTCCATTGCGATTTCAAACCCGCGAACGTATTCCTGACCACGAATGCCGAAGTGAAAGTGATCGACTTCGGCATCGCGCGGGTCTTCCAGCGGCCGGAAGAGGAGAGTGATGCGACGGTGTTCGATCCGGGCAGCCTCGGCGCGTTGACGCCCGCCTATGCGAGCCCGGAGATGATCGAGCATCGCGAGCCGGACCCGCGCGACGATATCTACGCGCTTGGCTGCATCACGTACGAGCTGCTGACGGGACATCATCCGTTCGATCGCCTGTCCGCCACGCAGGCGCGCAATGCCGATTTCAAGCCGCAGCGTCCGCCGAATCTCGATGCGCGACAGTGGCGGGCGTTGCGTGCGGCGTTGTCGTTCGATCGCAATACGCGGATGCCGAGCGTCGTGCGCCTTATCGCCGAGTTCGACAATGAAGCGCGCGCGGAGAAGTCCGGCACGCTCGCGAAGATCGGGCTTGCCGGGTTCGCCGTCGTGTGCGCGGCCGCGGTGGGCGTGTTTGCGTTTCGTTCGGGACCGAGCCGCCAGGCCGTGCAAACGCAGGTGGCGGCCTCGAATGAGGGAAGCACTGCAACGAGCGGAGCGGCCGACACTGCGACACCGACACCGCCGGTTTCGGCGCCCGAGGCGCCGCCGCCCGCTCCTGCTCCTGCGCCGAAGCCCGCCTTGACGCTCGCCGCGATCACGCCCGAGCTCGCACAGGTACCGTGTTCGGCTTTATCTGGTGCAGTGCAGGATCACGCATTGACGGTGCGCGGTTTCGTGTCGCAGCGCTACGGTGCCGAGCATCTGAAGCAGACGTTGGCGGCGCTGCCGGGCGTCGATACGGTTTCGCTCGACGTGCGGCCGCTCGCCGACGACAAATGCGAGGTCGTCAAGACGCTCGCGCCGTATCTGGTGCGCAACTGGCAGGGCGGGCGCGTTGCTTCGCTGCAGATGCGTCCGCCAAGCGGCCTGCTGACCGAGAATGACTCGCTGGTGGTCGACCTGAAAGCGCCCCCGTTCGATTCCTTTGCGACCGTCGACTACTACCAGCTCGACGGCCACGTCGTCCACATGGTGCCAAGTCACCTCTCGCCGGATAACCAGATACAGGCGAACGGTTCGTACACGATCGGCAGCAGTGCGGGCGACTGGACCGTATCGAAGCCGTTCGGCTCGGAGATGGTGGTGCTGGTGATTACACCGGTGGCGCTGTTCGACAAGCTGCGTCCGGAAAGCGAATCGCGCGCCGATTATCTACGCGCGCTCGAGGCGCGGCTCACGCAAATCGGCGGTCAATATGGGCAGGATCGTCTGTTGGCGGACTTCGCGCCGATTACGACCAGAGCCGCCGCGCATTGATCGGTTAGGAAACCGATCGAAATGCGCTGCGCGAGTGCAACCGCCCTTAGCGCAAATCCTTGACGACGCGAAAACCATCCTGCGATTGACGCACACCCGCGCTGTACTTGAAGCGCGTCGCGCTGAGCATGTAGTCGCCGCCTTCGCGCCATGAGCCGCCGCGAATCACGCGCATTTCGCAGCCTGGGGAGTCCCAGACGTGGCCGTCGACGGGAGCGCCCTGATAGGTGTTGTGCCAGCAGTCGGCGGTCCATTCCCAGACGCCGCCGTTCATGTCGTACAAGCCGAGCGGATTCGCGGCGAACGTGCCGACGTTTTCCGGGCCTTCCTTGTGCCACGGGTCGCCGCAGTCCTTGCAATTGGCGTTGCCCTTACGCATCTGTTCGCCCCACCAGTAGGTGGTCGTGGTGCCGGCGCGGTCGGCGTATTCCCATTCTGCTTCGGTCGGCAGACGGTATGGTTTGCCGGTCGCCTTGGTGAGCCATTTGACGTACTGCTGCGCGTCGTCCCAGCTCAGATCGCGCGCGGGTGCGGTCTTGTTGGTGTTGCTTTCCGGCGTCAGCTTCGGGCATGCGTTGGCGGCGACGCAGGCATTCCATTGTTCGACCGTCACGGGGAATTTGCCGATCGCGAACGGCGCGCCAATGCTCACGTGATGCACCGGCTTTTCCGAGGGATCGTCGGTATTGCTGCCCATCGCGAACGTGCCCGCCGGTACGGGAACCATGATCGGGCAGGCTGCGCAATCGCGGATTTCACCGGCCGAGGGCGGATGGGCGACTGTTTTTTGCGCGAGTGGCGCGACGGCGGCCGTGGTAGTCGGCGGCGTTGGTGATGGAGCGGTAGCAGCGGGGTGGGGCGGCGGCGGGGTGGCCGCGCTCGCCTGCGTTGCGGGATGCGCGACCGGTGCGGGCTGGGCGGGTTGCGCCGCGTGACTGCTTTGCGCCGCGGGTGCCGCTGGTGGCGCAGCCGGCGCGGTACTCACCGCGGGGCTCGATGCCGCCGCGCGCAATCGATCGATACGAGCATGCGCGAGTGTCGCGAAACGGCCATTCGGATAGGCCTTCAGATACGCCTCGTAATCGGCCGGGTAGTTGCTGTCCTTGATCGACTCCCAGAACGTGATTTCGTATTGCTCGCCGCTTTCTTTCGGCATGATGCCGCGACTGCGGAGCGTGACGGCGGGATCGTCCGACGTATGGGACGGTCCGATTGCGGTTCCGCTCGCTTCAATAGTAGAAGCTGAGACAGAGAGCCACGGTCGCTGCATTCCGCTCGTGGCAGCGCGTACTTCGGCGGCCACGTGTCGAAACAACACGTCGAGCGGTTCAGACGATGCGTCGCCGTCATGCAGTGCGTGCAACAAAGCAGCGGTATAGACGCCATGCTGCCGACCGTCGGCCGCGAAACTTCCCGGCGCGGTTGCATAGGCAATCACAGTGTTGGCAGAGATCTGCGGCTGGTCCATCTCGACCGCGCCGGGCGTAAATGGATTGTCGAGACACGTATCGAGAATCACGAGATTGAGCCCGCCGGTGCGAGCGGATTGCAGCGCATGCAAGACGATATTCAGGTCGACGCCGTTGTTGAGCAGGGAAGCCGGCGTACCGGTAGTCGCTCGCGCATCGAATCCCGCCGGCAAAAGCAGTGTTTGCCGGCCTATTTGCATGCCGTGTCCGGCGAAATAGAACAGGCCGATCGCGCCTGTTTGCAAACGTCGTTGGAATTCGTCGATGGCCGCGCGCATTTGGAGCGGCGACGCATTCGTGCGCGTGATGACTTCGAAACCACGCGCCCGCAGCGCAGCGCCGATCGATTCGGCGTCGCGCGGCGCGTTGGCGCGGATCGGCTCCGAGGCATTGCCGTACTCGCCATTGCCGATCACGAGCGCGACGCGCCGGGAATCCGTTTCGTCGCGCGATGAGGGAAACGGTGAAAGGAGCAAGGCGGTGTCTGCCGGCCGCCCCGGATGACTCGCCACCCAAGCCGCGCGCGGCTCGATGTTTTCACGTTGCGTCGCGGCACCGGCAGTGTCCCACTGCGCCTGGATTGCCCCAACCACGCACACCAGCAGGAATCGTCGCCACATCTTCATATCCTGTTTGTACCGGACAGAATTCAGGCATTCGTGCACCGCGCTGCCCGCACCTTTCATTAACGATAGCACGCGCTTCGCGTCACAACTGTCCGGGAGTCCTTAACGCGTCATACGGTTAACGAGCATTGCGTATCTTTTTGGCAAGTTACGTCCTAAGCTGATTCACAAAGTCACGTCACACGGTCGTTTTACCTAGGCGGACGTCCGCCGCTTTCCACGCGCGACATGCCGCAAGAACACCCGGAAGGCCATCGATAGCCGGGCCCAGCCATGACTCCTGCTCGGGAGAGTGTGCTATGCGAAGAACCCGTGTTCCCTTTCTTTTCGGCAGGCGTCACGCGGCGCAGGCGTTGTGCGGCGGCTTGCGTGCGGCGATAGGCGCGACGCTCGTCGCGCTCTGCCTCGGTGTAGGCACTGGCGGCATCGCGCGTGCCGAGCAGACGCCGTCACCGCCCGGCGCCGAGGAGTACATCATCTGGCCGTCCGATGGCGCGGTGATTCACGGCGGCAAGCTGTGGGTGCGCATGGGGCTGCGCAATATGGGCGTGTGTCCGAAGGGCATCGCGTTTCCGAATACCGGCCATCATCATCTTTTGATCGACACGGATTTGCCTCCGCTCGATCAGGAGATTCCGTCGGATCGCCAGCACCTGCATTTCGGCGCGGGCGAAACCGACGCGCGCATCGAGTTACCACCCGGCAAGCACACGTTGCAGATCATTCTCGGCGACCATAATCACGTGCCGCACGTACCGCCCGTGTACTCGAAGAAGATCACGATCACCGTGCTAAAAGACTAACGCGATCCGTTCGTTCGAACTGGTCAAGCCGGAACGGAGAGACCTCATGAACAAGATCATTGCGGCCGCCGTGTTCGTCGCAGCGGCACTGACGGCATCGACCGCGCCGCAAGGCGCGTTGGCGGCGACACCTTCGCCGCCCGGCGCATATGCGTACATCGGCTATCCGAACGATGGCCAGGTGGTGCCCGCCAATAAGCCCTTTAAAGTCTGGTTCGGCCTGCGTTTCATGGGAGTCGCGCCGAAAGGCGTGAAGTACCCGAAAACCGGCCACCATCATCTTCTGATCGACACCGATCTGCCGCCGATGGATCAGGAGATTCCGTCCGATCGCCATCATCTGCATTTCGGTGCGGGTGAAACGGAAACGATGATTCAATTGCCGCCAGGCAAGCATACGTTGCAGCTGTTGATGGGCGACGACATGCATATCCCGCACAACCCGCCGGTGTACTCGAAGAAGATCACGGTGATTGCGCGCTGACTGTTATCAGGCAGCCAACAATGTCGCACGCACTGTTGGCTGCCGACCACCATTCATGGTTCTCCCTATCCCGGTTGCCCGCGACGGAAGAACGGGCGGGATCGTCCGGGCCGTTGCTATAAGGCGTTCAGGACGCGATTGAGGAAAGCGGGGACGTTGCTGGCATAACCCATGCATCAGTAACGCCCGAGCAGACAAGTTGCTCGACCCCCGACGCACAACGATGCGCTTTCCCTTTCCAGGAGATTTGCCATGAACACGCTGATGATCAAGGACCTGTCCAACACCGAACAGCTCGACAGCAAGGCGATGAGCGCCGTGCGCGGCGGCAACGGCTACTACAACCCGATGTCGCCGTCGTACTTCAACTATGCGCCCGTCTTTGCGCCGACCAGCATCAAGAACATCAGCACGACGCAGTCGATCAACACGGAGTTGAACATCCAGAGCGCGAACGGCAACAACTCGGCGCTGGTCGAGGGTACGACGACCTATATCAACCCGACCATCTACGCGAGCAACGTCAACAACTCGCACTAAGCGGCGCGGCGCACGCGCGGCCCGAGCGGCCGCGTGTGCGTTGCCCCGAAAAAAGCGGGTCGCTCAAAAAGACCGCTCACCCAATCGTCCTTTCCACGCACCCTTCGCGTATCGCCGTTCCCCGCATCGACATTTCCGCGGCTTCGTTGCTGATGCCGCGCGGAAGCGGCTCGGCCTGAAAACCGGGCATCTCGCGCGAAACAGGCGGGTGCAATTGGAGACCATCGTGTCAGCATTGCCGGAATCGTCGCTCGATCTGTCGTGTGATTCGCCGGACCTTCAGCGGGTTTCAGCGACTACCAGGGCGCCGGGCAGCATGGCCCGTGTGCTGCGCGGCATCTGCGCGGCAACGCTGTGCGCGGTTGCGCTGAGCGCATGCGTCGACGTCACCATGCCGGCTTATCAACGCCCGGACACGCCGGCCAAGACAGCATGGTCGGATCGCAAGGGCGCGCCGGTATCGGCCTCGGAGACGATTGAGCGCGACTGGTGGAAAGGCTTCCAGGACCCGTATCTGAATACGCTGATCGACAAGGCGATCGACGGCAACTTCGACATCCGGGTACTGGCCGCGCGTATCGAAGTCGCGCACACGCAGATCAGCGAGAACCAGGCAGCTGCATTGCCGACCGTGGACCTCGGTGCTGGCGTCGACTACACGAAGACGACCGGCCAGCCTTTCTCGAAGACGTACAACGTCGCGCTGCAGGTGAACTGGGACATCGACATCTGGGGCAAGGTCGAAAAAGGCGTGCAGGCGCAAAAGGCCGAGTTCCACGCGAGCGAGGCGGATTGGCGCGCGGGATATCTCGAACTGGTCGCGAACGTGGCCAGTACCTATTTCCAGATCCTGCAATTCGACGACCAGATCGAACAGCAGCAAAAGACGATCGCCACGAACCGGCAAATCCTGACGATCTACGAAGGCCAGGCGCGCAACGGTCTCGTGCCGCAAACCCAGGTCTTGCGTCAGCAGGCGGAGATCAACCGGCTCACCAATGATCTGTTTGAAATCCGCCGCTCGCGCGCGGTTGCCGACAACGCGCTCTGTACGCTGCTCGGCGTGCCGGCCGGCGAGTTTCAGGTGCCGCCGGGCCACTTGCAGGAGCGCGTGACATTGCCGGGCGTGCCCGATGGCTTGCCCGCGCAGTTGCTCTCGCGCCGGCCCGACGTGGTGGCGGCCGAATTCAGGGTGCTCGAAGCCTATGACCTCGTCGGTCAGTCGAAGCTCGCGCAGTTGCCGACCATCAGCCTTACCGCGCAAGGCGGAACGGCAAGTTACGCGCTGAACCAGTTGCTGAAGTCGTTCACGTTCGGCCTGATGCCGAGCATCGACATTCCGTTGTTCGATCCGGGCGTGCGCGCGCATGTGAAGGTGACCGAAGCGCAATCGAAAGTCGCCGGGCAGCAATATCGCGTGGCCGTGATGGGCGCATTCGAGGAAGTGGAAAACGCGCTGGTCAACCTGAGTGCCCATAAGGCGCAGCATGCGGAATTGCAGCAGCAGGTGGCGCGCCTGCAAATCGTCGCCGATCAGATCCAGTCGCAATTGCATCTTGGCGTCGTGTCCCAACTCGAGGTATTCGAAGACGAGCGGACCCTGCTGGAGGCGCAACAGGCGCTGCTGCAGAACCATCAACTGATTCTGTCCGATACGGTAACGCTCTACAAAGCGCTCGGCGGCGGCTGGCCCGACATCGACGTGCAAGCGCAGGTCAAAGAAAAGTAACGAAGCATTGAGCTAATCCACGAGTTGGCGTACCGCGCGGGTATTTCGTCTGCTGACGGCTTACCCGCTGTCTTCTCAATCAACGATATCCAAATTGACACTCGCGATGCGTGACTTACAATCCTTAAGGGGGCAGCGCTTACTTGGCTCTTCACGACAACATCAATGCGCCGTTGTTCTTCGTCCCGTTCACCCCGCGCCCTCGCCGCGACGGGTAAACGCTTAGTGATCCAGATAAAATGGCCCCCGGCGAAGCTCCGATTGCTGAAATGCGCGCGACAGTGGACGCTGCCTTCGACGTGGTGTTGTCGCCGGTTGCGTGCGCGCAGCGCCCCACGCTCGACGCCATTCGTATCGTCGACGACCTGTTCGCGATCGGCCGCAGCGAAGCGCCGTTCAACGATTATCCCGCTCAATGGACCGCAGGGCTCTCGCGACGCCATGCGCGCGTTTTCGTCGAGCATGGGGCGATTTATGTCGCCGATCTCGGCAGCAAGAACGGCACGACGGTCAACGGCGTCGCGGTGCGCCAGACTCCGGCGCGGGTGCGAGGGGGAGATGAACTCTGCTTCGGCGGCGAACTGTGCTATCGCGTCGGCATCGAGCCGCGCGCGCGTATCGTAGCGAGTGGAAGCGCTTCTCCCGTCACGCATGTGTTGCTGGTGCCGCAGCGCGAAGACCTCGGTCTGCAACCGGTCGACGTGCTGGCTTTTCCGTTTCTGGTCAGCAAAACCGACGAGGTTTTCTCTCGCTATAAAGACCGCTTTCCGCATCAGGTCAATTACATTTCGCGGCGCCATGCGCATCTGTTTCTGAAAGGCGACGAGCTCTATGTGGAGGATCTGGGCAGCACGAACGGCACGTTCGTGAATGGAAGGCGGCTCGACGAATCGGCGCTGGCGCTCGTGGATGGCGACGTCGTTGCATTTGGCGGCGACCACTTCGTCTACAGGGTGTCGCTACAGAAATCAACCGACGTCGAACCCACCGTGACCCAGCTTTCTCTTCGTCCCTCCGCCGATAGTGCCGCCGACGCCGACAAGACGACCTTCGTCGGCGCGGCGCATTCGTTCCTCGACATCTTTTGCGTCGATCCGGCGCTGCAACGCGAAGACGAAGTGAATGAGGCGGCGCAGCCGGGCTCCGCGCGCGTCAGGCGCGACGGCGCCGGGACCGCGAACGGCGCGAAGAGTACGAAAGCCGCGACCGGGGCGAATCCCGCCAACACGAACGGTGGCGCGACTGACGGAAGCGGCAAGGGCGCCGCCAGGAGCAAGCCGCGCCGCTGGAAGATGGTCGCCGGTGAATTGCACAAGGCGTTCGCGGGCGGCGAGCGCATCAACGTGCGGCGCGCCGTGGCGTGGGGCGGAACGGGTCTCGCCATCGTGGTCGCGCTTGGCGTGGGCCTTTATCTGCGCGGCTCATCGGAACGCGAGCTGAAGAACCTGCTCGCCAGTGGCGATTACTCGAGCGCCGTCACGGTAGCGCGCGGCTATCTGACCACCCATCCGGCGGACACCAAAGTCAGCGCGCTCGCGAGCGAGGCGTTGTTGAAAGCGAAATTGCCGGGCTGGCTCGAAGCGTTGCAGAAAGCGCAGTTCGACCAGGCCGACGCGCTGCTGAAGGACATGGAGGCGTTGAGCGTGAATAACGCCGATGCGACGTCGCTGGTCGGCGAATTGCAATGGGTCGGCGATCTCGAACGCTTCGTGGCGGCGCGCGGCGGCGTCGACGCCCCGATCCGGATGTATGCGGACGAAGCGACGATCAACGATCTGCTGCACCGCTGGGACGACGACCCGACGAGCCATCAGCGCTCGCTCGACCGGATTGCGAGCTATGTGCCCGTGTTCGCGGAGCCCTATGCGCACACGCTCAGCCATCTGCGCAAGCTCGAAAGCGACGATTCGGTCTACGTCGCCGCGATCGATCGGCTCAATGGCGTGATCCATACCGAACTTGCACGCGACAAACCCGACGCGCTGCCGCCGGTACTCGACGATTACGCGCAGCGTTATCCGCGCCTGGCGGGGCTCGACAAAGTACGTGACGACTTGCGCCAATACACCGCGCTGCTCAATGCCGCGTTGAGCCGTCAATTGACCTCCTTGCTCGCGATGATGAAAACGGCGCGCTTCAGCACACCGCCTTTTCAGGCGCAGTTCCAGCAGCTTGCGGCGACGCGTTTGCCGTCGACGGAAATCGTTCGACGTCAGGACGCGGTCGACGCCGCGTGGCAGCGCGGCGATACGCAGGAGGCGCTCAACGATTTGCAGTCGATGCCGGCGGGCCCGTGGTCCGACGTGCTGGCGGCCGAAGCGGCGCACAAGAAGGCCTTGTCCGATCAATACAGCGATCTGCAGAAAGCGCGTGGTGCGAAGGATTACGACCAGCGTGTGCTGTCGTTCTACGCGAGCCTCGATCCGCAAACGGACGCATGGTTCGTGCAGTCGCTGCAGAAGGACGTCGCCGCATTGCATGACAAGGCTCTTGCACACGCGCAGGATCTATTGCTGCGCGCGCAGAGCCTGTGGAAGGAGTACCGCGCGAATGGTTCGATCGGTGGCACGCAGCGGCTCGAAGCCGGTATCTCGCCGGGCTTTCGCAACGAGGCGCGTCTGCTTACCGACGCCCAGACCGCGGCGCGGCAGGGCATGCGGATCTATACGCAGCTGAAGGCCGATCATCCCGCCGACTTCGATCGCCTGCTCGCGGATATCGAGGCCGAAGCGAGTTTGCAGCGCCGCTCATTGACCGAGCTGCGCATGGTGCTGGACCCCGGGCTGTTGAAAGCGAAGCTCGCGTTGATTGGAGGCGATCAAAGTGAAACGCGACCCTCACCCTAGACCGTTGTCGGAGGCGCTCGAAGATCATAGCGTCGAAGGCATCGCGATTCTGACGTCCGAGCCGGTACGGCTTGCGCGTGCGCTGATCTGGGCGATGGTTGCGCTGGTCGTCTCGGGTTTGCTGTGGTCGTTCGTCGGCCGTGCGGATGTGATCGTCAGTGCGCCTGGCACGTTGTCGCCGGAATCGGAAGTGCGGCGCATCTATACGCCGATCGACGGCGAGCTCGCGGATCTGTATATCGCCGAGGGACAGCCGGTGTCGAAAGGGGACGTGCTCGCGCGGCTCAATGCGCGCGGCGCGATCGAAGCTGCGAGCAACGCGTTACAGGCGCAACTGAAGCTCGAAGACGCCGAACGCGAATGGAAGCAGTTTCCGGAGAAGAAGGCGTTGATGGAACGCAAGGCCGAGTCGCTGAAGGCGCAACTCGAGGTCGAAGAGCGGCTGCACGAGAACCGCGTGTCCGAAGGCACGTCGAAGCTCGCCGAAGGGCAGAAGGCCGAACTCGACGAAGCGCGCAGCTCGCTCGACAATGCACGCCGCACGCGCGAAGCGGCGAATCAGGAACTGGATCGCTATTCGCGGCTGTTCGCGCAGCCGGGTGGCGGTGGCATTGCCGAATTGCAGGTCGAGCAGAAACGCACGGCCGCGCTCGAGGCGGATAACGCCTACCGGGTCGCGCAATCGAAGCTGGCCGAGCTCGACTTCCGCCTGAGCCATGAATATGCGCAGGCGAATGCGCAGCTCGCGACGAGCGGCCAGCAAAGCACCGACCTGCAACTGCAATACGATTCGGCCGTGCGCGATATCACCGACGCGGAAGACAAACTGCGCGTGCAACTGCAAAGCGCGCGCCTCGAAGCCGATGCCGCCGCGCGGGTGCGTTTCGAGAACATCGATAAAGACAATTTTCTGTTGATCCTGGCGCCCGTTTCGGGCGTGATCACCGACGTCACGTCGACGCAGCGTGGCGACAAGATTCAGGCGAATGCGCCGCTCGGCGGCATTGCGCCCAAAGACGCGCGGCCCGTGCTGAAGATCGAGATCGCCGAACACGACCGCGCGTTTCTGCACGAAGGTCTGCCGGTCAAATTGAAGTTCAGCGCGTTTCCTTATCAGCGCTATGGGTTGATCAGCGGCACGCTCGCGTATATCTCGCCGGCCACGAAGCCGTCCGCGCTCGACAAGCAACCGGTCTACGAGGGCCGCGTCACGTTGGACCGCGACTACTACCAGGTGGCCGGCACGCGTTATCCACTGCGTTATGGCATGACCGCCAGTGCGGAAATCGTCGTGCGCGAGCGGCGCCTGATCGATCTCGGTCTCGATCCGTTCAGAGAGGTGGCGGGTTGAGCACGCGAATCAAACATCCACGAAAGGAGCGGAGCAAATGACCGCGATAGTGCGTATCGATGACGAAGTCGTGGACGTGGACGAATTCATTCGTCTTCTGAAACTGACCGGCCAGTTCGAGAGCCTGATCGAGCAGATCGTGCGCGACAAGCTTACCGCCCATGCGGCGAAAAAGCAGGGCGTCGCCATCAGCGCCGACGAGATCCAGCAGCGCGCCGACCAGTTCCGCCGCGTGCGTGGACTGCATCGCGCGGCGGACATGAATCATTATCTCGACGCGCTGCACGTGAGCCTCGACGAATTCGAGGCGTTCATTACCGACGGGCTCTATCAGGAGAAGATGCTCGACGAGATCGGCAACGACGCGGCGATCCGTGATTACTTCGCCTTGAATTCACCCAAGTTCGACGCCATCGAAGTCAGCCACATCGTGCTCGATAGCGAAGGCAAGGCGAAGGAAATGATCTCGTACCTGCACGATGACCCCGACAGCTTCGCCGAGATGGCGCGCGAGCATTCGATTGCGGATACGCGCGAGTCGGGCGGCATGATCGGCAAGGTGCTGCGCGGTTCGCTGAAGCCCGATATCGAGGCGAAGATCTTCAATGCGGCAGTGGGCGATCTGCTTGGGCCGTTTCCGTCGGCGGACCGCTCGTGCTTCGAGATCTTCGCGGTGACAGCCAAATATCCGGCCGCGCTCGATGCCGACGTGGCCACCGAAATCCGCCGTTTGCTGCGCGAAAGCTGGCTGATTGCCCGCGCCCAGGAACACGTGATCGAAGCGCGCTAGCACCCGACTAGCGCCCGATAAAGCGAGGCTCGCCGATACATGGACGCCCCCCAGACCGCGCCGTCCGCGCCTTCCACCGCCGAATTTCTTGCTTCGGTGGAGATCCTGTCGCCGTTCTCCCGCGACGAAATCGAACGGCTCGCCGAATCCGCGCAGGCAAAGTTCTATTCGTTTGGCGAAACGGTGTGCTCGGCTGGAGAAGTGGCTGAAGGTCTCTTCGTTATCCGCTCAGGCACGGTGCGTATCTTCACCGAGGAGCACGGCAAGGAAACCAGCATGGGCGTGCGCAAGTCGGGCGAGATCTTTGCCGACATTGCGATGTTGCGCACGTACGTTCACGAAGCGTCGGTACGGTCGTCGGCCAGGACCGAATTGCTGTTCATTCCGCGCGCCGCCATCGAACCGGTGATGGCGGGCAACGCGGCCGCGTTGGCGTTCGTCGCGAGCTATGTCGCGATCAATTCGGCCGGCGGCTTCGTCGCGCAACTGTTCGATCTGCGCGGCAAGCTGAACAAGGCCGAGCTCGAGGAATACGTGCGCAGCGTCGGCGCAAAACGGGTGCCTGCCGGCAAGGAAATTCTCAAACAGGACGGCCGCGACGACCGGCGGCTTTATGTCGTGCGGCAAGGTCAGGTGCGCATCGTGCGCCAGGAGGAGGGCCACGACTATACGCTCGCGACGCTCGGCGAAGGCGAGATATTCGGCGAGAAGGCGTGCCTGATGCGCCAGGAACAGATGGCATCGGTCGTCGCGACCACCGACACGCGGCTACTGGTCATTCCCGAGCGCACCGTTCATTTCATTCTCGAGCGCAATCCGAAACTGCGGGAAGTGCTCGACGAGCGGATCCGCTACGGCGATCGCGAATTGCAGCGGCAAAAGCGGCTCGAGCAGCGGCGCAGGCTGCCGTTGATGCTCGACCTGCAGAGCAAGCCGGAACTCGGCGAGAAGATCATCCGGCGTTTCGCGCTGGTCGAGCAGGCCGAGGAGATGGATTGCGGCGCCGCATGTCTCGCGATGATCTGCCGCCATTACGGCATTCCAATGACGCTCGGCAAATTGCGCGAGCTCGCGAACGTGACGACGCAGGGCGCGACGCTCGACAGTCTGGCGCGCGCGGGCGAGTCGCTCGGCTTCACGACGCGTGGCGTGCAATGCACGTTCGATTCGCTGCGTGGCTTCGATCTGCCGTTCATCGTGCATTGGGAGGGCTATCACTATGTGATCGTGTACGGGCTGTCGAAAGACTATGTCTGGGTGGCGGACCCGGCACTCGGTTTCAGAAAGCTTGCCGTCGAAGACTTCGAACGTGGCTGGAGCGGCACCTGTCTGTTGTTTACCGGCGGATCGCAGCTGTTGCAGATATCGGCCGAGCGCTCGCCGTGGATCCGTTTTGTCGGCTATCTGAAACCGTACCGCAAGATACTCGGCTACCTGTTTCTCGCGACCTTCGTGATTCAGGTGCTCGGCGTGATTCCACCGCTGATCATTCAGAACATTCTCGATGGCGTGATCGTGCATCAGAACGTCAGTCTGCTCCATATGCTGATCGGCGGGCTGATCATCTCCAACGTCTTTACGCAGCTGATGTCGACGATTCGCGCGTATCTGGCGAACTTCATGGTACGTAACATGGACTTCCAGATGATGTCGCAGTTTTTCAAGCATACGTTGTCGCTGCCGTTCTCGTTCTTCGCGAAACGCAAGACCGGCGATATCTTCGCGCGCTTTCAGGAGAACCAGACGATTCGCGCGTTCCTGACCGAATCGACCGTGACGACGGCGCTGAATCTGCTGATGGTCTTCATCTACTTCACGATCATGTTCGTGTACAACGTGAAGATGACGTTGGTGTTGATCGCGTTCGTGATTCCGATCATGGGGCTCACCGTGATCGCGACGCCGAAGATCAAGGGCTACGCACGCGAGGTGTTCACCGCGTCGACCGAGGCGAAGTCGTTTCTGATGGAAGCGCTGTCTGGTGTCGAGACCGTCAAGGGCATGGGTATCGAGCGGCCGGTGCGGCTGCGCTGGGAAAAGAAATACGCGAAGGCGCTCGAACTGCAGTATCGCGCGCACGCATTCAACATTCTCGTCAGCTTTGGCAGTCAATTGCTGAACGCGGCAACGACGATTGCGATTCTTTGGGTCGGCGCGAATCTGGTACTCGCGCGTGAATTGACCATCGGCCAGTTGATCGCGTTCAATGCGTTCATGGGCAGCGTACTCAGTCCGCTGATGGGCCTCGTCGGCTTGTGGAGCATGCTCAACGATGCGGGCGTCGCGATGGAACGGCTCGGCGATGTGCTCGATATCGAGCCCGAACAGAAGCCCCAGGATTTACCCTCGCGCGTCATGCTGCCGGAGCTGCAAGGCGATATCAGCTTGCAAGGCGTGTATTTCCGCTATGGCGAAGACGACGCGGCATATGTGCTGGAGAACATCAGCTTCGACATCAAGCCCGGTGAACTGGTCGCGATCGTCGGGCGCAGCGGGTCGGGCAAGACCACGCTCGCGAAGCTGCTGGTGGGCTTCTATCAGCCGAGCGAAGGCAAGATGACGATCGACGGCTATGACGCAGGGGTCATCGACAAGACTTATTTCCGCGCGCAGATCGGCTACGTGATGCAAAGCAATCTGCTGTTCTCGGGCACGATTGCCGAGAACATCGCGAGCGGCGACGACGCGCCGGATCGCCGCCGCATCGAGGAAGTCGCGAAAATGGCCGACGCGCACGGCTTCATCAGCAAGATGCCGCTCGGCTACGAGCAGATCGTCGGCGAGCGCGGCATCGGTTTGTCGGGCGGTCAGATCCAGCGGCTGTGCATCGCGCGCGCGCTGTATCACGATCCACGTCTGCTCGTGTTCGACGAGGCGACCTCGGCGCTCGACTCGCAATCGGAAAGCAATATTCTCGGCAATATGCACGACATCCTGAAGGGCCGCACGGCGGTGATCATCGCGCATCGGCTCAGCACGATCATGCGCGCGGACAAGATTCTCGTGCTCTATGAAGGCGCGATCGTCGAACAGGGGCGCCACGAGGAACTGATCCAGCGAGGCGGCATGTACTATCAGCTCGTGCAGAAACAGTTGAGCGCATCATGAAGATACTCGACCAGGTTGAAGAGGCGAGTCCCGCGATATCGTACGCGGGACTGATCGAGCGGATCGAGATCCTGCGCTCTACGCTGCGCTGGTCGTCGCGGCTCGAGCGGGCGGATATCGACAAGCTGCTCAGGCAGGCCACGTCGCTGCGCGACGAAGTGATGCAGCTTTCGCACAAGGAGCGCTTCGTGCAGGCGGCCAGCGCGGGCGAGCCGCAAGTGAGCGCGGAGCAATCGCGTGGTGCGCGCCGCAAGGCGCTGCTCGAACGCAGCTTCATTTTCGAGGGGACGTTCGGCGACAATCCGCGTTTGCTCGAATCGCTCGAAATCGCGGAAAAGGCGGCGCCGACCGATTTGCCGGTGTTGATCGACGGAGAAAGCGGCACGGGCAAGGAACTGATGGCGAAAGTGATTCACGCGAATGGCGGGCGTTCCGACAGGCCGTTCATCTCGGTGAACTGCGGCGCGATTCCGGACAATCTGCTGGAGTCCGAGTTATTCGGCCATCGCAAGGGTGCATTTACCGGTGCGTCGAACGACCGCAAGGGCAAATTCGAAAGCGCGCATACGGGCACGATCTTTCTCGACGAAATCGGCGAGTTGCCGCTCGCGGGGCAGGTCAAGCTGCTGCGCGTGCTCGAAGCGCACGAGATTCAGCGCGTCGGCTCCGACGAAACGATCGCGGTCGATACGCGCATCGTCGCGGCGACCAATCGCAATCTGCGCAAGCTCAGCGAAGAAGGCCGGTTTCGCGAGGATCTGTTCTATCGGCTCAGCGTGATTCACGTGACGCTGCCGCCGCTGCGCGAACGCCGCGACGAGATTCCGCTGCTGATTGCGTGGTTCGGCGACGAAGCGGCGGGCACGCTGAAACGCCGGCCGATCAGATTGACGCCGCGTTTGCGGGACTTTCTGTTGAGCTACGCATATCCGGGCAATATCCGCGAGTTGCGCAACGTGATGTACCGCATTTCCTGTCTGGCCGGGGAGATGGCCGACGTCGAGCATTTGCCGCTCGACATGCGGCCCGCGGCACCAGGCTCAGCGGCGGCCGAGGTGGATGGCGGGCAGGCGAGCGGCGAGCAGCCGATCAGTGTCGCGAATCTGATGTCGTTGAGCGATGCGAAGCGGGCCGCAAGCGACGACGCCGAGAAAGCGTTCCTCGAACGCGGTCTGCGTGAAGTCAGCGGGACGGTTGCGGAACTCGCGCGGCGCATCGATATGAATCGATCGCACTTGCAGATGCTGCTGAAAAAACACGGGCTGCACTCGAAGGACTTCCGCAATCGCAGTGCGCCGCCCACGAAAAACGGCGTGAACGAGCGTGACGAGGAAGACGACGAAGGCTGAGGGAACTACCTGCCTGAAGACGGTCAAGGCGCTCAAGGCGCCGGATTCAGCAACGTCTTCTCCGATGCATTCGGGTCCTGCGCTTCGACCACCACCGCGGTAATGTTGTCGCGCCCGCCGCGCGCAAGCGCGAGGTCGACGAGTTCGCCACACGCGTTTTCGCGCTCCACCGAGGTCAGCACGTCCGCGATCTCGTCGTCGCTCAGTTCGTTGCTGAGCCCGTCGCTGCATAACAGGAACACGTCGCCGTCGGCGACTTCGATTGCATCTTCGTCGAGTTCGAGCAGATCCGTCGCACCGACCGCGCGCGTGATCAGGTGCTGCGCGGGATGATGGCGCGCCTCTTCCTCGGTGATGACGCCAAGCGAGCGCAACTCCTCGACCTGGCTGTGATCGCGCGTCAGTTGCCGCAACTGCCCCTCGCGGTACAGATAGATGCGGCTGTCGCCAGCCCACACGTAGCCGCAGAAGCGGTCGCATGCGAGCAACACCACCACGGTGCTGCCGATACGCTGCACCTGACGGCGCGCGGCTTCGTCGCGCAATTGACGGTTCGCGCTTTGCAACCGGGTTCGCACATCGGCGATCAGCGTTCTGAGGCCGTGCGGTGGCGCCAGTTGAGTCAACGCGTCGATCACGGTGCGGCTCGCCACGTCGCCGACAGCGTGGCCGCCCATGCCATCGGCGACGGCCCAGCGTCCCGCTTCGGGCTCGTCGAGGCAGGCATCTTCGTTGATTTCGCGGACCCGTCCCGTGTCGGAACGCGCGGACGACGTCCAGCGAAATTGGCTCTCGCAGGTCACAACGGTTACACCATGGCGTTTCTGTTGCGTGCGTCCGGAGACACGTTGATATTCGAGTTCGCGCCGGTGTTGGCCACGTCGACCGACTGGAACTGGTTGATCATCTGGTTAGCATAGAAGTTGTTGGAGACCTCGTACAGATTGACCACCGGCCCAATGCTCGGCGTTTGCGGCACGTATGGCTGGATCCAGCCAAAGACCCACGGCGCGCCGCCGCCGCCGCGAATCGCCGCCATCGCCTTGCGATCGAGCGCGAGGTTCAGCGAGAGGTCGTTCAATTTGATGCAGGACATGTCGTTCTCCGGTTGACCGCGTGTGCAACGCGTGCGGTTGAATGGACTCTGCCCAGATGGTGCAAGTGCCATGCCAATCGGGGGCGGATTACACGCGCAGGCCGCCGTGCATTGACTGGCGTGCGTTGCGCGGATTGCCCGCGAGCCGGGACGACGCAATGGGTCGGCTCGTGACCAACAAGCCCGCATTCAAACAGGTGTAGGACCCAACACATTCAGCGGGGTCCCAGACCTTCCCCATCCCTGTGAAATCACCGCGCGACACGGCTCGCAAATGAGTGTCACGCGCCAACAGATCAGCGCGATTTCTGTTGGCCTCGTACTGACATCCCCCTATTCAGAAACTCGCCTGATCGGCCGTGAACCCTGTAAACACGGGCTTTTTGTCGCCTGGCCCGGATGATGCAAAAGCTGTGGCAACAGTGTTGGAAAAACGAACGAGGCCAGCCATGAACACCCAGATGCTCGACACCCGCCGCGCCGACCCGCAATCCGCAGCCGCTTGCAATACCGCGTCATCGACGATCGATCTGCCGATCGGTGCGCATCTGGTCACCCAACGCAACGGCTACGAACATCATGGCATCTATGTCGGCAACGGGCGCGTCGTGCATTACTCGGGCTTCGCGGGTAGCGCGCATCGCGGGCCGGTCGAGGAAGTCGAACTCGCCCGCTTCGCCGCCGGCCATTCGCTGTCGGTTCGCGCGACGCCGAGCGCCATCTACGTCGGTGCCGAAGCGGTGAGCCGCGCACGCTCGCGCCTCGGCGAAAACCGCTATCGCCTGCTGACCAACAATTGCGAACACTTCTGCGCGTGGTGCCTGCTCGGCGAAGCCCGCAGCGAGCAGGTGCATTGCTGCCTGCGTCATCCGCGCGCTGGCATGCGCGCGCTGCTGTGTCTCGTGAGGGCGCTTGTCGAAAGCGGGACGAGGAATCAACACCACGTCGCGCAATTCGCGTGAAGGTAGGAGAACATCATGGTTGCCGCAGAAAAGAGCTTGCACTGGGCCGTCGACAAATGGCTCGCGCCCACGCCGTCGATGCCCGCGCGCGTCGTGCGGTTCTGCCATCGCACATCGCAACACCAGCGCTATGTGTGCGTGCAGGCGCTCAAGCCCGAGGGACTGCTATCGATTTTCTTCTTCCGCCACGGCGACGGCTCATGGAACGTGTTCCCGCCGCAAGCCGAGCGGCCCGCCATGAACGGCTATTGCCGCGCCGCCGCGTAGACCTTCATGCGGGGCCTGGCGTGCTCGCTTCCTTCGCGATCCACTGACTGAACAGCAACATCGCCGGCGTCATCGGCTTGCCTTTCAGGCAGGTCAGCCAGTAACTGCCCGCCTGGACCTCGACGTCGAATGGGCGCACCAGCCGCCCGGTATTGATCTCCCTTTCGAACATCAACGCAGGCACGAGCGCGACGCCCGCGCCCTGGATCGCCGCCTCCACCATCAGCCGCGACGAATCGAACACCGGCCCGCGCACCGGACGCGGCGCGATGCCCGCGGCAGCGAACCACGTCATCCAGTCGTCCATGCGATACGAGCGCAGCAGCGTTTCATTCGCGAGGTCGTCGGGCCGCGCGAGGCGCGCGGCGATGTCGGGCGTGCAGAGCAGCGCGAGCGGCGCGTCGAGCAGCTTCGTGGCGAGCGAGCCGGGCCACGTGCCGTCGCCGAAACGGATCGCGAAATCGAGGCCTTCGGTCGCGAGGTCGACGAGGTTGTTGTTGGTCAGCAGCCGCAGTTCGACGAACGGATGCGCGTCGCGAAACGACTTCAGGCGCGGCATCAGCCAGCCGACCGCAAACGTGCCGACCGCGCCGACCGTCAGCACCTCGTGGAAATGGCCACCGTCAAACTGCTTGAGCACCGCCTCGATCCGATCGAACGCGTCGGACAGCACGGGCTGCAGCGCGAGCCCTTCCTCAGTCATGGCGAGGCCGCGCGGCAAACGCTTGAAGAGCGCGGTGTTGAGCCGCTCCTCGAGCGAGCGGACCTGCTGGCTGACCGCGGCCTGGGTCACGTTCAGCTCTTGCGCGGCGCGCGTGAAGCTCAGATGCCGCGCGGACGATTCGAACGCGCGCAGCGCGTTCAGAGGGAGATACGGTCTCATGGTGCTGATATTAGATTTTCTTGTGAGTGGGCTAACTTATCATCATCCGCCCACCTCTCCACACCGCCGCCTGTTATTCGCCAGTCGAATCGTGCGACACTAGCGCCGCGTCGACGGGGGCAATCGCCCGCCCGGCGCCGCGCGAAACGCGCGGTAGCGAGTCGGCAGCACAGAGGCGGCCAGGGTGAACGAAGGTGAGCAACCATTGCCGATTGCCTCGATGTAGGTGGTGAGAAGTTGACTGTCCAGATGGAATGCTCGACATGTTCTGCCGACGTTCGTCCACATAGGCCGTCGGCTTGTGCAACCTTGCATCATTGCCCTCGATCGGGAGTCCGCTATGTCCGTGTATGTTCTGGCCTTGCTCATCGGCATCGTCGCCGGCCTTCGCGCGATGATCGCCCCCACCGCCGTCAGTTGGGCCGCGCGTCTGGGATGGCTACCACTGCAAGGCACGCCGCTCGCGTTCCTCGGCTTCACGGCCACGCCGTACATCTTCACCGTGCTGGCGGTCATCGAACTGGTCACGGATCAATTACCCGAAACGCCGAGCCGCAAGGTGCCGCTCCAGTTCGGCGCGCGCATCGTGCTCGGCGCGTTGAGCGGCGCGGCGATCAGCGGCGCGCATGGCGGCCTCGCGGGCGGCATGATCGTCGGGGTGCTCGGCGCGGTGGTCGGGGCCGTCGGTGCGGTGATCGGCACGCTTGGCGGAGCGAAGGTGCGGAGCTCGCTCGCGAACATGTTCGGGCGCGATGCGCCGGCGGCGTTGATCGAGGACGTGGTCGCGATCGTTGCCGGGGCGTTGATCGTCGTGTCGTTGCACGGGTTCTGACACAAACGCGAAACGCGGCGGGACGCATTGCGCGTCGCCGCCGCGTGGGCTCGATCGTGCTGCCTGATCGGCTGGCTTCCTCACCCGTCGCTTAATGAGCCCGGGCGACTCGCGCGGCCGCCGTGACTTGCCTGGCCGGCGCCGCGGCCGCCGGAGCCGCCGTTGTGCTTGCCGCCGCCGGCGGAAGCAGCTTGCCTTGCACGAGCAACTGAAGCGTCTTGATCACCAGAATCGCGATGATGGCATTCGACACCACGAACAGAACCGGCGCCGCAAATTCGAGCGGACCCGTTGCGCCGCGTTCGACGAGACGCAGTGCCATCGTCGGCAACGCGGCCACGCCGAAGCTGAACGCCCAGTAGCCGGGCACGAATGCCTGCTGGCGAATCCACGGCAGCAAACGCAGCAACAGCAGCGCCTGATACAGACCGTAGCCGAGCAGCGCGTAGGCGAACAGATCGGGCGTGCCGGTGGTGAGGCTCATGTACGCGACGCCCCCGACGACCGGCGGCGCGAGTTGCACGCCGAGCGTCGGACGCAGCGCTTCGGGCAGCGGCTCATGCACGGCGGCGCGATGCAGGATCATCGATTCGAGCGCGAGCCACGCCAACATGCCGCCGCCGAAGAACAGCTCGCCGAGTTGATGAAAGCCGAACGCGGCCGATGCCGTCGCGGCGACGAATCCCGCTCCGACCGTCGGCAGATAGATGGCCGGCGTGGTCAGTTCGGGCTTGCGACCGCCTTGCCACAGCTTGCCTTGAAGATAAACGCCGAGCGCGAGTTGCGCGACAACCGCGATGCCGTACAGGGTCAGCGCGAGCGTATGGGCAAACGGCTGCAGCAGTTGCGCGGCGAGCAGCGTCGAAATCGGCCCGAGCGCGACAAACGAAGACTGCACCGGATGGTCGAGTTCGGCGCGCGCCTCGGCGGTCTGCGCGAACCACTTGTGCGCGTAGGCGAACAGAAGGACGACCCACACGGCGAGCGCCGCGACCGTCATCACCGTGCCCACGACCGCGGGCAGATGCCACAGGCGGATTGCCACGTGCCACAGGTTGGCAAACGCCAGCGAGCCCACCGCGATCCCCAGAAAGCCAGCGGGAACCGCACCACGATTGCTGTTCATGACGATCTCCGAAAGTTGCGCCGCGCTACCGTGTGTTGCTTCGCGCGATCGATGGCCTACTGTAAGAGACCGCGGAGAATCGCAGAACGCTGGAAACGCTCGATAAATCGCGCGAGCGTCTCAAGCTGAGTTTTTAGTGGGGGAAAGTGAGACGGGCGGCGGCCTTCAGGCACCCATGCGTGCCAGCATCGCCAGCAATGCGTCGAACGAAAGCGGTTTGCGCGCGTACGCAATATGCGGATTTGGCTGCACCGGAATGTCCGACGCGGCGCTGCACAGGATGATCGGAATCTCGCGCAGCTCGGGGTCCGCATACAGCGCCGCGCACAGCTGGAGGCCCGACATGACCGGCATCATGCAGTCGGAAACGATGATGGCGGGCCGGTTCGTGCGGATCAGTTCGAGCGCGACGGCGCCGTTCGACGCCGTCAGCACCGTATAGCCGTGTCGTTCCAATAGCAGCCGCCACACCGTGAGGATGTCGAACTCGTCGTCCACCACCAGAATGGTTTTCATGGGCGGCCAGCTTTATCGTCGCGATTGCAACGTGGCCGACAGGCCGGCCAACGATGGGGTGCCCGCGGCGTTCGGCGGGCCGTCGAGCACGTCGAGTCCTTGCGACGAGATCGAGAGTTCGCGCAGCGACGTGTCGTGCGCGCTTTCGCGTTGCTTGACCACCGAAATCATGCGTCTGAGAGAGCCGTCGGCTTCGGCGTAGCGCAGCAGCACCAGGTTTTCGGTCAGCGCCGACACGCGCACGCTCCTCGCGTGGCCCGCATCGCTGTACAGCGGCAGCTCCTCGGTGACGAGCGTCGTGACGGCCGCTTCGCGCAACTGGTGCAGCAGCGCGTTCAGGAACAGGCCGAAGCGCTCGGTGCGCAACGCCGAATCGCGAAAGCCCTCGACGCCGTCGATCACGATGCGCGTCGCGCCGGTCTGTTTGACGGTAGCGAGCGCCTTTGACGCGATTTCGTCGACGGCGAGTTCGATCGCCGGCTGCCAATCCACGATCAGGCGGCCGTCCTGCCACGCCTCGGCGAGCGGGATCGACACCGCTTCGGCTTTGCCGACGAGCCGCTGCGGACCTTCGTAGAAGCCGAGATACACGCAGCGTTCGCCGCGCGCGACGCCGGCCGCGAGGAACTGCAGACACAGCAGCGTCTTGCCGACGCCCGACGGGCCGATCAGCGTGGTCGTCGAGCCTTGCGCGAAGCCACCGCCGAGCAGGTTGTCCAGATGCGGCAAGCCGAAACCGAGCCGCGCTTTCAGATCGACGGGGCCTGGCTGCGCCGCGCACTGCGCTTCGAGGCGCGGGAACATCAGGAGCCCGCTCTCGGCGATGCGGAAGAAGTGCTTGCCCATCAGATGATTGCGCGCGCGCATCTTGTGCACTTCGATTTCGCGCGCGCGGCGCATGCCGTCGTGATAGCGGTTCAGCTCGATCAGGCCGTCCACCAGCGTGTGCTCGGGATGAGGCTCGTTGCCCGACAACGGCGCGAGCAGCAGCGTGGTGCAGTCCATCGCGGCGACGAGCGCGTTCAGCTCGTGGATGAATTTCGACAGCGATAGCTCCGTTTCGCTGAATTCGCGCGCGCTGCGAAAGCCGTCGATGATCATCAGGCTGGGCCGGTAGTCGTAAATGCTCGATGCAATCAGCTTCAGGAAACCGTCGAGGCCGTCCTGCATCAGCTCGTGATAACCGGAGACGAACAGCATCTGCTGGGCGACCGCGCTTTCGTCGAAGAAGCCCAGGCCTTTCAGGTGGCCAAGCAGCTTGTCGTGCGACTCGGCGATCAGCGTCATGTACAGCACCTTCTCGCCTTGCCGCACTCGATGAAAACCGATCTGGCTCGACAGGATCGTCTTGCCGGCGCCGGCCATGCCCTCGAGCAGATAGACGCCGCCGCTCACCAGACCGCCGCCGAGAATCTCGTCGAAGCCGGGCACACCGGTTTCGACATTGCGTCGAGCC
>DATAQT010000087.1:0-31090 GCA_036264535.1 Paraburkholderia sp. | reverse complement strand
GGAGAAGCTTTATACGTTGTACAATTGCCGCCGCGTTACTTCTTGGTAGTGACGCCGAGGGTGCAGGTTCCGACTGCAGCGATTTTTTCCGAAAAAACGTTGACAAGAGATACAAAGCCCCTCATAATTACGGACTTTCCTGCGAAACACAGCTGCAACACTGCATGGCCAGAAAGTTTCGGCCGGAATGACATGCAGCAGGTTGTGGCAGGAAAGTACGCGGAAGTAGCGCAAGTGTTGCGATGGTTTGAAAACATCGCACCAGCGCGGATGTCCGGATCGGGTGCCAGTGTTTTTGCAGCGTTCCGTAGCAAAGCTGAAGCAGAAGCGGCGCAAGCCAGACTGCCCGGCGAATGGAACAGCGCAGTAGCAGCGGGCTTGGATCAGCATCCACTCTTCGCTTTCGCGTCATAAGTTTTGCATCGTCGAACGAAACTCCACGTTCGGCGGAGCTCGAAGTTAGTGTAGGGGAGTCGCCAAGCTGGTTAAGGCACCGGATTTTGATTCCGGCATGCAAAGGTTCGAATCCTTTCTCCCCTGCCAAAAATTCTCGCAGTTCGCTGTAGTTCACATTTCTCTCCCGCCCCAGCCTGAAGTAGGTGCACGATGAGCAGCCATGACGGCCTGATGGTATTTACTGGCAACGCAAATCCCGCGCTTGCTCAGGAAGTCGTCAAAAATCTCGGTATTCCCCTCGGCAAAGCAATGGTTAGCCGTTTCTCGGACGGTGAAATCCAGGTCGAGATTCAGGAAAACGTGCGCGGCAAGGATGTCTTCGTCCTGCAATCCACGTGTGCACCGACGAACGACAATCTGATGGAACTGATGATCATGGTCGATGCGCTCAAGCGCGCATCCGCAGGCCGGATCACCGCAGCCATCCCCTACTTCGGTTATGCCCGTCAGGATCGTCGCCCGCGTTCGGCGCGCGTCGCCATCTCGGCGAAGGTCGTGGCGAACATGCTGGAAATCGCCGGCGTCGAGCGGATCATCACGATGGATCTGCACGCCGACCAGATTCAAGGCTTCTTCGACATCCCGGTCGACAACATCTACGCAACGCCCGTGTTGCTCGGCGATCTGCGCAAGCAGAGCTACGAGAACCTGCTGGTCGTTTCGCCGGACGTCGGCGGCGTGGTGCGCGCCCGTGCATTGGCGAAGCAGCTCAACTGCGATCTCGCGATCATCGACAAGCGTCGCCCGAAGGCGAACGTCGCCGAAGTGATGAACATCATCGGTGAAGTCGAAGGCCGCACCTGCGTGATCATGGACGACATGGTCGACACGGCAGGCACGCTGTGCAAGGCCGCGCAGGTTCTGAAGGAACGCGGCGCAAAGCAGGTGTTCGCGTACGCTACCCATCCGGTTCTGTCGGGCGGTGCGGGCGAGCGTATCGCCGCTTCCGCACTCGACGAACTCGTGGTCACGGACACGATCCCGCTCGGCGAAGAAGCTCGTTCGTGCGCGAAGATCCGTTCGCTGACCAGCGCGGGCCTGCTCGCCGAAACGTTCTCGCGCATCCGTCGCGGCGATTCGGTGATGTCGCTATTCGCTGAAAGTTAAGCATTTGCGGAGACGCCGCGTACCGCTTCATGCGACACGCGGCGTTTTTGCACAATCGGCATGAACGGACGAAGGTTCGTGCCGCACTCCCGGGCCTCAGCCGATACGGCTTCGAGGCCCTGTTTTTACTGCCTGGTCGCGGGCAGTGCATTGGAGATTCAACATGAAAGTAGTCGCTTTCGAGCGTTCCCTGCAAGGTACGGGTGCGAGCCGCCGCCTGCGTAACTCGGGCAAGACCCCGGGTATCGTTTATGGCGCTGGTGCTGACACGCAACTGATCGAACTCGATCACAACGCCCTGTGGCACGCGCTGAAGAAGGAAGTTTTCCACTCGTCGATCCTCGACCTGGAAGTGGCAGGCAAGTCGCAACAGGTTCTGCTGCGCGACGTGCAATACCATCCGTTCCGTCAACTCGTGCTGCACGTGGACTTCCAGCGCGTCGACGCAACGAAGAAGCTGCACACCAAGGTGCCGCTGCACTTCATGAACCAGGAATCCAACCCGGCGGTGAAGCTGTCGAGCGCGGTGATCTCGCACGTCCTCAACGAACTCGAAATCGAGTGCCTGCCGTCGGCACTGCCGGAATTCATCGAAGTTGACCTCGCGAAGATCGAAGCAGGTCAATCGGTTCACGCGAAGGACATCCCGCTGCCGGCAGGTGTGGCGCTCGTCGCTCACGTCGACGCGGAAAACCCGGTGGTCGCTGCTGCAACGATCCCGGCTGGCGCAGTCGCTGAAGACGCTGCTGCTGCAGCTCCTGAAGGCGGCGAAACGCCGGCTGCTTAAGAGCCTTTCGGTTCGAAGCAAGCAATCCTCTCGATCCGTTTCCGATGAAACGGTCGATGTGACCCGCCGAGGTTCGCCCTGGCGGGTTTTTTTTCGGCTTTTTCCAGTCCGGCTGCGTTTCACTTCCGGACCTGGTGGACTCACGCAATCATGATCAAGCTGATGGTCGGGCTCGGCAATCCGGGCGCCGAATACACCGCGACGCGTCACAACGCCGGCTTCCGGCTGGTCGATCAACTCGCGCGCGAGGCAGGCACCACGCTGCGCGATGAGCGGCGCTTCCACGGCTTCTACGCGAAGGCGCGCTTGCATGGCGAGGAAGTGCATCTGCTCGAGCCGCAGACCTATATGAACCGCTCAGGCCAATCGGTCGTCGCGGTTGCCCAGTTCTTCAAGATCCTGCCCGACGAGATCCTCGTCGCGCACGACGAACTCGACATGCCGCCCGGCAGCGTCAAGCTGAAGCTTGGCGGCGGCAGCGGCGGCCATAACGGGCTGAAGGACATCAGCGCGCATCTGTCGTCACAGCAATACTGGCGGCTACGGATCGGCATCGGCCATCCGCGCGATCTGATTCCCGAAAGCGCGCGCGCCGGCGCGAAGCCGGACGTCGCGAACTATGTGCTGAAGCCGCCGCGGCGCGAAGAGCAGGAGGTCATCGACGCGTCGATCGAGCGTGCACTCGCGATAATGCCGCAAGTCATCAAGGGCGAGCTAGAACGCGCGATGATGCAACTGCATCGCAACAACAGCTGACGCGCGCCACATTCATCGACACCCGCAACCGACCTCGCGAGGAGAATCGCTTGAGCCGCTACTGGAGTGACATCGTTCACCGTCTGACGCCGTACGTACCGGGCGAGCAGCCCGCGCTCGCGCATCCGGTGAAGCTGAACACCAACGAGAATCCGTATCCTCCATCGCCGCGCGTACTCGACGCGATCCACCGTGAGCTCGGCGCAACGGCCGACGCGCTGCGCCGTTATCCCGATCCGAGTGCGCGCAAGCTGCGCGAAACGGTCGCCGCGTATCACGGCATCCGCGCCGAGCAGGTATTCGCGGGCAACGGATCGGACGAAGTGCTCGCGCTGACGTTCCAGGCTTTGCTCAAGCACGACAAGCCGCTGCTGTTTCCCGACATCACGTACAGCTTCTATCCGACCTACGCGAAGCTGTTCGAGGTCGAAAACCGGACCGTCCCGCTCGACGACAGCTTCGCGATCAACGTCGACGACTACGCGGTGCCTAACGGCGGCATCCTGTTTCCGAATCCGAACGCCCCGACCGGCCGGCCGCTGCCGCTCGCGGAAATCGAACGCCTCGTCGCGAGCCAGCGAGATTCGGTCGTGGTGATCGACGAAGCGTATGTCGACTTCGGTGCCGAGTCGGCGATCGCGCTGATCGATCGCTATCCGAATCTGCTCGTCGTGCAGACGGTTTCGAAGTCGCGTTCGCTCGCCGGCATGCGCGTCGGCTTTGCGTTCGGCGATCCCACGCTGATCGATGCGCTCAACCGCGTGAAGGACAGCTTCAATTCGTATCCGCTCGACCGCCTCGCGCAAGCCGCGGCCACCGCCGCCTACGAAGACGACGCATGGTTCCGCGAATGCTGCGCGAAGGTGATCGCGAGCCGCGAGTGGCTCGCGGCGGAATTGACCGCGCTCGGCTTCGAGGTGGTGCCGTCAGCCGCGAATCTGCTGTTCGCGCGACATGAAGGGTACGACGCGGCGACACTCGCGGCGCGACTGCGGGAAAAGGAGATTTTCGTGCGTCATTTCAATGCACCGCGCATTGACCAACACTTGCGGATCTCGGTCGGTACCGACGCCGAATGCGAGATCCTGCTCGACGCGTTGCGCGGCATTTTCAGCGCTTACGTCGGTTAACGGAAGCTAGAAACGCCGCCGCAAGAAAAACGGCGAAGGCCCCAAGCCTTCGCCGTTTTCTTTTACGCGTCACCCGCGAATTTCAGGCGCCCTTGGCCGCCTGCAACGCGTGATATTTCGCCATCAATCCTTCGGGCGTTTCAAGGTGGTTCGGGTCACGCGGGATGCACTCCACCGGACACACCTGAATGCACTGCGGCTCTTCGAAATGACCGACGCACTCGGTGCACTTCTTCGGGTCGATCACATAAATTTCCGTGCCCATCGAAATCGCGTCGTTCGGGCACTCGGGCTCGCAGACGTCGCAATTAATGCACTCGTCGGTAATCATCAGGGCCATGGTGCCACCAACTTTCCTAGCTAAAACAACATATTATAGCTTTTCGGCCTTCCGCACAGTCGTGCAAACTTGCCCAGGGAAGCAGTAGCGGCATTTGCCAAAACAGACGCCGCTTCCCTCCATCATTCCATTGACCATCCGAAGACTAGTCAGTCAGACACGCTTCGTCGTCAACTGGTTGGCGTATGCACTGTCCAACGCCAACTGAATGCTGAACATGCGATTCGACATGCGGGAATTGCCCGGCTGTTTCGGCAACAAGGCCAGGATCCCCTTCATCACATACAGCATGATCAACGCGCCGGTCAAATCGCCCACAAACATGCTGAAGAAGCTTTCGAACCAGTTCTTCGTCGTACCGGTCAGCGCAAACCACACGTGATGAAACAGCGGATTCGCTATCGAATAGGCGAGAGCCAGAACAACAAGCCGCTTCGGCGTCAGGTTCGTCAGTGATGCACGCAGATCGTAGTACTCAAGCGCAAGCCGGTACACCACATACGGTGCGAGGGACCCAAGGAAAGCGCCTGCGATTGCACGCACCGGGTCATGCGGAAACCAGTAGAGAAAGTCGGTAATCAGACCGGCGAGCAGCAGGCCGATTGCGCCATCGAACCCAAGCAGCAACGTACCGAGAAGCCGAACACCAGACGGCAGGTAAATCCAGTTGATGCCCTGCACGAACGACGTATGAGTAAATACCACCTGATTGATCCACAGCGACACCAGAAACGCGATCAGGGTTCCGGTGATCGACCAGAAATGCAAACGTAAGCTAGACATCGCGGCAGGCCATCCTCTATCGCTTTTGTTGGATGCATCATAGCGTGACCGTGTGTCGTTCAGCGAGTACCAGCGAGCGGCTTTCGGCCGAATACGTGACGGTGCTAACGCAATTAATTCCACCTCCGTCCTAAAGTTCTGCGCGACGCGACCGACAACCTATCTATAGCTTTGTGTCGGGCTCGACAAGAAGGGACAGCCACGTCCATATTGATATGTTTTTTATAGCGATGAACCTGAGAGAACAGGCTGGAATGGAACTCGCGGTCCGGACGAACCGGTGGGCATCGGCACGTCGGCCGGTGGAACGCGCGCCGGCCCCATGGCTCGCGTGCTATCCCTTCTTTCAGGACGCCTTGCCAGGCAGCGAGACAAGGTTGGGGGCGCTTCCTGACTTCGTCAGGCGTGTTGCGTTAGAAAGACTAGGTGGCGCCGATTATTCGTCTGTGCCGGGTTCAGCACTCGATGAAGTTCGCGCCTCTTACCTGGAACTTCGTTGCACGCGTGTGGCGGAAGAAGTGCGTCGATACCTGTCTGATACCGAGGACACCCTGACCGCGTCACGCGGATCTTCGGACGCGCTTGAAGTCCTGGCGGCGGAAATGCCGCGGATGGTGGTTCCGCCCGTCGCCCGCCCTCCCTGTCTGCTGAGTTCTGGCACTGGGATATTTCTTGGAGGATGGGCCCGCTTTGTCGCGTACTGGTACCGGAGAGATCCGACGATTCCGCTACTCGCGGTCGACTGGCCGATCCTTTACGAGCACGTAGCGCCCTACCGCCTCTGCAAGCCGACCGACGATCGCCCTATCGTAAGAACGCCATAGTGACCAGAGCGACAACACGAACATGCTGGCCGTGCCCGCGACCGGGCGGAAATGTAACCGCAAACTAGCCGCGGAGATAAAATAGGGATGCCCGGTCGTCGCTGGGTAGCATCACAGTTCGCTTTCCGCGCTCGGGTGAGCGATGTTTTCGTTGGAGCGATGGTCATGACCCGCCCTGCTGATATCTACCTTCGATTTCTTCAACTGACCGAAGCACTGCGAGGTCTGCCCTCACTTCCTGCGCTCGATCCGCTCGAAGAAAAAATCCTGGAGTTTGTTGCTCGCATGCGGCAAAAAAACGAGCGGCTGTCGGTTCGAGACATGATGGCCCAAAGTGAGCTCGGGTCGCCGGCGACCTTGCATGCTCGTATCACGTCAATGCGCGAAAAGGGCTGGCTCCTGCTCAACGACACCGAAGACACTCGCCGCAAACAGGTCGAACTCACTCCAGCGGCCCTCCGACACTTTGACAAACTTGCTGAGGCGTTCACCAAGGCAGCAAGAGGAAGCTGATACTTTTCTGCGTCGGTTAAACGGACGCTCCCCGGAGAAAAAGCTCCTCAGCAGCACTGCGGCAGCGACGCGTCATGCAAGTTATGTATCCACCCATGCGCTAGCAGTCGCTATCGTGTCGATGCTGCCGCCGCATCACCCTCTTGACAAAATCGATACAAAAAATATAGCGTTCGACGGTTCCAGCCTGTTTCGCATCTCGTCCGGATTCGCATCTGGCAAGTTCGGGATTTAGAACGCTTGATTGACGCAGAAGGTGAAACGTCGTGAGCCACGAGCTACCGCGCCCCGCGAAATTGCTTGTCGCCGTTGAAAGCAAATACATCGGCCTTGACGTTGGCCGAACACACAAGGCGGGCAAGAAGGTGAAAGTACAACGAAGCGCCGCGGATCCCGGCCTGTTCGTCATCTGGTTCGGCAAGACGGAGATCGCCAGGATCGCCGCATCGCAACTTGCGCAAACGATCGAATACACCAATAGCCGCGCGTAACTGCGGTATCAATGTTCGCACTCATACCACGCGTCAAGATTACTTAGAACAACCAACTGACGCACTTGTAACGAGTCATCGAGGCCGTGTTGTTCCCGCCAGATGTCGGCCGCGGCCGGTTTCGATCCGTCAAAACCGGCCCTTCGTGCGGCTCGAGCTCACGTGCCCTGAGCGCCGTCCTGCGGATCCAGCGACGCGACCTTCTCCTTCAGCCATTTTTCGACCGACGGGAATACGAACTTGCTGACGTCGCCGCCCAGTTGCGCGATCTCGCGCACGATCGTTCCCGAGATGAACTGGTACTGATCGGACGGCGTCATGAACATCGTCTCGACGTCGGGCAACAGATAACGGTTCATGCCCGCCATCTGAAACTCATATTCGAAGTCCGATACCGCGCGCAGGCCCCTGACGATCACCCGTGCGTTGTTGGTCCGCACGAAGTCCTTGAGCAGCCCCTTGAAGCTCATGATCTGGACGTTCGGGTAGTGGCCGAGCACCTCATGCGCGATCGCGAGGCGCTCCTGGAGCGTGAAAAACGGCTTCTTGGCACGGCTGTCGGCCACGCCCACCACCAGCGTGTCGAAAATGCTCGACGCGCGCCGAACGAGGTCTTCGTGACCGCGCGTCAGCGGGTCGAACGTGCCCGGGTACACGGCGACTACCATGAGACTTCTCCTCTCTTCAGACAAAGGGGCAGGTCAAAGCGTCCACGCGACGATTTGGCACCTGCCGCGCGTGACGATAAACCGCCCGGCCCTTTTTTGGAACGCGCATTATTCCTTATTTTCGCGCTGCAGCAAATGAAAGTGGACAGCGCCCGCCTTGCCCTGCCGCACAACCTCCCAGCCCGCGAGCGGCTCGTGAGCGGCCGGTTCGAGTGCTTCTCCAGCCTCCACATAAAGATAGCCGTCGGCGCGCACGAGCGGCACCGTCACCGCTAGCGCCTTGCCGAGCAGATCGGCATCGAACGGCGGATCGAGGAATACGACGTCGAACGAACCGGGCGCGAGACTCGCAGCAAGACGCAGGCCATCGGCCTCGGCGATTTCGATCATGCGTGCCTCCAGCCGCTGCTGGTTCGCCCGCAACTGGCCGGCGGCGCGCGCATGGCGCTCCACCATCAGCACCCGAGCAGCGCCGCGCGACGCGGCCTCGAAGCCGAGCGCGCCGCTACCGGCGAACAGATCGAGGCAGTGCTGGCCGTCCAGATGCTGGCCTAGCCAGTTGAACAGCGTTTCGCGAACGCGGTCGGGCGTTGGGCGCAAGCCGTCCAGATCGAGCACGGGCAGCGGCGTGCGTTTCCAGTCGCCGCCGATGATGCGAATGGCATGCGGCTTGCCGCTTTTGGACGAAGCGCCGGCGGCGCGTGAAGGTGCTAAACGAGGCATGCAGTGTCGTGCAGTTTCAGCTAGGTGATGAAGACGTCCGCAGCGCCGATGCGCGCGGGCTGGAGCGCCCACGTTACCACAGGGACGGCCCGCGTCCAGACTGGCCGAGCGGCTATTACGACGCGCCGCGGCACGCCTGATAAAATGTGCGGCTGCCAGCGCCCGCCCTTTCGCATCCGGCGCTGCCCACCGCTTCGCCGGTCCCGTGCCGGCTGCGCGCATCGGCGCGCTCTCCCATACGCCAGATCATGTTCAGCTTTTTCAAACGATTCAAGGGTTCGAAAGAGTCCGATACCGCCGCAGACGAGTCGCTGGCGGCGCAAGACGGCGCGACAGCCGAGGCCACGCCGGTCGAACCCGTTGCGCCGGTGCAGCCCATTTCACCCGTTGAGCCCATTGCCCCTACCGAGGCCGCCGTTCCGCCCGTGGCCACGACCATCATCGAGCCGCAGCCGGAGTCGCAAGACGACGCGGTCGGCACCGTCGAAATCGTCCCGCCGCCCATGCAGGACGCCGGCGCGAAGCGCTCGTGGCTCACGCGCCTGAAGAGCGGGCTCGCGAAAACCAGTTCGAACCTGACCGGCATTTTCGTCGGCACCAAGATCGACGAGGACCTGTACGAGGAACTCGAAACCGCGCTGCTGATGTCGGACGCTGGCGTCGAGGCGACCGAGTTCCTGCTCGAAGCGCTGCGTGAGAAGGTACGCAGCGAGCGCCTGACTGATCCGCAGCAGGTCAAGATCGCGCTGCGCACGCTGCTCGTCGAGTTGCTGAAGCCGCTCGAAAAGTCGCTGATGCTCGGCCGCGCGCAGCCTCTCGTGATGATGATCGCCGGCGTCAACGGAGCGGGCAAAACCACCAGTATCGGCAAGCTCGCGAAGCATCTGCAGAGCTTCGACCAATCGGTGCTGCTCGCCGCCGGCGACACGTTCCGCGCCGCCGCGCGCGAGCAGCTCGCCGTCTGGGGCCAGCGCAACAACGTGACCGTGGTCGCGCAGGAAAGCGGCGACCCGGCCGCGGTGATCTTCGACGCGGTCGGCGCCGCGCGTGCGCGCAAAATCGACGTGATGATGGCCGACACGGCCGGCCGTCTGCCCACGCAGTTGCATCTGATGGAAGAGCTGCGCAAGGTGAAGCGCGTGATCGGCAAGGCGCAGGACGGGGCGCCGCACGAAGTGCTGCTCGTGATCGACGCGAACACCGGCCAGAACGCGCTCGCCCAGGTCAAGTCGTTCGACGACGCGCTCGGCCTCACCGGTCTGATCGTCACCAAGCTCGACGGCACCGCGAAGGGTGGCATTCTGGCGGCGATAGCGCGGCAGCGACCGGTTCCGGTGTATTTCATCGGCGTCGGTGAAAAGGTCGAGGATCTGCAGCCGTTCAGCGCCGAAGAGTTTTCGGACGCACTGCTGGGCGGCTGAACGCGCGATAGCCGCCACGCTCACGGCGGACCAAAGGAAAAGGGCACTCCGCGGAGTGCCCTTTTTTCGTTACCAGCCGCCCTCGACGTGTCACGCCGTCACGCGCTCACTCCGCATCGGGCTGCACGCCCGGCGCCGCGCGCGCGAACGCGTCGAGTTGCATCGCGTGATCGTAGATGCGCTGGATCGTCGGGAACTTTGCAGTGTCGACCTTGAAGCGCTGCGCGTTGAACACCTGCGGGATCAGGCACGCGTCGGCGAGTGTCGGCGTGTCGCCGAAACACAGTTTGCCGGTACGCGCGTCGGCCGCCAGGTGCGTCTCCAGCGTCGCGAAGCCCGCGTCGATCCAGTGCCGGTACCAGGCGTCCTTCGCGTCGTCGTCGACACACAGCGTGTGCTTCAGATACCGCAGCACGCGCAGATTGTTCAGCGGATGAATCTCGCACGCGACCTGCAACGCCACCGAGCGCACATAAGCGCGATCGAGCGGCGCCTTGGGCAGCAGCGGCGGCTCGGGATGCGTCTCCTCCAGATACTCGATGATCGCGAGCGATTGCGGCAACAAGTGGCTGCCGTCGGCGAGCGTCGGCACGATACCGTCCGCGTTGATCTTGCGGTAGTCGGGCTTCAGCTGCTCGCCACCGCCGCGCACGAGGTGCACGGGCACATAGTCGTACGGCAGGTTCTTCACGTTCAGCGCGATGCGCACGCGATACGACGCCGAGCTACGGAAATAGCTGTAGAGCTTCATGTTGTCTGCCTCCTCCACCTGCCCGCTAACCGTCTCAGACAACGCGCACGCTAAATTCGCCGAGCCCGTCCACGCCGCCCTTCATCAGGTCGCCCTTCACAACCGCGCCGACGCCTTCCGGCGTGCCGGTGAAAATCAGGTCGCCGGGGCGCAGTTCGAACAGCGTCGACAGATACGCGATCGTCTCGGCCACCGACCAGATCAACTGCGACACATCCGAGCGCTGCTTGTCCTCGCCATTCACCGACAGCCAGATCGCGCCCTTGCCGATGTGACCCACCGTCGCGGCCGGATGAATCGGACCCAGCGGCGCCGAGTGATCGAAGCCCTTGCCGGTATCCCACGGACGTCCCATCTTCTTCGCTTCGCCCTGGAGGTCGCGGCGCGTCATGTCGAGACCGAGCGCGTAGCCGTAGACGTGGTCGAGCGCGCTGTCGACGGGGATGTCCTTGCCGCCCGTGCCGATCGCCGCGACCATTTCCATTTCGAAATGGACGTTCTTCGTCTGCGACGGGTAGGGGAATTCGCCGGTCGTGCCCGGCGCAACGTAGACGACCGCATCGGCGGGCTTCGTGAAGAAGAACGGCGGTTCGCGGTCCGGGTCGTGGCCCATCTCGCGCGCATGCGCCTCGTAGTTGCGCCCCACGCAGTAGATGCGCCGCACCGCGAATTGCTCGCTCGACCCCACGACTGGCACCGCGACCTGCGGTGCGGGTGCAAATACGTAACTCATCCCGTTCTCCGTTTTTCGATGGGCGCCGCCGAGGCGGCGAGAAAATATCGAGTGTAACGCGCGGCACGGTGCGGGTGCGTGTCAGGCGGGCCGTCGCGGGTCACTGCGTTGCTTTTCGCCCGCTCGCCATAGATGCGATACTCACGCTGAATAACTCCCCGAATCGCGGAGCGAGCCGTCCTGGTGCGGCACGCCACGCGCCTCTTGCCCCCGATGACCGACTCCACCGATACCACTTCTCCCTTCCCCTGCGCCCGATTCATCAAGGAAATCGGCCGCGGCCCGAACGGCGCTCGCGCGCTGACCGCCGACGACACCCGCGCGCTGTATACCGCGATACTCGACGGTCGCGTCGACGATCTCGAGCTCGGCGCGGTGCTGCTCGCGTATCGCGTGAAAGGCGAAACCGCCGACGAGCTGGCCGCGATGCTGGCCGCCGCGCACACGTCGTTCGAGCCGGTGCGGCTGCCGCACGGCGTGTTTCGGCCGGTGTCGATTCCGTCGTATAACGGCGCGCGCAAGCAGCCGAACCTCGTGCCGCTGCTCGCGCTGCTGCTCGCGCGCGAAGGCGTGCCGGTGCTCGTGCACGGCGTCACTGAGGATCCGGGGCGGGTGACGAGCGCGGAAATCTTCACGCATTTACGCATCGCGCATGCGCAGTCGCACGCGCAGATCGAGGCCGGCCTGGCCGAGCGCCGCGTCGCCTTCGCATCGATCGACGTGCTCGCTCCCAAGCTTGCGCGCCTGCTCGCGCTGCGCCGCCGCATGGGCGTGCGCAATTCGACGCATACGCTCGTGAAGCTGCTGCAGCCGTTCGCGCCCGCGGGACTGCGGCTCGTGAACTACACGCATCCGCCGTATCGCGACAGTCTCACGCAGCTGTTCATCACGCATCCCGATGCGGCCGTCGGCGGCGCGCTGCTCGCGCGCGGCACCGAAGGCGAGGCGGTCGCCGATACGCGCCGCCAGGTCCAGGTCGACTGGCTGCATGACGGCATCTGCGAGACGCGGCTGCCGCACGAGCGCTCGTCGCCCGATGCGCCCGAGGTCGAATTGCCCGAGGCGCGCGACGCGCCAACCACGGCCGCCTGGATCGACGCGGTGCTGCGTGGCGAAGCGCCGGTGCCAGGCGCGATCGAGCGGCAGGTCGAGCTGATCGCCGACATCGCGAAGACAGCCGGCTAACGGGCTAACGGCCGCGGGTTGACAGGCCTGCGCGTACCGTCATACATTTGGCCCCATGCGTTCCCTTCCGAACACCCTCCGAATTACCTCCGGCCGCCTGGCGCGGCCCCTATCGCTACGCCTGGCTTAAGTCACGCGTAGCGCCGCGCGCTGGCAGCTTCGGTTGCCGTCGGCGGTCCTCCCCGTAGTTCCGGCAGTTTCGCTTCACCCCCGTCGTAGTTCTCCACAACCAGTCGTCGTTTCATTCGTCCGTTTACCGCGCGGACGAAGCGAGAGGATCAAATGCACGTTGCACGGGCAGCATCCGCATCGTGCATCCGTGACAGTCGGCCAACCGCTCGACGCCCGGCCCTCCGCCGACGACACCAGGAATGAGGCATCTCACCATGTTGCGCAATCCCGCTGAAAAGTACCGCCCCTTTCCCGCCGTGCGGCTGACCGGCCGCAAATGGCCGAGTCGCACGATCGACACCGCGCCGGTCTGGATGAGCACCGACCTGCGCGACGGCAACCAGGCGCTGATCGAGCCGATGGACGCCGCCCAGAAGATCGAATACTTCGAGATGCTGGTCGCGATCGGCTTCAAGGAAATCGAAGTCGGCTTTCCGTCGGCGTCGCAGACCGAGTTCGACTTCGTGCGCAAGCTGATCGACGAGCGGCGCATTCCCGACGACGTCACGATCGAAGTTTTCGTGCCGTCGCGCGCGGAGTTGATCGCACGCACGTTCGAGGCGCTCGAAGGCGCGCCGCGCGCGATCGTGCATCTGTATAACGCGATCTGCCCGTCGTTCCGGCGCATCGTGTTCAACCAGTCGAAGGACCAGATCAAGGCGCTCGCTGTCGAAGGCACGCGCCTCATCAAGGCACACGCGCAGGCGCGGCCGGCTACGCACTGGACCTTCCAGTACTCGCCCGAGACCTTCAACACGACCGGGCTGCCGTTCGCGCGCGAGGTCTGCGACGCCGTCGCGCAAACGTGGCGGCCGACGCGCGATCACAAGATGATCGTCAACCTGCCGGCGAGCGTCGAAGCGGCTACGCCGAACGTGTTCGCCGACCAGATCGAATGGATGCACCGCAATCTTGGTTATCGCGACAGTATCGTGCTGTCGGTGCATCCGCATAACGATCGCGGCACCGCGGTGGCCGCGGCGGAGCTGGCGCTGCTCGCGGGCGCGGATCGCGTCGAAGGCTGTCTGTTCGGCAATGGCGAGCGCACCGGCAACGTCGATCTCGTCACGCTCGCGATGAATCTCGACGCGATGGGCATCGACAGCGGTCTGGACTTTTCGGATCTCGCGACGATCAGGCACGTGGCGGAGCGCTGCACGCGGATTCCGATGGCCGCGCGGCATCCGTATGCGGGAGAGGTGGCGATGCATGGCGCGTGCGAGGCCCGCGTCGCGTACGCCGTAGTCGCTGAGGGCCGTGCAAACAGTCGCGACAAAGCTGACGAATTCGTAACCGCGTGAATCTGAACCGGGCTTTGAGCGATCAGGAGCGGAATGTTCACCTGCATTCCGCTACCCCCGCCGACGCGCTCACGAGGCGCGCCCGCGCAAAGACAATCTCACTCCAGCGCGCAACGCGTCGCCTGCCAGGCGATCAGCCGCCACTGCCCGTCTTCGTGCGTATGAATCGCGGTATAGGCAATCGGAAACAGCAGCGCGCCGTTATTCGCCTCCATCTCGATCAGCGCGCGGCCCGTGACCACGTAGGTTTCGCGGCCGGCCGGCAACACGTCCTGCGACTGCACCTCGATCTGCCGATAACGGCGGCGCCCCGCGATGATTCCGTCGATGAACTGCCGCTTCGTCTCGCGCTTGCCGTTCGTATGGACGTAGCTCACGTTGTCCGCGAGCAGCGTGTCGAGCGACTGGCCGTCGCCGTCGACCATCGCGCGAAAACGCTCCCGCTCGAGCCCGCGAATCGCTTCGATCATCTTTGCCGCCATTGCAGAGCCCCTCGCACACCGCGAGCCGCAGGCGGCCACGGTCAGAAGATATATTGCAGATATAGCTGGCTGAAATTTATACCAGGATTCGGCTCTTTGATACCGCCATTGGCAACATGCTGGAAGCGTTAGCCCGACGCCCGCCATGTCGGCGAACTGAAACGCGCTGCTCAATGCGACGTCGGAAGAAATGCGCGGGCGGCCACCTGCACGCCGAACTGATCAGCCTGGGCCGCTCCTGATAGCGGAACGGCATGCGCGCCTTTTAGAGTAAGCCCACGCAAAAGAAGGTTCTTCCTGGTCATCTGGCCCTCTACTGGCCGGTATTAGACGGTCGCTTCATTTATTTTAAGCAAAATATTAAAAGCACATACCGCATCGAACGCGCGTTTAACCGCAATTATTCGCTTATCAGTTTGAAAATATTGGGTGATTATGAAATTGTAGCGGACCGGCCCCGTCACTTTCACAGGTCAAACGGCCAAGCCAAATAGCGCGTATGATGGCTATCAGAAGACGAAATTCAATAGGGTTCTGGGAACTTGGATGCCCCTACGGCCTCTAAGTGTTAGCACTCAGCAGATCAGAGTGCTAACATCCGACGCTGGAGTCTTTTACTGAATACGCAATTGTCTGATTCCAAAGGAGCTTCACACGTGAGCCATGCAATGACCCTTCCGAGTACTTTGAGCCCGTCGTCGGCTAAGGCCGCTTCGGCAGGTGCACTGGCGCTCTCGCATTCCTCGCTGCTGTCCGGTCAACTGGGCAACATCGACGCCTACATCCAGGCGGTTAACCGGATTCCGATGCTGACGCCGGCGGAAGAACGCCAGTTGGCCACTGAGTTGCGCGAACAGGACAATCTGGAGTCGGCACGCCGACTCGTGCTGTCGCACCTGCGACTCGTCGTGTCCATCGCGCGTAATTACCTCGGTTACGGACTGCCGCACGCCGACCTGATCCAGGAAGGCAACATCGGCCTGATGAAAGCGGTCAAGCGCTTCGATCCCGAACAAAACGTGCGCCTCGTGTCGTACGCGATGCACTGGATCAAGGCCGAGATCCACGAATATATCCTGCGCAACTGGCGCATGGTGAAGGTTGCCACCACCAAGGCGCAGCGCAAGCTGTTCTTCAACCTGCGCAGCCACAAGCAGGGCTTCGGCGCGTTCACGCCTGACGAGATCGACGGTCTCGCCAGGGAATTGAACGTGAAGCGCGAAGAGGTCGCGGAGATGGAAACGCGTCTGTCGGGCGGCGACATCGCGCTCGAAGGTCAGGTCGAAGACGGTGAAGAGTCGTATGCGCCGATCGCCTATCTCGCCGACTCGCACAGCGAGCCGACCGCGGTGCTGGCTTCGCGTCAGCGCGACCGGCTGCAAAGCGACGGTATCGCGAGCGCGCTCGATGCGCTCGATCCGCGCAGCCGCCGCATCATCGAGGCGCGCTGGCTGAAGGTGGCCGACGACGGCTCGGGCGGCTCGACGCTGCACGAGCTGGCCGACGAGTTCGGCGTGTCGGCCGAACGTATCCGCCAGATCGAAGCCAGCGCCATGAAGAAGATGCGCGGCGCGCTGACCGAATACGCGTAAAGCGTCGAAGCCATGCGCGTGTAGATTGTGTCCCGCCCATGACGTGGGTAAAAACGACACAGCTTACGCAGCCACGTCCCACCTGGCGCCCATCGCGCTCAAGCCCCGCCCTCGCAAGACGGCGGGGCTTTTTACATTCTTTTCGTCCTTTCAGTCCTCCTCGCGGCTGCGCATCCGCGTCGGCCCCACCCTAGACTCGGCTCGGGGGGCCGGTAAGCCTTTCTTGACGTATCGCAAGTCCGGTAGCAATACTGGATAACCGCGGCGAGTTTCGCGACTTGATGCCGCATGGCTAATCCTGAGCGCGCGAGGTTCACCTCCTACAATCGGCATGCATTCGCCAGACTGCCTGATGGCCAGGGCAATCTGGATCCAGCCGGACTCACCGGCGTGAAGTCGTCTTCGACCGATCATGACCATAGCCCTCAATCGCAGCAGCACACTCCGGTCGCGCTGGCGCGGCTGGTTCACCAGGTGGGTACGCGGCCCAACGCTGGCGCGCGATCTCTGCATCATCCTCGCCATCAAGTTGGTACTACTGATGGTGCTCAAGTACACATTCTTCAATCATCCACAGGCGGAGCATATGATGCTGCCGCCTGAGCAGGTCGCGCAGGCGCTGCTGTCGGTGCCTGCCTCGCATCCGTCCCGAGGTGATCAACATGCCCGTTAGCGAAGTCGTCGAGCTATCGCGTCTCCAGTTCGCCATCACGGCGCTTTACCACTTTCTGTTCGTGCCGCTCACGCTCGGCCTCACCTGGCTGCTGGTCATCATGGAGTCGGTCTACGTGATGACCGGCAAGCAGATCTACAAGGACATGACCCAGTTCTGGGGCAAGTTGTTCGGCATCAACTTTGCGATGGGCGTCGCGACCGGCCTCACCCTCGAATTTCAGTTCGGCACCAACTGGGCTTATTACTCGCATTACGTGGGCGACATTTTCGGCGTGCCGCTCGCCGTCGAAGGGCTGATGGCGTTCTTTCTCGAATCGACGTTCGTCGGCCTGTTCTTCTTCGGCTGGAACAGATTGTCAAAAGTACAGCATCTGATCGTCACGTTCTGTGTTGCGCTCGGTTCGAACCTGTCGGCGCTGTGGATTCTGGTCGCCAACGGCTGGATGAACAATCCGGTCGGCGCGAAGTTCAACTACCAGACGATGCGCATGGAGCTCGACAGCATCGGTTCGGTGATCTTCAACCCGGTCGCACAGGTGAAGTTCGTGCATACGGTGTCGGCCGGTTATGTGACAGCGGCGATGTTCGTGCTCGGCGTGTCGTCGTGGTATCTGCTCAAGCGCCGCGACACCGAGTTCGCGCTGCGCTCGTTCGCGATCGCCGCCGGCTTCGGCCTCGCGTCGGCGTTGTGCGTGATCGTACTCGGCGACGAATCCGGCTATCGCACCGGTGAAGTCCAGCAGATCAAGCTCGCCGCGATCGAATCCGAATGGGAGACCGCGCCCGCGCCGGCACCGTTCACCGTGTTTGGCATCCCCAATCAAAAGGAGCAGCGCACCGACTACGCGATCCGGGTGCCGTACGCGCTCGGCATCATCGCGACCCGCTCGCTCCACGAACCGGTGGTCGGCCTGCGCGACCTGATCGCCGAAAACGAAGCCCGCATCAAGGAGGGCATGCTCGCCTATTCGGCGTTGCAGCGGTTGAAGGGCGGCGACGCCAGCGACGACGCGCATGCCGAGTTCGACAAGCACAAGGACGATCTGGGCTACGCCCTGCTGCTCAAGCCGTTCACGCCGAACGTGACCGACGCGACACCGGACCAGATCGCCGCCGCGGCAAGAAGCACGGTTCCACCGGTGCTGCCGCTGTTCTTCTCGTTCCGCATGATGGTCGGCCTTGGCCTGCTGTTTCTCGCGACCTTCGTGCTCGCGTTCTGGTTCTGCGCGCAGCGCACGCTGCTGCTCGAAAAGCGTCGCTGGTTCCTGCGTTGGGCCGTCATAGCGATACCGTTGCCGTGGCTCGCCGCCGAGCTCGGCTGGATCGTCGCGGAAATGGGCCGCCAGCCGTGGAGCATCGCGGGCATTCTGCCGACCAACCTGGCCGCGTCGACACTGACGCCGCGCGATCTGTATCTGAGCATCGCCGGCTTCGTGCTGTTCTACACGGGGCTATTCGTCATCGAGATCATGCTGATGTTCAAGTATGCGCGGCTCGGCCCGTCGTCGTTGCATACGGGCCGCTATCACCACGAGAACGGCCAGCCGGTGACGCAGCCGCTGTCGAACACGGCCGCGTGACGCGCCGCCACACCGCTTCAGAGGAATAACCCATATGGACTACGCAGCCCTTCGACTGATCTGGTGGGTATTGATAGGTGTACTGCTGATCGGCTTCGCGCTCACCGACGGCTTCGACATGGGCGCGGCGATCCTGCTGCCGTTCATCGCCAAAACGGACTCCGAGCGCCGTATCGTCGTGAACACGGTCGGCGCGACGTGGGAAGGCAACCAGGTCTGGTTCGTGACCGCTGGCGCCGCGATGTTCGCCGCGTGGCCGCTCGCCTACGCGGCATCGTTCTCCGGCTTTTACTTCGCGATGCTGCTCGTGTTGTTCGCGCTGTTCTTCCGCCCGGTCGGCTTCGACTATCGCGGCAAGCGCGAGGATCCGCGCTGGCGCAACGCGTGGGACTGGGGCCTGTTCATCGGCGGCTTCGTGCCGGCGCTCGTGTTCGGCGTCGCGTTCGGCAACCTGCTGCAGGGCGTGCCGTTCTCGTTCGACTCCGATCTGCGCGTCACCTATCACGGCAGCTTCTTCGCCCTGCTCAATCCGTTCGCGCTGCTGACGGGTCTCGTCAGCGTGTCGCTGCTGGCCGCGCACGGCGCCGCGTTCGTCAAGTGGAAGACGGATGGCGTGGTCCACGAGCGTGCATCGCAAGCGCTGCGGCTCGCGGCGCTGTGCGCCGTGGCGCTGTTCCTCGTCGCGGGTGCGCTCGTCGCGACGATGATCGGCGGCTATCAGATCGTCGACGCGCCGCCGCTCGACGCGGTCTCCAACCCGCTGATGAAAACCGTGGTCGGCGCACCGGGTTTGTGGCTGAGCAACTACGCGCTGTATCCGTGGATGGCGATTGCGCCGCTCGCGGGCCTCGTCGGCGGGGTGCTCGCGGCGCTGCTCGCGCGTTCGCGCTTCGAGGCGAGCGCGTTTCTGTCGACGTCGCTGATGATCATCGGCGTGATCCTGACTGCGGGATTCTCGATGTTCCCGTTCATCATGCCGTCGTCGCTCGACGGCCGCAGCAGCCTGACCATGTGGGATGCGACCTCGAGCCGCCTGACGCTCGAGATCATGCTGTTCGCGGTGATCGTGTTCCTGCCGATCATCCTTCTCTATACGGGCTGGGTGTACCGCGTGATGCGCGGCAAGGTGACCGCCGCGGCGATCGAGGAAAACCACCATTCGATGTATTGACCGCCACTACGGTTCAACAGGAAAACAGGAGTTCGTGATGTGGTATTTCAGCTGGATTCTCGGCATTGGCGTCGCGCTGGCATTCGGTGTCATCAATGTGATGTGGCTCGAATCGCGCGAGTTGGCGCGCCCGGCAAAGCGGGTGGTACGCTGAGCGCTGCTTGAGAAAGCGAAAAAGCGGCACCTTGAGACAAGGTGCCGCTTTCTTTTTGCCGTCCGGTCATGGCTGCGCGATGGCAGCCTCAGTAGTTCAATCGATCACGCCGGCACCGGCGCCACGCCAGCGCCACCGCCTTGCGACGACAGGCGCTCGGCCAGCTTCTGCGCATAGCGCTGCGCGGCCTCGCCGACGACGATATGGAACGTGTTCGTCGACACCCAGGCCGTATCGAGCGAATCGAGCCGCTGACGATCGACCGCAGACGGATCGCGCACGACCACTCGCAAACGCGTCGCCGCGACCGCATCGAGCGACACCACGTTGCCCGCGCCGCCGAACACGGCGAGCCAGCGCAACGGATCGGGATCGAGCGGACCACCTTGCGCGTCGTGAGCGTGCCGAGCGACCGGCGTGGCAGCAGCAGCCACCGCGGCAGCAACCGGCGCCGCCCCAGCAGCAGCCACCTTCCCCGCATCGCCAAGGCCCTGCGCGATCGCCGCACGCATCTCATCGGCGATGATGTCCGCCTCCGGCCCAATGATCACTTGCACGTCGTTGCCGCCACGCTTGAGCACACCGCGCGCGCCGATCGACTTCAACTCGCTCTCGGAGACCTTGTTCGCATCGACGACCGACAAACGCAGACGCGTCGTGCACGCATCGACGACCGACAGATTCGCCGCGCCGCCCAACGCCGCGATATAACGCTGCGCACGCAGCACGGCCACACCGGCCGCAGGAGCTACGAAACCGCCCGCCACGAACGACTCGACCTGCTCGTCGGCAGCGGCAGGCTCACGGCCCGGCGTCGCCATGTTGAACTTGCGGATGAAGAAGCGGAACAGACCGTAGTACAGGACCGCGTACACGATGCCGAGCGGAATCGCCCACCAGCCCTTCGTCGACAGACCAAAGTTCAGCACGTAGTCGATGAAGCCCGCCGAGAACGTGAAGCCGAGGTGAATGCCGAGCGCCGAGCAGATCGCGAGCGACAGTCCCGTCAACAGCGCGTGGATCGCATACAGCACCGGCGCGAGGAACATGAAGCTGAACTCGATCGGCTCAGTCACGCCCGTGAGGAACGACGTGAGCGCCATCGAGAACAGCAGGCCGAACACCATCGCGCGACGCTCCTTCGGTGCCTCGTGATACATCGCGAGACACGCGGCCGGCAGGCCGAACATCATCACCGGGAAGAAGCCGGTCATGAAGGTGCCCGCGGTCGGATCGCCAGCGAAGAAGCGATGCAGGTCGCCCGTGACCGGCGCGCCGCCCGCCGGCGTGAACGTACCGAACACGAACCACGTCAGCGAGTTGAGGATGTGATGCAGACCCGTGACGAGCAGCAGCCGGTTCAGCACACCGAACACGAAGGCGCCGAGCGCGCCGGCCGTCGTGAGCCAGTGGCCGGCCAGGTCGATCGCGCTCTGCACCGGTGCCCACACGTGCCCGAATATGATGCCTAGCACCACGCAGACCACCCCTGTGACGATCGGCACGAAGCGTTTGCCGCCGAAGAACGCAAGGTAGTCGGGCAGCTTGATGTCCTTGTAGCGGTTGTACAGCAGCCCCGCGACGATCCCCGCGATGATCCCCGACAGCACGCCCATGTTGAGCTTGTCGTTGATGTCCTTCATCACCGCGATCTGCACCAGATAACCGATCGCGCCCGCGAGCCCCGCGACGCCGTTATTGTCTTTCGCGAAGCCGACCGCCACGCCGATCGCGAACAGCAGCGGCAGGTTGTCGAAGATCGCGCCGCCCGCATCGGCGATCATCTTGATGTTGAACACATCAGGCTGGCCGAGCCGCAGCAGCAGGCCGGCGACCGGTAGCACCGCGATCGGCAACATCAGCGCGCGTCCCAGGCGCTGAATCTTCAGGAACGGATTTCCATCCATCGGTATCTCCAATTTTGTCTGGTAGGGGTACGTCTTGGTTGAGTGGTGCAGCTAGCTGGGAAATCGTGCCGCGCGCGCAGGCAGACGCGCTGCCGAACGCGCGGCGTACAGGTTCTTCGCTTGGTTATTGATTCAATCGAGCGGCCAGGTCGCGCGGCTCGCGGCTCTGACCGCTTGCGCCGAGTCGAGCGCAAGCGCGTCGCGGGCGCGTTGCCGGCACAACTGATAGTCGAGCGTGCGCACGCGTGCCTTGATGCCCGGCACCGACACCGGATCCACCGACAGCTCGGTCACGCCGAGCCCGATGAGCAGCGGCATCGCGAGCGGGTCGCCGGCGAGCGCGCCGCACACGCCAACCCACTTACCGTGCTTCGAGGCACCTTCGACCGTCGCCGCAATCAGGCGCAGCACCGCCGGATGCAGCCCATCCGCTTGCGCCGCGAGATCGGGCTGGCAACGGTCCATCGCAAGCGTGTACTGCGTCAGGTCGTTGGTGCCGATCGACAGGAAATCGGCGTGCAGCGCGAGCTGATCGGCGAGCAATGCGGCCGACGGCACTTCGATCATCACGCCCACTTCGATCGGCTCCGTGCTGCCCACTTCGCGTGCGAGCTCGTCGATACGCTTGCGGATGCGGATCAGTTCACCCGCATCGGTGACCATCGGCAGCAGGATGCGCACGGCGCCGACCGGACGCACCGCGAGCAGGCCGCGCAGCTGATCGTCGAGCAGATCGGGGCGCACCTGCGCGAGGCGCACACCGCGCAGACCGAGCGCGGGGTTCGGCTCGGGCGGCAGCGTCAGATAATCGACTTCCTTGTCCGCGCCGACGTCGAGCGTGCGGATGATCGCGGTGCGGCCGCGCAACGCATCGACGATCGCCTGGTAGCTCTGACGATGCTCGTCCGCGCTCGGCGCCTCCGGGCGATGGATGAACAGCAGCTCGGTGCGCAACAGGCCGACCGCGTCGGCGCCGTTGTCGACGGCGGCGTTCGCGTCGTCGAGCGTGGCGATGTTGGCGGCCACTTCGACCGCGCGGCCGTCGGCGGTCGACGCTGCCTGCTGCGACGTGCGGCGATTCGTTTCGCGCACGTCGGCGAGGCGGCTGCGTTCGCGGCGCGCGCGTTCGACGTCGAGTTCGGTCGGCGCGAATTCGATCCGGCCGGTGCTCGCGTTCACGACCACTTCAGTGCCATCCGGAATCGCATGCAACGCGTCACCGACCGCGACCAGCGCGGGAATGCCCGCCTGGCGCGCGAGAATCGCCGCGTGCGAGGTCGCGCCGCCGCGCGCCATCAGGAGCGCGGTCACGCGCGTACGATCGAGCGACGACAGATCCGACGGCGTGAATTCGTCCGCCGCGAGCACCGCCTCGTCCGGCAACGAGCGCGCCGCGCTGTTCGTGTAGCCGAGCGCGCGCTGCACGCGCTTTTCGATGTCGCGCAAATCGGCGGCCCGCTCGGCGAGCAGCGCGTCCTCCACATTGCTCAGGATGTCGATTTGCGCGCGGATCGCTGCGCGCCACGCAAAACCGGCGCTCTTGCCGAGGCTGATCAGATCGCGTGCGGCGTCGAGCAGCGTCGGATCTTCGAGCAGCACGCGATGCACCGCGAAAATCCCCGCCTCGCCGACCGCGCCGCGTTGCGACGCATCGCGCACGATCGTGTCGAGATCGGCGTCGACGGTTGCGATCGCCTTGTCGAGCAGACGGCTCTCGGCCGCCGACGTGCCGCTCGCCTGCTCCGGCGGATCGAGGTCCGCGTCGTCCCAGCGCACCAGCTTGCCGACCGCGACGCCCGGCGCCGCGCACACGCCCGCCAGCGTATTCGGCGCGAGCGGCTCGCTAGCCGCGGGCACCGCAACGACCGCAGCCGGTGCTGGCGCCGGCCGCGCCGGCCTCTGTTCGACTTCGCCATGCACTTCGCGCGTCAGCTCGTGAGCGATCGCATCGATCGCCGCCTGCGCCTGCGGACCGACGCCAAGCAGTTCGAGGCTCGCGCCTTCGCCAGCGCCCAGCCCCAGCAGCCCCACCACGCTTTCGATCGGCGCCTTGCGGCCGTCGTAGCGCACCTCGACGCGCGCGTCGAAGCCACGCGCCGCTTCACGCGCCCGCGCCGCGGGCCGCGCATGCAGGCCGCCCGCGTGCGTCAGCGTGATCTGCCGGCGCGCTTCGTCCATGACCTGCGCGGCGCTCGTCTCGCGCACCGTGTCGTGGCTAACGCCGTCGCGCGCGCGCAGCACCAGCAGCGGCGTTTCGCCGGCCTTCACCGGACCGGCCGGCGCGCGCTCGATCACCTCGAACGCATCCGAGTTCGCAATTGCGATCACCGACACGAGGCTCGGCGCATTCAGCGCAATCTGATCCTGATCGAACTCGATCAGCACGTCGCCAGCGCGCACCTGCGCGCCCTGCCCGACCATCGGCGCGAATCCCTTGCCGTTCAGACCGACCGTGTCGATACCGACATGCAGCAGAATCTGCGCGCCCTCGGCGCTCTCGAGCGTCACCGCGTGGCCGGTGCGCGCGAGATGCGTGACGACGCCGTCGCATGGTGCGACGAGTCGCCCCTCGAGCGGATCGATGCCGATGCCGTCGCCGAACATGCCGCCCGAAAACACGGGGTCCGGCACGTTCGCGAGCGGCACGACCGGACCGGTCAGTGGTGCTAACAAAACAATGTGATCTTCGGAATGGCTCATCAGGCTGGACTTCTCGACACGTCGCATCGTCATTCTCGTCAATGAGTTTCGGTGACTTTGTTGAGATGGCGAGGCGCGTCGGGATTGCGCCCGCGCGCGGCGGCAAGATCCGCGGCCATCACGTAAAAGGACAGGATGGCGGCGATCGGATCGAGCGCCGCGTGTGCGGTGGCGACGAGCGGCAGCGAGGCTTCCGCGACGTCGTCCGGCGCCGCGAGCAGCACGCGCGCACCGCGCGCGCGCATGTCGTGCGCGAGTTGCAGCAGCCCCGCCTGCTCGGGTCCGCGGGGTGCGAACACGAGCAGCGGATAGTCGCGGTCGATCAGTTCCATCGGACCATGACGCACTTCCGCACTCGAAAACGCTTCGGCCTGGATGCCGGAGGTTTCCTTCAGCTTCAGCGCGGCTTCCTGCGCGATCGCGAGGCCAAGGCCGCGGCCAATCACGATCATGCGCTCGATGCCGCGCAACTCGTTCACGGCCGTCGACCAGTCGAGCCGGCCCGCGCGTTCCAGCGCCTCGGGCAGCGCATTCAGCCCGGAAAGCAGCTCGGCGTCGTTTTGCCAATGGGCGACCAGTTGCGCGGAAATCGACAGCATCGCGATATAACTCTTGGTCGCCGCGACGCTGAGCTCGGGACCGGCGACGAGCGGCAGATGCCACTCGCACGCGTCGGCGAGCGGTGAGTTCGGTGCATTCACCGCGGCGACCGTCAAAGCGCCAGCCGCGCGCAGCGCGTTCATCGTGCCGACCAGATCGGGACTCTTGCCCGATTGCGAAAACGCCAGCGCAAGCTGATCGCGGACCTGCAGCGGCGCCTGCTGCAGCGTCGCGACAGACATCGGCAGCGACGCAACCGGCACGCCGAGGCGGCTCATCGTCAGGGATGCAAAGTAACTGGCGGCATGGTCCGAGCTGCCGCGCGCGACGGTCAGCGCGACATGGCGCGGCTGTTGCGCGAGCTTCGCGGCGAGCGCCGTGACGCGCGAGGTGTCTTCGAGCTGCCCAGCGACCGTTTCCGCGGACGCAAGCGCTTCCTTAAGCATATTCGACAATGGCTTCTCCTTCGACGTAAGTCGCACTCAGCGCCAGTTCGCGGTCGAACACGACCACGTCGGCCCACGCACCGCGCGCGATACGGCCGCGGTCCTCGATGCCGAGATAGTCGGCGGCGTAGCGCGACAAACGGTGGGATACATCGGCGATCGGCAGGCCGATCGAAACAAGATTGCGCAGCGCCTGATCCATCGTCAGCGTGCTGCCCGCGAGCGTGCCGTCGGCGAGACGCACGCCGCCGAGGCACTTGGTCACGTGCTGGCTGCCGAGGCGGTATTCGCCGTCGGGCATGCCGGTGGCTGACGTGCTGTCCGTCACCACATACAGGCGCGGAATCGCGCGCAGCGCGGCGCGGATCGCGCCTGGATGCACGTGCAGCAGGTCGGGAATGATTTCAGCGTATTCGGCGTGCGCGAGCGCCGCGCCGACTATGCCGGGGTTGCGGTGATGCAGCGGCGACATTGCGTTGAACAGATGCGTGAAGCCGCAGGCGCCATGCTTGAGCGCGGCGACCGCGTCATCGTAGGTGCCAAGCGAATGGCCGAGCTGCACCCGCACGCCGCGCGCCGCCATCTCGGAGATGATCTCCATGTGGCCGGCGATCTCTGGCGCGAGCGTGACGACGCGGATCGGCGCGATCGACAGATACTTGAGCACCTCGTCCATCACCGCCGATACCGCCGCGTCCGGCTGCGCGCCGAGCTTGCCGGGGTTGATATAGGGCCCTTCCAGATGCACGCCGAGCACGCGCGCACAGCCCGGCGTGCGCACCCGCGTGACGTTGCCGAGCCCGGCGACCACGTTCATCAGCTCATCACGCGGCGCGGTCATCGTCGTCGCGAGCAGGCTCGTCGTGCCGTAGCCCGCATGGGTGCGCGTGATCGTTTCGATCGCGTCCCCGGCTTCCATGACGTCGGCCCCGCCGCCGCCATGCACGTGCAGATCGATGAAGCCGGGCAGGATGTACGGCGCGTCGTTCGTCGACGGATCGACGCGCTCGCCTGTCAGCGCCGTGATGCGGCCGTTTTCGTATTCGAGCGTGCCGTGGATCCACCCGTCGGTGGTGAGTATGTTTCCGGTCAGCATGAGTCTCTCTGGTGCGTGAAACGTATGCGGCAAATGTGCGTCCGCACGGACGTGCGGCCTACGCGGGCCGCGCGGCTCAGGTGCGCAATTCAGCGACGAAGTCGTAGTAGTCGTCGCGGCAATAAGTGTCGGTCAGCTCGATCGCGCGCTGATCCGCGCTGTAGCCGATACGGGTAATGACCAGCAGCGCGGTGCGCGGCTCGATGTCCATCAGTGCGGCGATTTCGCTCGACGCGTTGACCGCGCGGAAGTGCTGCAATGCGCGCACGACCGCCGCGCCGCGTTGCTCGAGATAGCTGTAGAGCGAGTCGCCGATTACGAGCGGATCGGGCACGATCGCGACCGGCAGCGCCGAATGTTCGACCGCCATGACGATGCCGTCCGCGCGCCGCAGCCGTCGCAAGCTCGTGACGGCCGCTCCTGGCGACAGACCGAGGTGCAGCAGCTCGTCGCGATTGGCGGCGCGCACGCCGCGTTCGAGCCATACCGAATCGGGCCGGAAACCGCGCTGCTGCATCTTCTTCGTGAAGCCGGTGAGACGCGACAGCGGATCCTCGACGCGCGGCGTGATGAAGCTGCCCGCGCCACGCGAGCGCCGGATCAGCCCCTGCTCGACCAACAGCTCGATCGCCTTGCGCGCGGTGATGCGCGACACGCCGATCGCGTCGGACAGCGTGCGCTCGGATGGCAATGCCTCGCCGGCCGACCAGACGCCGCAATGGATTGCCGTCGCCAGGTTGCGCGCGAGCTGCAGGTAGAGCGGCGTGACGTTGCGCACGTCAGGCATCAATGCGGACCAGCGAGTTTCCATGGGGCTCCAAGGACGCCGCGAGCAGTACGGCTCTCGAAAATGAGAGCCCATTATATAACCACAATAATACCAGTCAACAGACTGGTTCTATGCCGGCTTGGATCGCCGGAAACCTTGCTACATATGGCTCGCAGCCTGTTTTGAAGGATCCGATCGCCGGAATTCAAGGACCAGGACATACCCGTATCGAGTTCGCTTGACGATACCAGCGCGGTCAAAAACGTCTCCAGTGGTATCTAAAATAGCCCCACCGATCAATACCTGTTTAATACCAATTCCGGTGCGACCGCACTCGACTCGCTTTGTAAATGAGGGTCATGCCAATATAGTGCGGTGTACAGACCATAAAAGTCCCCGGGGAGCCGCCCTTGACAGATTCCGAGGCGCTGCGGCGCGCTCAGGCCGTCCGCCATTTCAATCGCTTCTATACCCGATGCATTGGCGCTCTGCACGAGCGTTTGGCTCGAAGCGAGTTCTCTCTGACGGAAGTGCGCGTGCTGCACGAACTTTCGCACGTTCGCGCGCAGACGGCATCGGCGCTCGGGCGCGCGCTCGGGCTCGATAGCGGCTATCTGAGCCGCCTGCTGACCAGCTTCGAACGACGCAATCTGATCACGCGCCGCCCGTCCGACACGGATGCGCGCCAGTCCCTGATCGCGCTCACCGAGCACGGCCACGCGACCTACACACCGCTCGACGCCGCCGCCGTCCACGAAGCGCTCGACCTGCTCGACAGGCTCGGCGCGCTGTCGCAGGAGCAGTTGATCGGCGCGATGAAGCTGATCGAGCGCCTGCTCGGCGACGAGCCGAAGCACGAACTCGTGATGCTGCGTCAGCCGCGTGCCGGCGAATGCGGTTGGCTCGTGCATCGGCAGGCACAGTGGTTCGCTGCGCAGTACGGCTGGGATCACACGTTCGAGGGCTTGCTCGCACGCGTCGTCGCCGAATACGCACAGCGCAACGATCCGTTGCGCGAGAAGTGCTGGATCGCGGAACAGGAAGGACTGGTGGTCGGCTCGGTATGCCTCGTCGGGGTGTCGACGACGGTCGCGGGCGTGCGCTTGCTGTGGGTCGAGCCGGACGTGCGACGGGTCGGCATCGGCATGCAGCTGCTCGGTGAATGCGTCCGCTTCGCGCGGCGCGCGGGCTACACGAAGCTCACGCTGACCACCGCGAGCACGTTGGCGGAGTCGCGGCGGCTTTGCGAGCGCACCGGATTCAAGCTCGCCGGCAGCGCGGCGCAGCGACGCTTCGGCCAGGATCTGATGATCGAAAGATGGGAGATGGAGCTATAAAAAAAGCACGCGCCTGTGCGGCGCGTGCTTTTCCCGATGCCTTGCGATCGCGTTGAGTGCGTCGCTTAGAACGACGGCACCATCGAACCCTTGAACTGCGTCTTGATGAACTGGCGCACGTCTTCCGATTGATATGCCGCGACCAGCTTCTTCACCCACGGCTGATCCTTGTCCTTCGCGCGCACGGCGATCAGGTTCGCGTACGGGCTGTGGATGTCTTCGAGCGCGATTGCATCCTTGGTCGGCTGCAGGCCCGCGGCCAACGCGAAGTTCGTGTTGATGACGGCGGCGTCGACGTCGGCGAGCGAACGCGGCAGTTGCGCGGCGTCGAGCTCGACGAATTTGATCTTCTTCGGATTGTCGACGACGTCGAGCGGGGTCGCATTGTTGCCGCCGGTGGCCGCGCCGTCCTTCAGCTTGATCAGACCTTGCGACTGCAGCAACAACAGCGCGCGATTTTCGTTCGAAGGATCGTTAGGCACCGCGACCTTCGCGCCCTGCGGAAGATCCTTCAACGACTTCAGCTTCTTCGAGTACGCGCCGAGCGGCGAGATGTACGTGAGGCCCGCGTTGGCGAGCTTGTAGCCGCGCTGCTTGATCTGGCTATCGAGGTACGGCTGGTGCTGGAAGCTGTTTGCGTCGAGGTCGCCCGCGTCGAGTGCGGCGTTCGGCTGGATGTAGTCGTTGAACTCGATGACCTTCACGTTCAGGCCTTCGCGCTTCGCGACCTTGGTGACGACTTCCCAGATCTGCGCGTCCGGGCCGCCGATCGTGCCGACCTTGATGACCTTGTCGTCGGCGTGCGCACCGAAGCTGGTCAGGATCGCCGCACCGGCGACGACTGCGGTGAGGGCTTTGAGGATGTTTCTGCGCTGCATGTGATTCTCGCTGTTGCTGACCGACGTTTAGTCGATGGCTCCGATCGTTGCCGGAGTTGGATAAAAACGGACGACGCCCTCGTTCGTGCAGGTGCGTCGCCGACCAAACTCAAAATTGTTTCATATGCGCGGCAAGTTGGGAAATACCCTTACCGCATATGGTTATGCGGAGCGCAAGCGCGACGAGGTGACGGAGTTCAAGACGACACGTCTTGCGCCCGGGCTGAATGTGCCGATTCCGGCTTGAGCGCGGGTCGCGAAGAGGAAACTTGTGAGCGGATGTGTGAGCGGCGTCGCGGCAAAGAGCGGACCGCGATGCGCGTCAATCCAGCAGCAGCTTGAAGTCATGCACCCACGGCGTCGCGCCCTGGCCATCGCGCGCGAACAGACGCAGCTTGCCGTCGGTGTCGAACACATAGCTTGCGGCCGTGTGGTCCATCGTGTAGCTGTCGGGCGTCTTGCCCGGCACCTTCGCGTAGTAGACGCGGAAGTCTTTCGCAATCTTCGCGAGCTGTTCCTCGTTGGCGGGACGCAGACCGACGAAGCTCGGGTTGAACGCCGGTACGTATTGCGCGAGCAACTGCGGCGTATCGCGTTCGGGGTCGAGGGTGACGAACAGAACCTGCACGCGCTTTGCGTCTTCCGGGGCGAGCTGCTGCAACGCCTGCGACAGTTCGGCCATCGTGGTCGGGCAGACGTCCGGGCAATGCGTGTAGCCGAAGAACAGTACGACGACCTTGCCTTTGTAGTCGGCAAGCGTGCGAATTTTGCCGGACGTGTCGGGCAACGAGAAATCGCTGGCGAATTGCGTATTGCCGGTGATGTCGAGATTCGAGAAGGCCGGCGGCTGCTTGCCGCAACCCGCCATGAGAAGCGTGCCGCCGAGTGCCGCGCCGAGCGCGCAAGCCATCACAGCGGCGCGCGCGACGCGCGCGAAGCGGTTCTTGAGCATGGTGTTACGCGCCGATCACGACGCGCGCGTAGTGGTCGACCAGCAGCGCGGCGAACAGCAGCGACAGATAGACGATCGAATAACGGAAGGTCTTGCGCGCGAGATCGTCCGAGTACTCCCGGTAGATCTTCCACGCATACGCGAGAAACACGGCCCCCAGCAGCACCGCCGCCGCGAGATACACGACGCCGCTCATGCCGGAGACAAACGGCATCAACGCGACCGCGAACAGGATCACCGTGTAGAGCAGGATATGCAGACGCGTGTACTTCTCGCCGTGCGTGTTCGGCAGCATCGGCAAGCCGGCGTTTTCGTAGTCTTTGCGGCGATACAGCGCGAGCGCCCAGAAATGCGGCGGCGTCCACACAAAGATGATCAGCACCAGAATCCATGCGTCGCCCGGCACATGCCCCGTGACCGCGGCCCAGCCCAGCGCCGGCGGCATGGCGCCCGAGGCGCCGCCGATCACGATGTTCTGCGGCGTGGCCGGTTTGAGCAGCAGCGTGTAGATGACGGCATAGCCAACGAAGGTGGCGATGGTCAGCCACATGGTCAGCGGATTGGCGAACGTATAAAGCGTCCACATGCCGAGCCCGCCGAGCACGGCGGAG